>NZ_JBHXWI010000020.1:0-157180 GCF_042671975.1 Rhodococcus sp. NPDC127593 | reverse complement strand
ACGCGCCACGAGTTCCACGGCGAGTGGAACTACACACTCCACCCCGCACCCGACGACACGCCCGAACCGAGCTAGATTAATTCATCACAAGCCCTTAGTCCGGGGCGCACCAGGCTCGCCGCGACGACTGTCGCCGGATCGGGCGCCTCCGCCGACGCGGACCGACCGAGGTTCAGGCTGCGCAGCAGATCCCAGCTGTCCGAGGCACCGGCCGCGGTCTCCGCTTCTGCCGGCGTCAGTACCTCGCGCGGGTCGGCGCTGCGCAACGGCCATCGGGGATACACGGGCGTTGGCCAGACGTACCCGCCCTCCCCGCGCCACCCGGGCGGGTACGCATCGGGAGCCTTCTCGGCGAGAACCCGGCGATGACTGGTGTGGACGGCGTCGTCCCCGAGCCACGGTGGTAGCAGGCCGTGATCGCGGAGTTGCTCGTAACTGTCGGTGCGCCCAGCGGTGTACTCGAGCAGTTGGGGTGCGAGAGCGTCGGCATGACCGCGTGCCGACCACTCGCGACACATCGCGACGCCGTACGAGACGAGCGCGGGGGTGAAGCCGCGCCACATCGCGGTCGCGGGATGACGCTTCCACCCGTACGACGGCCAGACGAGGGCGCGCAGGATCTGGAAAGTCTCCACCCGCTGCTTGCCCAGTCTCCGGTCGTCGAGCAGTTTCGCGCTGCGGGCGAATCCCGGATCGGGGACGAACGTCTGCATCCTGCCTCCAGGGCCGGGAACCAGTTCAACCAGGCTAACCGCATGTGAGTGCTGATGCGTGCCCCGGCACGCTTCGCCACTCACGTGCGCTGGGTGGCCCTCACACGTCGGTGGGTTGTGGTAAGTCTGAGCCGACCGGAGTTGGGGAGCGAAGGGAGGCCACGTGCTCGTACTGCATCGCGCCGAGCGTTCCGCCACTCTCGCGTCGGCACTCGGCGACGTGCTCGCGACCCCGCTGTCCGATCCGTTCGCCCGGGAGGTCGTCGCGGTCCCGGCGAAGGGTGTGGAGCGCTGGCTCACGCAGCGACTCTCGACCGCGCTGGGTGCCCGGCCCGACGTCGGCGACGGCGTCGCCGCGAACATCGACTTCCCGTCACCGACCCGGCTCGTCGACGAGTGCCTCGCCGCTGCCACGGGGGTGTCCGCGGACGACGACCCGTGGAATTCGTCCCGGGTGCTGTGGGCGCTGCTCGGCGTCGTCGACGACTGCCTCGGTGAGCCCTGGTGTGCCGTCCTCGCGAAACACCTCGGGCACGGTCTCCCGGACTGCGACCCGGACGATCACCGGCCGGGCCGGCGCTACGCCACCGCGTCACACCTCACCGACCTGTTCCGGAGTTACGCCGCACAGCGGCCGGCGATGCTGGTCGACTGGGCCGGAGGTCGCGACACCGACGGTGCGGGCGGTTTACTCGACGACGACCTTCTCTGGCAGGCCGAACTGTGGCGACGGCTGCGTGAGCGTGTCGGTAGTCCTGCCCCCGCCGAGCGGCTCGACTCCGCCTGCGCCCGGCTGCGCGAGGAACCGTACCTCGTCGAACTCCCCGCCAGGCTGTCGCTGTTCGGCCCGACACGTCTCGCGACCGATCAGATCGCCGTCCTCGCCGCCCTTGCCGCCAATCGTGATGTGCACCTGTGGCTTCCGCATCCGAGTCCCGCCATGTGGTCGTCGTTGTCGACGGTGAACAGTGTTCTCGCCCGCGCCGACGATCACACCGCGCTGTCCGTCTCCCACCCGCTGTTGTCGAGCCTGGCTCGGGACGTTCGCGAACTCGAGTCGAGGCTGACCCGCCTCGACGTCGACGACATCCACCACGAGGGGCCTGCACCCCGAGATTCCCTGCTGGGGTGCCTGCAAGCGGACGTCAGGGACGACCGGGCACCCGCGCTCGCCGAGTGCACGGCAGACGCCTCCGTCCAGGTCCACGCGTGCCACGGGCCGGCCCGTCAGGTGGAGGTCCTGCGCGAATGTCTCCTCCATCTCTTCGAGGACGATCCGACTCTCGAGCCGCGCGACGTGCTCGTCATGTGCCCCGACGTCGAGTCCTACGCCCCGCTGATCCGGGCCGCGTTCGGGCAGGACGTGCTCGGCCATCCCGGCCATCGGCTGCGGGTCCGGCTCGCCGATCGTGCCCTGCACCAGACCAATCCGGTTCTCGCCGTCGTGTCGACGCTCCTCGAACTCGCCGACGCGAGGGTGACGGCGAGTCAGGTCCTGGACCTGTCGGCGGCCGCGCCGGTGCGCAGGCGGTTCCGGTTCGGCGACGACGACCTCGAACGGATCCGGGAATGGGCGGCCGCGACGGGCGCCCGCTGGGGAATCGGGCCACGGCAGCGCGCGGCGTTCGGACTCGGCGACTTCCCGCAGAACACGTTCACCACCGCGCTCGACCGCATTCTGCTGGGCGCCGCGGCCGACGAGTCGGAAGGCGAATGGCTCGCCCTGGCGCTACCGCTGGACGACGTCGACAGCAACGACATCGACCTCACCGGGCGGCTGGCCGAATTCGTCGACCGGCTCGACGTCGCGCTGCGCGGGCTCGGCGGGCCGCAGTCGGTCGCGGACTGGTCGAGCGCGCTCACCCGGGCGCTCGACCTCCTCGTCGACGTCAGCGCCGCCGACACGTGGCAACTCGCGCAGGCGCGAAGAGAACTCGGGGCGGCGATGGAACACGGCGGCGACGCGGTTCTGCGACTGTCGGACGTGCGCGCCATGCTGGCCACCCGGCTCGCGGGCCGTCCCACCCGCGCGAACTTCCGCACGGGCGAGCTGACGGTATGCACCATGGTGCCGATGCGGTCGGTGCCGCACCGCGTCGTCGTTCTCCTCGGCCTCGACGACGAAGTCTTCCCGCGGGGCGTCAGCGTGGACGGCGACGACGTGCTGGCTCGTAATCCCCTTCTCGGCGAACGTGACCCGCGCAGCGAGGATCGGCAGCTGCTGCTCGACGCCGTGATGTCGGCGAGTGAGAAACTCCTGCTGTTCTACACGGGCGCCGACCCCGTCACCGGCATGTCCCGGCCGCCGGCGATCCCGCTGTCCGAGCTGCTCGACGCGGTGGCGGCCACCGTCGGGAGCGATGCCCTGCCCGGGATCGTGACCCGGCATCCGTTGCAGCCGTTCGATGCACGCAACTTCCGGCCTGAGCACCCGTTCAGTTTCGACCGGGCGGCGCTGGCCGGTGCCCGTGCCGCGCAGCACCCGCCCGAACCAGAGCCGGCGTTCCTGCCGGCGCCGTTGGTGCCGCTGCAGCGGGAGGACGTCGATCTCGCCGACCTCATCGCGTTCCTGGTGCACCCGACGCAGGCGTTTCTGCGGCAACGGCTCGGGTTGCGGGTCCCCGACGTGGACGAGGACCTCGCCGACGCACTGGACGTGTCGCCCGATCCGCTGGCCCGATGGGATCTCGGGCAGAGGATGCTCGTCGCGAGGCTGGCGGGAGTCGAACTGGCAGACTTCCGCGCCGCGGAGTGGCGCCGAGGGACGTTGCCGCCGTTCAAGTTGGGGGAGTCGGTGCTCGGCGGAATCGAGCACGCGGTCGAGTCGCTAGTCGCCGTCAGCGGGTCCGTGCACGTCGGGCGCGCGGATACCGTGGACATCGATGTCGATCTCGGGTCCGGACGGCGCCTCACCGGGACCGTCGGCGGTGTGCACGGATCGGTGATCGCGAGCACCACGTATTCGAGGTTGGGACCGAAACACCGCCTCGCGGCATGGGCGCAGTTGCTGGCAGTCGCGGCGTCCGGCAACGAGACCGAGTGGACTGCGGTCACGACCGGCCGCGGCGCGTACAGCCGTCCGGCGTGGCGCTCGACCCTCGCAGCACCCGAGAACGCAGTGGAGGAGTTGGTGCGACTCGTCGAACTGCGCGATCTCGGGCTGCGCGGGCCGCTGCCGATCGCCACGGGCGCGTCGGCGGCGTATGCCGAACGACGCCACGGCGGCAGCAGCATGGAGGACGCGGTCGAGGCGGCCCGCAAGGAATGGAGCAGTGATTTCGGTGACTCACGCGACCGGCACATCACGTACGTGTACGGGTCGTCACCGGGCATCGACGTCCTCGGCGACACGGTGACCATCGAGCATTACGCCCGGCAATTGTGGGCGCCGCTGCTCGCCGCGGAGACGTTGGCGCAGCCGTGACCGGCGCGCGAGGCTTCGACCTGCTCGGTCCGCTGCCGGAGGGTACGACGGTGCTCGAGGCGAGCGCCGGTACCGGCAAGACGTACGCGATCGTCGGCCTGGCCGCCCGCTTCGTCGCCGAGGGCGGCGTGGACCTGTCCCAGCTGTTGCTGGTGACGTTCAGCCGGGCGGCGACGCAGGAGCTGCGGGAACGCACCCGTGAACGATTCGGTTCCGCCGCAGCCGCATTGGCCGATCCCGCAGCGGCGCGGCTGAGCGCGGATCAGTTGATCCGGCACCTCGCCGAGGGCGACACCGACGCGGTGGCGTTACGGCGCCGGCGCCTGCTGCAGGCGCTGTCGGACTTCGACGCCGCCACCATCGTCACCACCCACAGCTTCTGTCAGCGCATGCTCGACGGGCTCGGCATCGCGGGCGAACGCGACCCCGACACGGTGCTGGTCGAGGCGGCCGACGACCTCACGACCGAGGTGATCGCCGACCTGTACCTGCGGGCCTACAGTCGCGTCGAGGTCGCGCCGTTCACTCCGGCGGAGGCCACGGCCGCCGCGCGGGCCGCGATCTTCGACCCGCAGGCCGTGCTCGCCCCGGAAGATGCGCGGGGCACCCCGGCCGGGGATCGGGTGGCGTTCGCGGAGGCGGTGCGCGCAGAAGTCGAGCGGCGCAAACGCGCGGTGGGTCTGCGTGACTTCGACGATCTCCCGATGCTCCTCCATCGCGTCCTCAGCGATCCTGAGCACGGTGCGGCGGCCTGCAGGCGTGTCCGCGAACGCTACGGCGTCGTGCTCGTCGACGAGTTCCAGGACACCGACCCGCTGCAGTGGGACATTCTGCGCCGGACGTTCCACGGCAGCGGAACGCTGGTGCTCGTCGGCGATCCGAAGCAGGCCATCTACGCGTTCCGTGGGGCGGAGGTGCTCAGCTATCTGGACGCGGTGCGGTCGGCCGACCGTCATCAGGAGTTGACCACCAACTGGCGCAGCGATCAGGAACTCCTCGACGGCCTCGAATTTCTGCACGGCGGCGCCGCGCTGGGGCATCCCGAGATCGTGGTGCACCGCGTCGACGGCGCGAGACCGAAGTCGCGTCTGACGGGTGCCGCGCCACTACGGCTGCGGTATCTGCCGCGGACGGGCGCCGGGCCGATCAACAAGTCGGGATACCCGGCGGTGGGGCCGCTCCGGAAGCGGATCGCGGCAGATCTCGCCGCCGACATCGTCGCCCTCCTCGACGGTGGCGCGACACTCGACGTCGGGGGGAGCGTCCGACCCGTCGAACCCGGCGACATCGCCGTCCTGGTGCGCACCAACGCGCAGATCACACTGGTCCACGACGCCCTAGACCGGGCGGGTGTGCCGTCCGTGCTCGCCGGCGGGGCCAGCGTCTTCACGACTCCGGCTGCGCAGCACTGGCTCTGGATTCTGCAGGCCATCGAGCAACCGCACCGTTCCGACCGGGTGCGGCTGGCCGCGCTCACCCCGCTGCTGGGACACACGGCCGAGGAACTCGATGCCCGCGGCGACGACATCGTCGCGGAGGTCGGCGGGCAGCTCCGCGAACTCGGTGCGGTGTTCGCGCAGTCCGGCTTCGCGGCCCTGTTCGAACGACTGTCCGCGGTCGGCGCGCTGGAGGCGAGACTGCTTCGGGTGGCAGCGGGCGAGCGGGCGCTGACCGATCTCCGGCACGTCGCGCAGTTGCTCAACAGTGCCGCCGTCGAGCAGTCGCTCGGTCTGACGGCCGTCACCCGCTGGCTCACCGAACGCATGAAGGATCCGTCCTCCGGTGGGGTGGACCGCAGCCGACGGCTCGACAGTGATGCGGCAGCGGTGCAGATCGCGACCGTCCACGCCAGCAAGGGTCTCGAATTCCCGCTCGTCTACCTGCCCTACGCCTGGGACGCCGCCAAGATTTCGAAGCCGAGCAAACTGCTGCTGCACGACGACGACGGGCGACGCATCCTCGACGTCGGTGGCCCGGGCAGCCCCGGCTACGCGGAACGCAAAAACCGGCACGACGCCGAAGAGGCAGGGGAGGAGCTGCGGCTGCTGTATGTCGCGGTCACCCGGGCGATGTGCGGGCTCGTGGTGTGGTGGGCGCCGGCGTTCACGACCGCAGGCGCACCGCTGCACCGGATGATCCTGGGGCGGCCGCCCGGACAGCGGGAGGTCCCGCCGAAGGTCACCGTTCCCGAGGATCCGGTTGTCGCGAAACGGTTGTCCGCGTGGGGTGCGGCAGCTCCGGAGACGGTGACCGTCGAGGCGGTGGGTTCCGACCCGATCGGGCCGGTCGGATGGACACCAGAGCGTGAGCCCAGCGGAGACCTGGAAGCTGCTCGCTTCCGGCGGCTGCTCGACACGCGCTGGCGTCGCACGTCGTATTCGGCGTTGACCGCGTCCGCTCACGACGCGCCCGCGGTGGGCAGTGAGGCCGAGGTCGAGGAGAAGACGGACGAACCGGCCGAACCCCCGTTGCAGGCGCCGGCCGACGTCACCGCGGGTGTGCCGTCGACGATGAACGCACTGCCCGGAGGCGCGACGTTCGGCACGCTCGTCCACGCCGTCTTCGAGATCGTCGACACCGCGGCACCCGATCTGGACGCAGAAGTCCTGCGGTGCTGCCGCGACGTGATCGTTTCGACCCTGTCGGACATCGACCCCGCCCAGCTGGCAATGGCGCTGGTGCCCGTGCTGCGGACTCCCCTCGGCGCGGGGACCGAACCGACACTCGCCGACATCGCACCCGCAGACCTGCTGGCGGAGCTCGACTTCGAACTGCCGCTCGCCGGCGGCGACACACCCTCGCTCACCGTGATGCTCGACGGCGTCGGCAGGCTGCTGCACACCCACCTTGCCGTCGGCGATCCGCTGCGGTCGTACGCCGACGCCGTGCAGACGCTCGAGCCGACCCCGCTGCGCGGGTACCTCACCGGCAGCATCGACGCCGTGCTGCGATTGCCCGGACCGCGGTACGTCGTGGTCGACTACAAGACCAACCGCCTCGCGCAGGGCGACCTGACGACCGCGCACTACACCCGAGAGAGCATGGCCGCCGAAATGTTGCGGGCGCACTATCCGCTGCAGGCATTGCTGTATTCTGTTGCGTTGCACCGCTACCTGCGCTGGCGGCAACCGAACTACGATCCGGCGGTGCACCTCGGTGGCGTCCAGTATCTGTTCGTGCGCGGAATGGTCGGCCCCGACACCCCGCCGGGCTGTGGTGTCTTCGACTGGGCGCCGCCCGCCGCGCTGATCACCGAGCTGTCCGATCTGCTGTCCGGGTCGGCCTCAGAGCACGAGGGGACGCGATGACCGAGGTGCAGATGGCGCAGCGCGGCAAGGGGATGCTGCGGGTCTTCAACGAGGCCGGTGTGCTGGCCGCCGCGGACGTGCACGTCGCGTTGCGGTTGTCCGCGCTCGGAGGCGAATCGTCGGAAGACGTCGTACTGGCGACGGCGCTGGCGGTGCGCGCGGTGCGGTCCGGCTCGGTGTGCCTGGACCTGACGCGGATCCGTGAGGTGACCGTCGACGAGGAGTCCGAAGTCGATCTCGACGCACTGCCCTGGCCGGACGACGGCACCGTCGTCGAGGCACTGCGGCGGAGTCCGCTGGTCACGGGTGGTTCGGCGGGACCGCTGCGACCGCTGCGGCTCGTCGACACGGCCGAGGGTGGGCTGCTCTACCTCGACCGGTACTTCCGGCAGGAAGCGACCATCCGGCGGGTACTCGACCAGCGCGCCGTCGGGCATCCCCTCGTCGACGAGCAGTCGCTGCGGGAGGGCTTGGCCGCGTTGTTCCGCGACCAGCACGACGTCGACGCTCCGGCTCCGTCTCCGGATCGGCAGCGGATCGCCGCCGCGGTGGCCGCCACGCAGTGGACGTCGGTGGTGGTCGGCGGACCCGGAACGGGCAAGACGCACACCGTCGCCCGGGTGCTGGCGTTGCTGACCAGGCAGCCCGGGCCGGGGCTCCGTATCGCGCTCGCCGCGCCCACCGGGAAGGCCGCGGCGCGGTTGCAGGAGTCGGTATCCGAACAGTCCGACGCACTCGGGTTGCCGTCCGACCTGACCGCGATGACGCTGCATCGGCTGCTGGGTTGGCAGCGCGGACGCGGCAGCCGGTTCCGCTACAACGCGAACAATCACCTGCCGTACGACGCGATCGTGGTCGACGAGACGTCGATGGTGTCGCTGACGATGATGTGCCGGCTCCTCGAGGCGGTCCGCCCGGACACTCGGTTGGTGCTAGTAGGCGACCCGGATCAGCTGACGTCCGTCGACGCGGGCGCGGTCCTGGCCGATCTCGTGGCCCGGCCGGTGACGGGAACCGGGTACCCGGTGCTTGCCAGGATCGTCGGCGACGACCTGGAGGCAGCCGACGACCCGCTCGAAGCCGCCTTGAGTGCGGGCGAACGGGACAGATTGCGTGGCGGAGTGGTCCGGCTCAGCCGCGGGCGGCGATTCGGCGGCGGCATCGCTCAGCTGGCCGTTGCGGTGCGGAAGGGCGAACCGGACGAGGTCATGGAGATCCTGTCGAGCGGTGCCCCCGAGGTGTCGTTTCACGGTCCCGACGACCTGGAGGCACTGCGAGCGGATGTGGTGGGGACGGCCACCGCGGTCACCGGGTCCGCGGAATCCGGCGATGCCTTTGCTGCGCTGCGGCATTCGGAGGCGCACCGGCTGTTGTGCGCGCACCGGGAAGGTCCGTACGGCGTGCAGTGGTGGGCGCGGCAGGCGATGGAGTGGATAGGGGCGG
This sequence comes from Rhodococcus sp. NPDC127593, assembly GCF_042671975.1. NCBI lineage: Bacteria > Bacillati > Actinomycetota > Actinomycetes > Mycobacteriales > Nocardiaceae > Rhodococcus > Rhodococcus sp. NPDC127593. The sequence continues at coordinate 148,292 of NZ_JBHXWI010000020.1, read as the reverse complement.
CGACGGGGCAGCGACTGAACCCGGATCGCTGGTACCCGGGCCAGCCGCTGATGGTGACCGCCAATGATCACGAAACGAAGATCTACAACGGCGACACCGGCGTGATCGTGCGCCGCGACGACGACGAACTCGTCGCCGCGTTCGTGCGGGGCAACGAACCGTTCCTGTTGCATCCGACGCATCTGTCCGCCGTGCAGACGGTGTACGCGATGACGATTCACCGCAGTCAGGGCAGTCAGTACGACACTGTGTCCGTGGTTCTTCCCGGCGAGGCGTCGTCGCTGCTGACTCGCGAATTGCTCTACACCGCGATCACCCGTGCACGAAAGCACGTGCGGATCATCGGGTCCGAGGATGCAGTGCGGGCGGGAGTACAACGCCGGGTGCTGAGGGCGAGTGGGCTTCGGAGGGCGATTCTGTAGCACGGCTCCGCAGGGAGGAGATCACGACGGCGAGAGTTGCCGACAAGAACACGATCTGCAGGAGTGTGCGGGGGATCAGCGCTTCGAACGGTCCCGTCGAAAGTCCCTCCACGGCGGCGTACACGTTCGCCGGGAACATCAGAATCAGCAGGGCGGTGAGGCAGCCTGCCGCCCACGGCGCGGTGCGTCGTATCAGCAGGCCCGCGGTGCCGGCCAGTTCGAGCAGACCGGTGACGGTCACCAGTAGCGCGGGATTCGGCAGCGACGGCGGGACCATGTCGACGAGTTCCGCACGCATCCCGACGAAGTGGGCCATGCCGGTCAGCGTGAACATGGCCGCGAGTCCGCCCCGCAGGGCGACAGGCCACGGCCGGAACCGGCGCACACCCGCCGCCCCTGCGACGAGGAGTGCCAGAGTGACGGCAACGAGGGCGATCAAGGGTTCCATGGTCCTTCTCCTGAATCGATCACTGTTCGTGGGTGTTGTTACTGCGGGACAGCCGGTCTCGGGCGCGGCTGAACTTCTGTGCGACGGGCACGCGTGCAGTGGCGCGAGCCAGGCCCATCGCCGGCGTGCCGACGTAGATCGACTCGGCGCGGTCCACCGGATAGGTCTCGTGCCAGACGCCGACCGCACCGGGTGCCTTGCGGGCCCGCCGGTTGAATGCGGCCCAGGCCGGACGGTGCTTCGCCTGGCTGTCACTGGCGTAGGCGTAAAGCTTGTCGACGGAGTCCCAGTACTGGATCACTGTCGGGCCACGCCCCTCGAACGTCAGGCGGTAGCCCATCAGGCCCGAATCCGGGTCCTCGGACAGCTCGCGCAGCATCTTCGGCATCGCGAGGAAGGTGGGCAGCCACAGGTCCGGTCGCCAGGGTCGGTTGATGGTCATCCCGATCAGGAAGACCACCGGTTCGCCGTCGTAGTGGTGCGTCGAACGGGTGGGTTCGATCGTCGTCATCGGATGCCTCCCAAGCTTGGATACCAGTACTATCTAATAATGGATAGTATGAGTATCCAATGTCAAGGGGTGTGGGCATGCAAAAACCCGGACCGCGCAGTGCGCGGCCCGGGTGAAGGGGTCAGGAGTGGACTACGGCGCCGGAGCCGGCGGCGTCACCGGGACGACCGAGGCGAGTGCGCGCTGGTGGGCGTCGGTGGACCATTCGGGCTCGGTCGTGATGTTCATGTCCCCGACGATCGTGCCGAAGATGTCGATGTCCGTGCTGTACAGGATCACCGCGTTGCGCTGCGAATCCGTGAAGTTCGTACCGGTGATGTTCGCATCGCTCAGATCGGCGTACGACAGATTCGCGGCAGCGAAGTTGGTGCCGGTGAGGTTCGCTCGTTTCATGTTCGCACCCGACAGGTCGGCGAAGCTCAGGTTCAGACCCGCCAGATTCGCGGAACTCAGATCGGCGCCGGGGCAGGTCGTGCGATCGTCGGGGTTCGGATTCGCCACAATCTTGCAGCCGTTGATCTCGGTGAGGACGTCCGCCGCGGCCGTTCCGGTGCCCGCAGTGATTGCGGCACCCCCGGCCAGCGCGACCGCGCCCAGTGTCAGAACCCTGAAATGTGTCCTGCTCATGCCGGACTGCCCCCTCGCGTAGAACCTCAACCGTCATCGCCGAACTTAGTGCCGAGCGCCCTGCGCCGCACGGGGAATGGCGACACCTGCACGTCGGAGGCGTTGTGAGACACAAACGCACCCCTTCTCGGTGGACGCACCCGTTCTAGGGCTGGAAAAGGGGTGCGTGGGCGCAGAAGGGGTGCGTCTGCGGGAGGCGACGCCGGCGATGGACTACTCGCAGGCGATGCCGTCGTTGTCGCGGTCGAGGTGCGGCGCGTAGCCGTCCTGGCCGCGGTAGATGGGCGTCACGCCGGCATTGCGGGCCTCGGTGCAGTTCTTGTAGCCCGCGCGAGGTGCGGGAGCCTGCGGTGCCGGCGGCGCGACCTGCGGTGCGGGGGCTGCCTGCGGGGCCGGCGCGACCTGCGGTGCGGGTGCCGGTGCTGCCGGAGCGGCGGGCGAGGGCGGCAGGAGGGGGTTCACGGCGTCGGCCGAACCGCTCGGAATCAGGGACGCAATATCCGGGGGAAGGAAGTCGAAGATCGTCGCCGCCTGTGCGGAGGGCGCGGCTGCCATCGAAATGGCGGCACAACCGAGGACGCTGAGAACTAACCGTCGAGCCTTCATATTTACCTCGTTCGGGGGGTGGGGTGGGGCCTCGACAGGACCACCGGCACATGCACCTCGCGACAGTGCTTCGTGATTTCGATCCCGTCTGCCGATGATGGTAGCCGCGACCGAAAGATCCTGTGACACAGGCGGCTCCGCTGTCGGTCATGCGAATGACAGCGGTAGTCGCGCGGCCCGCTGGATCTGAAACGCACCCTTTCTCGGTCGAGGCACCCCTTCTGGTGCCCGAATAGGGGTGCGTCTGCTCAGAAGGGGTGCATACGCTGTCAGCGCTGCGGGAGAACGGTCACCCGGACCTGCCGCGGACATTCGTCGACACTGTGCTCGCGGCCGCGCAGTAATCGACCCGCGGGAGCAGATGCGCGGCGGCCGTCCGCCACGGGTCGAGCAGGGTCTCGAAGTGTGCGCTGGTGAAATCGTGCCGCCCGACGAGATCCGACACCGTGTGCGCTGCCGCCGCGTCGCGCACCGCGGTCGCGATATCCGCGCACAGTCGCTCGTCCTCGCGCAATGTCGCCTCGTCCATGAAGTGCCGTTCCCAGGCGGCGTCCTGGGCGCGGTACCAGGACTTGATCCGGCCCGCCTCCCAGGCCGCATCGCGTGCGCAGATCCAGGCGCCGAGCCGTCGGCGGCTGTCGACGACGCTCCTCGTCCGCGTCAATGCTCCGAAGTGCCCGTGCAGGAGGGCTGCCGCTTCCACGGCATGTCGCACGACGTCCGGCCAGTTCGGGCCGAAGCTCTGCTCGCACTCGTACTCCGTGACGGCGAACGTGTCGAGGGCGGACAGCGCGTCGTCCACGACGTCGAGGTGGAGAAGGTCCGAGCCCGGCAGCTCGCGTCGGCTCAGCAGTTGGAAGGCCACGAACGCGTCCCCGCGGACCGGTGCACAGTGCACGAGAACGTCGAGCACCGAGAGCCGGGTCTCGGGCGCGTAGTCGCCGCGCTCCCGTACCGGGTGCCGGCGGATGAACTGCGCGGCGCGGGCAGGGAGAAGGCGGAGTTCGTCGGTGATCATGTCAGCACTCGACGAAGTTGACCGGGACGTTGACGGCCAGACCGCCGGTCGACGTTTCCTTGTACTTCGACAGCATGTCTGCGCCGGTCGAGCGCATCGTCTCGATCACCTGGTCGAGGCTGACCCGGTGGGTGCCGTCGCCGCGCAGTGCCATGCGAGCAGCGTTGATGGCCTTGCCCGCCGAGATCGCGTTGCGTTCGATGCACGGAATCTGCACCAGCCCTTCGATGGGATCGCAGGTGAGACCGAGGCTGTGCTCCATCGCGATCTCCGCGGCATTCTCCACCTGTTCGATCGTGCCGCCCAGGATCTCCGCAAGCCCGGCAGCGGCCATGGACGCCGCCGATCCCACCTCGCCCTGGCAGCCGACCTCGGCGCCGGAGATCGACGCGCGTTCCTTGTACAGCGATCCGACGGCGCCGGCGGCGAGGAGGAAGCGGATCGCGGTGTCGTCGGGATCCGACTTCCCGGCCGGGGTGTAGTGAACGGCGTAGTGCAGCACCGCGGGGATGATGCCCGCGGCCCCGTTGGTCGGCGCGGTGACGATCCGGCCGCCGGATGCGTTCTCCTCGTTGACGGCCAGAGCGACGAGGTTGACCCAGTCCTCGGCGAAGGCGGGATCACGGTGCGGGTCTTCCTGATTCAGACGGAGGTACCAGTCGCGTGCGCGCCGGCGCACGCGCAGGGCGCCGGGAAGAATTCCGTCGCGCGCGATCCCGCGCTTCTCGCATTCCACCATGACGTCGCGGATATGGAGGAGCCGTTCGTAGATCTCGACGGTCGACCGCGTTTCGCGTTCGAACTGGAGCATCACGTCACTGATGGCGTAGCCGTGGCGTGCCGCGACGTCGAGGAGTTCCTTGGCGGACCCGAACGACAGGCCGCCGGTGGCCGTGGCCGTCGGCTGCGCGCTCTCCGCTTCGGTGACGACGAAGCCGCCGCCGACGGAAAAGTAGATTTCGCTGTGGATCTCGACGCCGCCGGCGGTGGACGCGGTGATCCTCATCCCGTTCGGGTGCAGCGGCAGAATGGTCAGCGGATGGAGGACGATTTCGTCTTCGGCGAGCGCGACCTCGTGCGATCCGCCGACCCTGATCCGCCGGGTGCTGCGCATCTCCTCGAGTCGTCGTTCCATCTCCTCGGTCTCGATCTTCTCGGGAAAGTACCCCTCGAGTCCGAGCAGCACCGCGGACATCGTTCCGTGGCCCGCTCCCGTTGCTGCGAGCGACCCGTACAGGTCGACGCGGATGTCCGCTACTGCGGGCAGGGCGTCGAGGGCGCGGAGGTCGGAGACGAACCGCGCGGCGGCGCGCATCGGTCCGACGGTGTGCGAACTCGAGGGGCCGACGCCGACGGAGAACAGGTCGAACACGCTGATGGTCATGGGATTACACCGCCTCACTGAGTTCGTTCGCGTATTGCGCGGGGGTGAGGAGTCCGTAGGCGGACGACGTCGGCGAGGGGAGGACGGCGAACAGCCAGCCACGGTGGAACGGGTCGTCGGCGACGAGTTGCGGATCCGCGAGGGCGTCGGTATTCGTCATCGTGACGAGTCCGCTGATCGGCGCGTACACCGTGACGACGGTCCGCACGGACGTCCACACGAGCGCGCAGGGGGCGCCGGCCTCGATCGTGCTGCGCACCGCCGGAAGTTCCAGCCCGACCACCTCGATCTCGTCGAGTGCCGTGTCCGTGACCCCGGCCCGGAGCGGGTAGTCGGAGAAGTTCTGTCCCGGTGCGAGGGCCAACCAGCTGTGCGTTGCCGTGAACCGTCGATCCGAGGGAATCTTTCCAGCTCTCATGCCTTTTCCTTTGACAGTTGGGCGTTGTGGTCGCGGAGTGGCGCGTGTGATCCAACAGGTCTGATATTGATATATCAGTCTGTGTCATAACAGTAGGTCAGGTGCGGGGGCGGGTCAAGAGGTGGTCTGGAAAACGTCCGGAAACGAAGCGGCTACGGCCGGAGGGTCGCGGGCAGCGTGCCTTTCAGTGAGCTCGTCACGGCGAGCGCCTCGGCGGCCAGGAGATCGCCCGGCGTGAGAATGCGTTCGCGCATCAGCCCGCGGTCGAGCTGCCAGGACCGCTCGACACCCGGCAGGCACCCCGACGACAATGGTGGCGTCCACCAGACGCCGTCGATCCGGGCGGCGAGATTCGCGATCGTGGTCTCGGTGACGTGCCCGAGTTCGTTGACCAGCACGACGTCGTCGGCCCCGGGATGGCGGTGTCGTCTGCGGTCGTATCGCTCGCGCAACGTCGTCTTGTGTCCGAGGAGGACGTCCCGGGAGTCGACGGGCTCGTCGTCGAGCACGAGAGACACCGAGGCAGGTGCGACCGGCGGCGCGAAGACATCGACGTCCACAGCGCCGTCGCGGTGCAGGCGCACGCGGACCCGGGCCGCGCCGACGCCCGACAGTCGCTGCGCGAGGCGGCGCCGGACGTCTCGTTCCCGGAACTCGTACCCGAGCACGGCCGCGGAACGGGCCAGACGTCGCAGGTGACGCTCTCCGTGCTGCAAGCCGGTCCGCGGATCGTGATACATCGTCTCCATCAGCTGGGCACCGGCATCGATCAGCTGTGCCTCGGCTGTATCGATCGTCGCGAGACCGGCGGCGGACACGGAGGTGTTCACAGTGCGGAGACTCGATTCGACGCGTGACGTTAGCTGGCGGGACCACGATATACGAGTGCGCGGAGCACGGACACCGCGTCCACGGTGGCGGCGACGTCGTGCACCCGGAGCACGGCTGCTCCGTTCTGTGCGGCGATCAGGGCAGCGGCCACCGAGGCGGCCTGACGGTGCTCGACGCCGCGTCCGGTGATCGTGCCCAGCATGCCCTTCCTGGACAGTCCGGCCATCACGGGAACACCGAGATCGGCGATCTGGCGAAGCTCGGACAACAGCGCAAGGTTGTGGGTGAGGGTCTTGCCGAAGCCGAAGCCCGGGTCGATCATGATGTGCTCGAGGGGAATTCCCGCGCCCCGGCAGGCGTCGACACGGTCGACGAGGAACTGGCGCACCTCGGACACGACGTCGCCGTATTCCGGCGACTTCTGCATCGTGTCGGGTTCGCCGCGCATGTGCATCAGGCACACAGGCACGTTCAGATCGGCGGCTGCCCGCAGTGCACCCGGAAGTCGCAGGGCACGAACATCGTTGATCATCGAAGCCCCTGCTGCGACCGCCTCCCGCATGACGTCCGGCCTCGAGGTGTCAACCGAGATCGGGATCGACGTCGACACCGCGAGGGCCGCGACTACCGGCACCACGCGGTCGATCTCGTCCGCGACGGACGGCGGGCGTGACCCGGGGCGGGTCGACTCGCCGCCGACGTCGAGAAGGTCGGCGCCCTCCGCGACCAGAGACAGGGCGTGCTCGACCGCGGCGGCGGTGTCGAGGTATCGGCCGCCGTCGGAGAACGAATCCGGGGTCACGTTGACGATGCCGCAGACCAGGGGAGCGTGGCGTGTGAGAGCGTCGAGCAGTCGGTCGGGGCCGGCGGCGATGAGCGTCGGGGACGTCACCATCCGGGCACCTCCTTCCAGAAGGGGAATCGGTCCGGTGGACGGCGCCATGGCGTCCACCGGACCGACGCCGTCGCTTACACGGGGTCGACGCCGAACTCCTCGGCGGCGTCGATCAGCCACTCCGCGAGATACCGGGCGAACGACGACCGCACCAGGATCCGGTAATCGGTCCCCTCGTCGTCGAGCGCGATCAGGATCACGCCCGCGAGGCCGAGCATGGTTTGGACTGCGGCGCCGGGCCCGAAGGCCTTGGGGTGCAGATCCAGTGAGCAACCTTTCTCGAGAACGTCGCGGGCGTGGGTGCCGCGCAGCCGCAGGGTGGTTCGCTGTCCGGAGACGTCGATCGCGGCTCCGCCGTGCGGGGTCACCGCCGCCCGCAGGTCCGACTCGAGGGCGGGCGCCGACTGTGACCGCGTGGTGATCAGCCATTCCTCGGGACCGAGCCAGACGGCGGTGGTGGCGTCGGTGCCGGCGGACGTCGACGCGGCGGTGGGGAGGTCGAACCCGAGGACCGTCGCGGCGGCCGTAGCACCCGGTCCGGCCGGGTCGACCCACAGGTCGACCATGGCGACGAACGGTTCCTCGGCGATGCCCACCGACTCGGGCAGCTCGGAGAATTTCTGGTTCCAGCCGTGCAGGGGGCTGAGGGGGACGAGGGTGTCAGCCATCGCGACGTGCTCCTTCGGGATCGACGAGGACGGAACTGGTGACCTCGACGGCGACCAGGTTTCCGTCGACCGGGACGTGCAGGGTGTCGCCGAGCCGGGCCCGGCCGCCCTTGACGAGGGCGAGCCCGAACGGGCGGCCGAGTTCGGCGCTGAGGTAGCTCGACGTGACGTGCCCGAGCATCGGCACCGGCGCGGGCGGCAGGATTCCGTCCAAGGCCTCTTCGATGATCTGCGCGCCTTCGGGCAGCACGGTCTGCTTGTCGAGGGGCAGCAGTCCGACGAACTGCTTGCGCAGCGGGTTCTGGTTCTCCGCCCGGGTGAAGGAGCGTTTTCCGATGAAGTCGCGCTTCTTCTTCGACACGGCCCAGCTCATCCCGAGGTCCTGCGGGGTGACGGTGCCGTCGGTGTCCTGACCGATGATCGGGTAACCCTTTTCGGCGCGCAGGACGTGCATCGTCTCGGTGCCGTACGGGGTGATGTCGAACTTCTCGCCCGCGGCGATCAGGCGCGCCCAGACCGCAGGTGCGTGCCAGCCGTCGACGTTGACCTCGAACGCGAGTTCGCCGGAGAAGCTGATCCGCGCGATTCGTACGTGGACGCCGCCGAGGGAGGTGTCGCGCCACGCCATGAACCCGAACGCGTCGTTGGTGACGTCGAGGTCGGGGAAGACCTCGCCGATCACGTCGCGCGAGCGCGGTCCGACGACGGGGAACGTGGCCCACTGTTCGGTGACGGAGGTGAGCCGCACTTTCAGGTGGGGCCATTCGGTCTGCAGCCATTCCTCCATCCAGTCGAGGATCTTGGCGGCGCCGCCGGTGGTGGTGAAGACCTGGAACCGGTCCTCGGCCAGGCGCATCACGGTGCCGTCGTCGATGACCATGCCGTCGACCCCGCACATGACGCCGTAGCGGACCATGCCGACCTTCAGGGTGCTCATCATGTTCGTGTAAATCATGTCGAGCAGCACTCCGGCGTCGGGACCCTGGACATCGATCTTGCCGAGGGTGGAACCGTCGAGGATACCGATGCTGCGGCGCACGGCAGCGCATTCGCGTAGCACCGCAGCGTCCATGTCCTCCCCGGGGAGGGGGTAGAAGCGGGGACGCTTCCACTGGCCGACGTCCTCGAACACCGCGCCGCGGCCGACGTGCCAATCGTGCAGTGCCGTCACCCGTTCGGGGTCGAAGAGGGCGCCGCGGCTGCGGCCGGCGAGGGCGGCGAACGCGACCGGGGTGTAGGGCGGCCGGAACGTGGTGGTGCCCAGTGTCTCTATCGGGCGGCCGAGCAGTTCGGCGGTGATGCCGGAGGAGATGACACCGGACGTCTTGCCCTGGTCGTGCGCGGTGCCGATGGTGGTGTAGCGCTTGATGTGCTCCATCGACGTCATGCCTGCGCCGACCGCGCGGGCGAGGTCGGCGACCGTGGCGTCGCGCTGCACGTCGACGAACTGGGTGTCCTCACCGGCGACGTCGCGCACCCGCCAGAGCACCAGCGGAGTGGACTGTTCGATCGCGGGTGCAGGTTCGGGGTCGATCGTGCGGGCGGGAACGGTGAAGCCGAGGTCGCGCATGATCGACTGACCGGCGGTCTGTCCGTCGCGCACGCACCCGTCCAGGTCGAACACACCGTTCGCGGACCCGGCGACGGAGACTCCCTCGAGGTTCTCGCCGGGTACGAAGGCACCGAGGTTCTCGTCGTAGCGGAGCTTGCCGCGGGCCTGGGAGAACAGGTGCACGGCCGGGTTCCAGCCGCCGCTGACGAGCAGGACGTCGCAGGCGAGGGGCACGCCGGCCCGGGAGTCGATCGCGCCGCGCGGGGCGACGACGGCGTGGCTGACCCGGCCGTCGCCGCGGGTGCCGCAGACAACGGATCCGGTGCGGACGGTGATGCCTCGCGTGTCGCATTCACGCTGCCAGCGGGCGGGTGCCTCGTCGCGTGCCTCGACGATCGCGTTGATCCGGACGCCCGCGTCGTGCAGGTCGATCGCGGCTTCGTACGCGCTGTCGTTGGTGGTGAACACGACGGCCTGCTCGCCCACCTTGACACCGTAGCGGTGCAGGAAGGTGCGGGCGCCGTGCGCGAGCATGATGCCCGGGCGATCGTTGTCGGTGAAGACGACGGGACGCTCGTGCGCTCCGGCGGCGACGAGGATGTGCCGGGCGCGGATCCGCCAGACGCGTTGGCGGCTCAGTGCAGCGGGTGCCTCGACACCGAGATGGTCGGTGCGACGCTGCAGCGCGAGGACGAAGCCGTCGTCGTAGTTGCCGAACGCGGTGGTGCGCTGCAGGTGCAGCACATCCGGGTAGGTGGCGAGTTCGGCGACCGCGGCCGCGACCCAGTCCAGGGCCGGGGCGGCGTCGATGAGGTCCGTGCTGCCGAGGAGGTCGCCGCCGGCTTCGCTCTGCTCGTCGACGAGCACCACCCGCGCACCCGCCCGGGCCGCGGTGAGAGCGGCAGCGAGACCGGCCGGTCCGGCGCCGGCGACGAGGAGGTCGGTGTGGACGTGCTTGGCGTCGTACTTCGCCGAATCGGCGATCTCGGCGAGCCGTCCCTGACCGGGAATGCCGCGGGCGACGAGGCCGTCGAACAACTCGATGGTGGTGGCGAGCAGCATCGGCTCGGGGAACGGCTCCTCGATCTGCACGAGACCACCGGTGTCCTCTGCCCACGCCGCGGTGATGCCTCGGGGCCGGCCGAGCTTGATGCTGGTGGTGATCTGGTGGACGCCGTTCGCGAGCAGGGCCGAGCCGAGCGTGTCACCGGGGTGACCGGTCAGTTCCCGGCCGTCGAACGTGAAGGTGTAGGAGGTGTCGCGGTCGAGTCGACCGCCCTGACGGGTGCGGAAGGGTGCGTTCACGATATCGTCGGCTTCTGCTCGTCCAAGCGGTAGACGCTGTGGAATCGGTAGGTGGCGGTGTCGCGTACGGCGTTGAACCAGCGCCGGCAGCCGGCGCTGTGGTTCCACCGTTCCGCGAAAAGACCTTTCGGGTTCGCGCGGAAGAACACGAAGTGTGCCCATTGCTCGTCGGTCAGCGATTCGGGGTCTTCCGGATACACGACGTGGGCTTCGCCGCCGTAGTGGAACTCGGTTTCCTCACGGGACCCGCACCACGGGCATTCGATGAGTTGCATTGTGGCTCCTGAATTTCAGTGCGCGACGGGGATCAGTGCGCGACGGCCGCGGCGCCGTGCTCGTCGACGAGGGCGCCGGTGACGAACCGGTCGAGGCTGAACGGCGCGATGAACTCGTGCGGTTCGTCGTTCGCGATGGTGTCCGCCAGACACCAGCCCAACCCCGGGGTGGCCTTGAATCCGCCGGTGCCCCAACCGCAGTTGAGATACACGTTGTCGTACGGGGTGCGTCCGACGATCGGGGAGGCGTCGGGGCACACGTCGACGATGCCGCCCCAGGTGCGCAACAGATGTGCGCGGGCGAACACCGGGAACAGTTCGACCGCGGCCGCCATCTGGCGTTCGATGATGTGGAACGCGCCGCGCTGGCCGTACCCATTGTAGGAGTCGACACCGGCGCCCATCACCAATTCACCCTTGTGCGCCTGCGAGACGTACACGTGGATGGCGTTGGACATCACGATGGTCGGATGCACGGGCTCGAGCAGTTCCGAGACCAGCGCCTGCAGCGGGTGGGACTGCACCGGGGTGCGGATGCCGAGCATGTCGGTGAGCGTCGACGTGTGCCCGGCCGCGCACAGTGCGACCTGACCGGTCGCGATGTCGCCGCGGGTGGTGCGCACCCCGGTGACCTTGTTGTCGTCGGTGACGAACCCGGTGACCTCGCAGTTCTGGATGATGTCGATGCCCGCCTCGTCGGCGCGGCGCGCGAATCCCCAGGCCACGTAGTCGTGTTTGGCGATGCCGGCACGCGGCTGATACGTCGCGCCGAGCACCGGGTAGCGGATGTCGCTCGAGATGTTCACCAGCGGACACAGCTTCTTGACCTCGTCGGGTCCGACCCATTCGGCGTCGATTCCGTTGAGCTTGTTCGCCTCCACCCGGCGGACGCTGTCGCGGACGTCCTGCAGGCTGTGCGCGAGATTGAGGACGCCGCGCTGGCTGAACAGGATCGGGTAGTCGAGGTCGTCCTCGAGACCCTCCCACAGTTTCAGGGCGTGCTCGTAGATCTTGGTGCTCTCGTCCCACAGGTAGTTCGACCGGATCAGCGTGGTGTTGCGGGCCATGTTGCCGCCCGCGAGCCAGCCCTTCTCCAGCACCGCGACGTTGGTGATGCCGTGGTTCTTGGCGAGGTAGTGCGCGGTGGCGAGGCCGTGTCCGCCGCCGCCGACGATGACGACGTCGTACGACTTCTTCGGTTCCGGGTTGCGCCACAGGAAGTCGGGGTGGTCGGGCAGGTGGGCGCCGGGGGGCTGGGTGGCACTCATCAGTTCGCCTCCGTGAGGTCGGGGTAGAGCGGGAAGCGCAGCGCGAGGGCATCGACGCGGGCGCGGAGGTCGTCGAGTCCGGCCTCGTCGGTGGCAGGCCGGAGCGCGTAGCTGATGATGTCGGCGACCTCGGTGAACGCGTCCAGGTCGAAACCGCGGGTGGCGAGCGCCGGGGTGCCGATCCGCACACCGGAGCTGACCATCGGCGGGCGCGGGTCGAACGGTACGGCGTTGCGGTTCACCGTGATTCCCACACGGTGCAGCCGGTCCTCGGCCTGCTTGCCGTCGAGCTCGGACTCGCGCAGGTCCACCAGCACCAGGTGCACGTCGGTGCCGCCGGACACGACGTTGATGCCAGCCTGCCGGGAGTCGTCTTGCAGGAGGCGGTCGGCGAGGATCTTCGCGCCGGCGAGCGTGCGTTCCTGGCGCTCCCGGAATTCGGGCTCGGCGGCGAGCTTGAACGAGACGGCCTTGCCGGCGATCACGTGCTCGAGCGGGCCGCCCTGCTGTCCGGGGAACACCGAGGAGTTGAACTTTTTCGCCAGTGCCTCGTCGTTGGTGAGGATGACGCCGCCGCGGGGGCCGCCGAGGGTCTTGTGCGTCGTCGACGTGACCACGTGGGCGTGCGGGACGGGGGACGGGTGCAGTCCGGCGGCGACGAGTCCGGCGAAGTGCGCCATGTCGACCATGAGGTATGCGCCGACCTCGTCGGCGATCGCGCGGAACCGGGCGAAGTCGAGCTGGCGGGTGTAAGCGGACCAGCCGGCCAGGATCAGCTTCGGGCGGTGCTCACGCGCGAGACGCTCCACCTCGTCCATGTCGACGAGATGATCGTCCTCGCGGACGTGGTACGCGGCGACGTCGTACAGCTTGCCGGAGAAGTTCAGCTTCATCCCGTGCGTGAGGTGACCGCCGTGCGCGAGGTCCAGGCCGAGGATGGCGTCGCCGGGCTTCAGCAGCGCCGACATCGCGGCGGCGTTGGCCTGCGCCCCGGAGTGCGGTTGCACGTTGGCGAATTTCGCACCGAACAGCGCGGTGAGGCGGTCGATGGCGAGCTGCTCGATGACGTCGACGTGCTCGCAACCGCCGTAGTAGCGGCGCCCGGGGTAGCCCTCGGCGTACTTGTTCGTCAGCACCGACCCCTGCGCCTGCATCACCGCGAGCGGGGCGAAGTTCTCACTGGCAATCATTTCCAGGGTGCCCTGCTGTCGCTCGAGCTCGGCCGCGATCGCCTGGTGCACGGCGGGGTCGAGATCGGCGAGCGAATGGGTCAGTGTCGGGTTCGCTGCTGCCGTCTCGGTGAGGTGTGCGGTGTCCACGGTCATGGTTCGCCTTTCTGGAAGGTCAGTTGACTTTGAACTGATATATCAACTGGAAAGTAGAGTAAGGTCAGCATCGGACAAAGGTCAATAGCTCCGGAAATATCAGGGAGACGGAACATGAGCCTGGCGCATTCATCGGTCGCGGACACGGCATCGAACGGCGGCACCAATGCCGACCGCGCGTACGAGATCGTGCGCGAACGCCTGGTCATGCTGGACATCCGGCCCGGCGAGCCGATCAACGACGACCGTCTCGCCGAGGAACTCGGATTCGGCCGGACACCGGTGCGGGAAGCGCTCAAGCGCCTCGAGCGGGAACGTCTCGTCGTTGCCTACCCACGCCGCGGCACGTTCGCCACCGCCGTCGACATGACCGATCTCGCCGACATCTCCGAGATTCGCAAGCAACTCGAACCGACCGCGGCGGCCAGGGCGGCGCGGACGGCGTCCCAGGACGCGCGGGCCCGGCTGTCCGCGCTCGCCGACGAGATCGCCGAGATCGACGACAGCGAAGACTCACGCGACGTCCTGCGCAAGGACGTGCGGGTCCACCGTGAGATCTACCGAGCGTCCGGGAACCCTCACCTCGAGGACATCCTCGTCAGCCTCGACGCGCATGCCACCCGCATCTGGTGCCTCTTCCTCGACCGGCTGCCCGACGTCGCCAGCCACGTCCGCGAGCACGAGGCCCTGCTGCGGGCCATCGTCGACGGCGACGAAGGCACCGCCTCGTCCCTCACTCTCGCCCACGTCGCCGGTTTCGAGAAGGCCATCCGCGCCCTGCTCTAGGCGCTTCGCGCCCGTGCGCCTTTCTGGTAGCTCCCACTACCAAAAAGGCGCACGGGCGGCGGAGCCGCCTCAGCTGAAGACGACCGTCCGATGACCGTGCAGCAGGACGCGGTTCTCGCAGTGCCAGCGCACGGCCCGCGACAGCGCGAGGGCCTCGGCGTCCTGCCCGACCGTGGCGAGTCGCGCCGGGTCGAAGGAGTGGTCGATGCGGATGACTTCCTGCTCGATGATGGGGCCCTCGTCCAGATCGGGTGTCACGTAGTGGGCGGTGGCCCCGACCTGCTTGACGCCGCGATCGAACGCCTGGTGGTAGGGCTTGGCACCCTTGAAACCGGGCAGGAACGAGTGGTGGATGTTGATGGCCCGGCCGCGTAGTGCCCGGCACGCGTCGTCCGACAGCACCTGCATGTACCGGGCGAGGACCACGAGATCCGCGTCGAACTCCTCGACGAGTTGGAGCAGCCGGGCCTCCGCCTGCGGCTTGGTGGCCGGCGTGACCGGGACGTGGACGAACGGCAGCCCGGCGGCCTCGGCCATCGGGCGTAGCACCTCGTGATTGGAGACGACGGCGACGAGTTCGGCGCCGAGGTTTCCTGCTCGCCAGCGGAAGATGAGGTCGTTGAGGCAGTGACCCATCTTGGAGACCATGACGATCACCCGGGGCCGGTCGCTGCCGTTGAAATTGAACGTCATGCCGAATTTCGCGGCGACGCTCCCGAATTCTTCCGTGAGGCGCTCGATGTCGACATTCTCTGCCGACACGAACGACGTGCGGAGGAAGAACGCGTCGCTCCGGGTGTCGTCGAACTGCTGATGCTCGGCGATATCGCAGTTCTGCTCGAAGAGGAAGGAGCTGACTGCGTGAACGATCCCGGGACGCTGAGCGCAGCTGAGCGTCAGGGTGAAGGTCTGGGTCATGTGGGTCTCCTCGATGCCGGACCAATTGAGGTGTCAGTCCGAGCGAACTGATATATCAGAATGGGCCCATGCTATTTCAGGCTGGACGAGCGGGTCAAGGGGTGGAGACGAGTCAGACGCTGCTTCGGAACCCGGCGAGCAGCGAGTCCGATCGCGTCTGGGCGTACTGGGTCGCGGCGGCGTCGACCGTGTGATTGAGCAGCAACGCCGTGGTCACCGGTCCCACCCCTCCGGGAACCGGGGTCAGTGCGCCCGCCCGGCCGTCGACGGCCGCGGCGTCGACGTCACCGAGCAGTTGGCCGTCCGCGGTCGCCGTGGTCCCGACGTCGATGACGACGGCGCCGGCGGCGACGTGGTCGGCCGTGATCAGTCCGGGAATGCCGACCGCGACGACGAGGATGTCGGCGTCACGGGTGCCGGCGGTCAGGTCGGTGGTGTGCCGGTGGCAGACGGTCACCGTCGCGTTGCGCTGCACGAGCAGATGCGCGACGGGACTTCCGACCACCGTCGATCTGCCGACCACCGCGGCCGTCCTGCCGTGCGGGGAGATTCCGTGGTGGTCGAGGAGCGCGATCACGGCCTGTGCGGTGGCGGGCGCGAACGCGGGCAGACGCGCAACGAGGCGGCCGAGGCTGACCGGGTTCGCGCCGTCGACGTCCTTCGCGGGGTTGATCGCCTCCCGCAGCGCGTCGAGGTCGGTTCCGTCCGGCAGGGGTGTCTGCAGGATGATTCCGTGGACGTCCGGGTCGTGGCCGAGTTCGACGAGTGTGCTGCGGATCTGCTCGGTCGATGCCGCGGCGCCGAGATCGACGATGTCGCAAAGGATTCCGGTGCGCTTCGCGGCCGACGCGATGGAACGCACGTACCAGGCGGTCGATTCGTCGTCGGTGGCTTGCACGACCGCCAGCTTGGGCCGGACCCCGATTTCGGCGAGTGCCGCGGCGGCGACGGACGCGTCGTTGCGGATGGAGGTGGCGAGTTCGGCGCCACCGAGGCTTCTGGTCATGAACTCAGCTGCTTTCGTACTCGTGTCGTGACGGCGTCGGCACGCTCGACGATCGCGTCGACGCCGGACAGGCACTCGGTGAGGGCCCGGCGGGTGTCCGCATCGGTGATACCCGGCAGGTTCACCTCGATGTTGACCCGGGCGGTGGTGGCGGCTGCGCGGGCAGCCTCGGCGGCGGCCGCGACGTCGCTGACGACGGTGCGGTTCGCTACCGGCAGCAGGACGTCGGCGAGTGCGACGACGTCGCCTGCCGCGACCACCACCTCGGCGGGGACCGCGGCCGCGCCGGCGAGGGCGGTCGCGATCGCCGACGTGCGGGCGCCGGTTTCGTCGTCCGTGTCCTGGGGGAGCCGGTAGGCGTCGATGACGGCCGTGAATGCTGCCATGTCGTCCTCGGCGAACTGCAGTGCCTTCTCGCGGAACGCATCTGCGGAGGCGCAGATGCGTTCGACGAGCATCCCGTGGTCGGCGTACCTCTTGCCGGTGGTGTAGCGGGCGACCATCGAGACCAGCGCGGCTGCCTGGCCGAGGTGGAGCGCGCCGGTCGCGCCGCCGCCGGGTGCGGGAGTTCGATCGGCGAGCGAGTCCAGGAATCCGGCGATCGTGTCGTCTCGGAGGGTCATGACCGGATCTTCTTCATCTCGGGGTCGACGAGCGGCTCGGCGACGACGGTGGCCGGGATGCGGCGTCCGAAGTACTCGATCTCCACCGCAGCGTCGACGGTCGCGTTCGCCGGAAGCCAGGCGTAGGCGATGGGCGCCCCGACCGTGTGACCGAACGCGGCGCTCGTGACGTACCCGGCGGGCTGTCCGTCGACGAACACCGGCTCGTGGCCGAGGACCACCGACGTGCGGTCGTCGATCATGAGGCACGCCAGCCGCCGCTCCACCGTCTCGTCGGAGACGCCGTCGAGCGCGTTACGCCCACGGAAGTCGCCCTTCTGCAGTCGGACCGCGAAACCGAGACCGGCCTCGTAGGGGTTGTGCTCGGTGGTCATGTCGCTGCCCCACGAGCGGTAGCCCTTCTCCATCCGCAGGCTGTTGAATGCGGCGCGGCCGGCGGCGATGATGTCGTACTTCTGCCCCTCCGCCCACAGCAGATCCCACAGTCGCAGACCGTTGTCGGCGGACGTGTACAGCTCCCAGCCGAGTTCGCCGACGTACGACAGACGCATCGCCGTGACGGGAACACCGCCGATGCGGACCTGCTTGGCGCGGAAGTACTTGAAGTTCTCGTTCGTGAAGTCGTCGGAGCTCAGTGCCTGCACCAGATCCCGGGCGCGGGGACCCCACAACCCGATCCCGCACGTGCCGCCGGTGATGTCCCGGATCTGCACACCGCCGTCGTCCGGAGCCTGGCGGCGGAAGTAGTCGAGATCGAGGTTGCCGTTGGCACCGACCTGGAAGACGTTGTCGGACAGGCGCGTGACGGTGAGGTCGCTGCGGACGCCACCGGTCTCGTCGAGCGCGAGCGTGTAGGTCACCGACCCGACGGACTTGTCCATCTTGCCGGTCGTCAGCCGATCGAGCAGGGCCAGCGCGCCGGGGCCGCTGATCTCGAGCCGCTTCAGCGGTGTCATGTCGTACATCGCCACCGACGTACGGGTGCGCCAGGCCTCGGCCGCGGCGATGGGGGAGTGGAACATCGCCGCCCACGGCTCCCGGGCCGGCGGCTGCCACTCGGCCGGAAGGTCCTGCACCAGATGGGCGTTGGCCTCGAACCAGTGCGGGCGCTCCCAGCCGGAGCTCTCCAGGAACACGGCGCCGAGTTCCTTCTGACGAGTATGAAAGGGACTGACCCGCAGGTCGCGGGGAGACTCCTTGGGCTGCAGCGGGTGCAGCACGTCGTAGATCTCGACGAAGTTCTGCTGCGACGTCTCGCTGACGTAGTCGGGCGCGAGCTGGATCTCCTCGAAGCGGTGCACGTCGCAACCGTGCAGTTCGACGTCGGAGCGGCCGTCGACGAGAAGTTGCGCGACCGCTCGGCCGACACCGGCGGAGTGCGTCACCCACACTGCCTCGGCGATCCAGAACCCGGCGACGTCCGGGGACTCGCCGATGAGCGGTCCGCCGTCCGGGGTGAACGAGAAGACCCCGTTGAAACCGGCTTCCAGTTTCGCGGATTCGAGGCACGGCAGCAGCAACTTGCTCTGCTCCCACGACGGCGCGAAGTCCTCTTCCGTGAACGGCAGCATCGACGGCATGTCGGATGCGGACACGTCGTCGCTCTCGTCCAGGTCGCGCAGGTTCACCGGCATCGGGCGGTGGGCGTACGTTCCGATGCCGAGACGATCGACGTGCTCACGGAAGTACAGATCCTGGTCCTGGTGGCGCAGGATCGGGAAGCCGGCCTCGGCGAGTTCGGTGTTCCGTCCGACGAGTTCGGGGATCTGCTCGGTCTTCGCGTACTGGTGCGCCAGGGGCAGCAGCGGCACGTCCATGCCCACCATCGCGCCGATGTCGGGACCCCAGAAGCCCGCGCAGGACACCACGATGTCGGCGGGGATCACACCGTCCGCGGTGGCGACACCGGTCACCTTGCCGCCGCTCTGTTCGATGCCGATCACCTTCGTCGAACCCTGGAACACGGCGCCGCGGGCCTCGGCGCGCCGGGCCAGCGCGACGACGACACGGGACGCCTTCGCGAGGCCGTCCGTCTCCACGTACAGCCCGCCGAGAACCCGCTTCTCGTCCAGCAGCGGGTGCAGCTTCGCGCACTCGGCCGGGTCGAGGACGGCGCCTTCGATGCCCCAGGACGTGGCCCAGCCCTGCTTGCGGTGCAGATCGGCGAGACGCTCGGGGGTGGTGGCCACCTCGAGCCCGCCGAGCTGGTTGAAGCACCATTCGCCGTCCACGTCGAGTCCGACGAACTTCTCGACCGTGTACCGGGCGAACTCGGTCATCGTCTTGGACGCGTTCGTCTGGAACACCAGGCCCGGTGCGTGTGACGTGGAGCCTCCGGTGAGCGGCAACGGTCCCTGATCGAGAACCGTGATCCGATCCCAGCCGCGAGCGATGAGCTCGTCGGCCAGATTCGCGCCGACGATGCCGGCTCCGATGATCACTACGCGCGGTGACCCCATGATGGTCCTCCTGATTGGGTGGGTGCCTGTGTGTGGCGAAGTAGCGGGAGATTCGGTGTTCGGTGTGGGCTCGAACGGCGCCGGGAAGAACTGTGAATTGCGAAACGGATCGGACTGATCCGAACCATTATCGACAACTGATATATCAACACATTAGGTCCGGAAGAGTAAGGGGGTCAACCCCGAATTGCGGGTAATTCCACGATGATTGGTTGGGGAAATAGCAGCAATTCCGCGATCCACCGTGGAAATGCGCACCGTCCCGGACTGTGATGACGCGGAACCGGGTGTGGATGGAGGTAACCGTCGCACGGTGATGTCGCCTATCCTGAAGTCGCGATGACTGAATTGGACGATAACTCGAATGGAGATCGGAGCCGGCCGTCCGGCGCTGTGCAGTCAGTGGACCGCGCTCTGGCGGTACTCGAAATCCTGGCGAGGCTCGGTACCGCCGGCGTCACGGAAATCGCCGACGAGTTGGGTGTTCACAAGTCGACCGCGTCGCGCCTCGTTGCCGTTCTGGATTCGCGAGGTTACGTCGCGCAATTGAAGAGCCGGGGAAAATTCCAGCTCGGCAATTCCATCGTCCGTCTGGCCCGCACCGCGTCGCCGGACGGCGATCTGGTGCGGCAGAGTCAGGAATTGTGCGCCGAACTGGCGGAAACTGTCGGTGAGAGCGTCAATGTGTCGATACTCGACGGCAATCGATCGGTGAGCATCGTCAAAGCGGACGGTCCGTCCGGCGTCGGTACCAATACCTGGGTGGGGCAGAGCAGCCCGGCACATGCGACGGCGAGTGGAAAATTGTTGCTGACGGAATTGTCCGACAGTGAACTCGCCGAGCGCGTGGGAGAAACTCCGATAGCTCTCACGGCCAAAACTCTCACCGATGTGCCTGCGCTCGTGGAATCGTTGAAAACCATTCGCGAGCGGGGCTGGGCGGAGTCCGAGGAGGAACTCGAACTCGGGCTGAATGCGGTATCCGTCCCGATCCGCGACTACACGTCGAAAATGATTGCTGCTCTGAGCGTGTCCGGCCCCGCCTACCGACTGCTGCCGGAACGGTTCGAGGACGTCGCGCGCGCCGCACTCGACACGTCCCAGCAGATCAGCAGCCGATTGGGCTATGCCGTCACGTAGCGCCGGCATCAGGCCCGCGACCTGGCGAGTTGCTTCTTGTACCGGGTGAACAGCCGGGGACTGTTCATCGCGAACACACCGACGGTGTCGCCGTCCCGGTCGTAGGTGGCCACGAACGTACCGGTTCCGGGGTCGCCGTCGACGAACCGGACCTCGTCGGTGCTGTGTCTCGTTCCGGCGAACTGCAGCATCTTGCCGTACTGGTTAGACCAGAAGTACGGGATCGCGGCGGGCCCGGACGGTGTGGCCATGATCGTGTCGGCGACGGTGGCGGCCTGGGCGACGGCGTTGCTCCAGTGCTCGCTTCTGTGGTGTACCTGGTAGGCGTCGTCGAAAGTCCGTGCGCAGTCGCCGATCGCGTAGACGCCGGGCACGTTCGTGCGGCACGACGAGTCGGTGACGAAACCGTCTTCGATCATCAGTTCCGAATCGCTTGCCCATTCGACATTGGGGACGGCCCCGATTCCGACCACCACGGCGTCCGCGGGAAGGATCGTTCCGTCACTGAGCTGGACGGCTTCGACCGCGTCGTCACCGAGTAATGCGGCGACGACTGCCCCGGTGAGGAGCCGGACGCCGTGTGCGGCGTGCTGTCCTGCGCAGATTGCCCCGAGTTCGATGCCGAGCGGGCCTGCCAGGGGTGTCGGTGATGCCTCGACGACCGTCACGTGCAGGCTCATGCCGGCCGCGCTGGAGGCCACCTCCGCTCCGATGAAACCGGCTCCCACGATCACGAGGTTCTGCGCACGTGACAGCGAATACCGCAGTGCACGTGCGTCGTCGACCGATCTGAGCGTGTGCACGCCGGCGAGACCGGAGTGTCCGGGCAGGTTCCGGGCACGCGCGCCCGTCGCGACGACGACGGCGTCGGCGTCGAAGTGGGACCCGTCGTCGAACGTGACGCGGTGGAGCCCGTTCGGGGAGCGAACCAGACCAATGGCCGTTCTGCTCATGTGCCATTCGACGTCGAGTGTGTCGTCATCGCTGGTCATCAACAGCAGGTCCTCGTCGGACAGGTCGCCGGTGAGGAACTCCTTCGAGAGGGGCGGCCGGTCGTAGGGCAGGGACTGCTCGCTGCCGGCCACGACGAGCCGGCCTGCATATCCCTTCTCGCGCAGTGCGCGCACCGCCGACAGTCCGGCGAGGGAAGCACCCAGTACCACAATGGAATTCGGGACAGTGCTCATCGGGCGTCGCCCTTCTGGTCGAGATGTAGCAGCACGGTGCCGTCGACGATCGACACGTCGTGTGTGCGGACCGCGATCTTGGCCGGCGGGCCGGAAGGCACTCCGGTGCGGAGATCGAAGCACGCTTCGTGGAGCGGGCACTCGACGGTGCAGTCCTCGACCCAGCCGTCGGCGAGGGAGGCGTCCTGATGGGTGCAGGTGTCGTCGATGGCATACAGACCGTCGGAGGTGTGGAAGACGGAGACGGGGGCCATGCCCGGCGGGGTCACGGTGACGACTTCGCCCAAGGGCAGGGTCGCGAGTTCGCACACGGGGAAGGCCGTGGCGCCGGGGTGGGTCACAACTGGGGAATCGTTATCGAGAATCACTCGATACCTCCGAAAGCGTCGGGGAGGAGGGACAAGTTGTGGAGCGGTTGTTGCGCTATGCGCGACGACTTGCAAGGTGTGCAACACAATGCTCTCCGGTGCTGCCCCGTGGTGTCAAGCATTCGCGTGTAAAAACTGCGTTCCGGAAGTCGGTGGGCATAACCTCGGGGCATGAGTGAATCCGAGGCGACGGCGCCCGCGGCCCAGGGCGGAGAAGGAAAGGCGAAGACCGTGCACGCGGTGGAACGTGCCATCGACGTGCTCGAGATTGTCGCGGCAGAAGGCCGTGTCGGCGCCTCGGAGATCGCCGTGCGTCTCGGCGTGCACAAATCGACCGTGTCACGCCTGATCGCATCGCTGCAGCAACGCGGATTCGTGGAGGAAGCTGGCGTCCGCGGCAAATATCAGCTCGGATTCGCGGTAGTGCGATTGGCCGAGGCCACGGTCGCGCAGAGTGGGCTCGTCGAGGTTGCGCAGCCGGAGTGTGACCGCCTGGCCGACGCGTTCGGGGAGACGGTCAACCTCGCCGTGCTGGACGGTGCGGCGACCCTCAACGTGCTCGAGGCCCGCAGTGATCGCCACGTCGCGCTGCGTACGTGGGTGGGTCAGGTGACTCCGGCGCACGCGACCGCGACCGGCAAGGTCCTGGTCTCGGAATTGACGTCCGGCCAGCTCCGAAGCCGGTTGGGGTCGCAATTGGGCGCGCTCACTCCCAACACGATCACCGACTTCCGGGCGTTCGACGTCGAACTCGAGCACGTGCGGTCGCGTGGGTGGGCGTCGACGGCCGAGGAGCTCGAGGCGGGGCTCAATTCCATCGCCGTACCGGTGCGGAGCAAGGTCACCAACCGGATCGTCGCGTCGATCTGTGTGTCCGGGCCGGAGTACCGGCTGGCGCCCGAGCGGTTCGAGGCGGTGGCGCTCGAACTCGCCGACGCGGTCGTCCGGATCGAGGCGCAGCAATCCGCCGGCGCGGGTGACTGAGCGCCCGGAAGTGCTTCTCTCTCAAGGCGGGACGAACGGATAGTCCCGTTTGCCCGGGTTTCGGCCGTCCGCGGTTAACGCGGTGTTTCGGCCATGTCGCGTCCGCGAAAGAAGTGTCGAATGTGATGTTTGACACGTCTGCTGGCGACAGTCTAAGTTGTGTAAATCGCATAGCGTTGCTGATGACGCAACAATGCTGACGTCGCGATGACTCGGCGGGAACAGCTGTCCGCTGTTCGAACGGTCGCCGCGGATCGGGCACGCATGTCGTCACATTCGGCAACGACGCCCCCTGCGATCTGCGCCCCCCTACGCACACAGACATCAGGTCACAGCTCGACCGACACGCATCTTTCCCGGCAACGAAAGAAACGGTGACATCTATGTCCGCTCCGGACGTCCAAGCCCCCGCGCCCGCACCGGCACTGATCCCCACCCTCGGTGGCCGGTACTACACCGACGCCGACATCTTCACGGACGAACAGGAGAACCTGTTCGAGGCGATGTGGTTCTGCGCCGTCCGCGCCGCCGATCTCGCCGACCCCGGAGCCTTCCGGAAGATCACGGTGGGCCGGGAGAGCGTGCTCCTCGTCCGCGGCCGCGACGGAGAACTGCGCGCCTTCCTCAACATCTGCCGGCACCGCGGCGCCATGCTGTGTACCGAGGACGAAGGCCAGATCCGCAGAAACCTCCAGTGCCCCTACCACGCGTGGACGTACGGACTCGACGGCAAACTGGTGGCCGCCCCCAACATGGCCGCGCTGCGGGACGAGACCGGAGCCGACATCGACCGGGTGCGGTACGGACTGGTGCCGGTCGCGCTTCGCGAATGGCTCGGCTACGCATGGGTGTGCCTGGCCGACGAACCGCCGTCGTTCGAGGACGAGGTCGTCGGCGCCGTCACCGAACGACTCGGTGATCCGGCCGCCATCGACCGGTACCAGATCGGAACCCTCGAACTCGGCCGCCGGATCGTCTACGACGTCGCGGCCAACTGGAAGCTGATCATCGAGAACTTCATGGAGTGCTACCACTGCGCGACCATCCACCCCGAGCTCACCGAGGTACTTCCCGAGTTCGCGGACGGCCTTGCCGCACAGTACTTCGTGGGGCACGGTGCCGCCTTCGGTGACGACGTCGAGGGATTCACCATCGACGGAAGCGGCGGATTCGAGTCGCTGTCCGGCATCAGCCCCGACCAGGACCGCAAGTACTACGCCATCACGATCCGGCCGCAGGTCTTCGTCAACCTCGTGCCCGACCACGTCATCTTCCACCGCATGTACCCCGTGTCCGCGGATCGCACCATCGTCGAATGCGATTGGCTGTACTCGCCGGAGGTCACCGCATCGGGTCGCGACGTCTCCCGTTCGGTGGAGCTGTTCCACCGAGTCAACCAGCAGGACTTCGACGCCTGCGAGCGGACTCAGCCCACGATGGCGTCGAAGGCGTACCGGAACGGGGGTGTGCTGGTGCCCGCGGAACACCACATCGGCGAATTCCACGACTGGTTACTCGAAAGGCTGAGCGGGGATCCCCGATGACCTACGCCGGCGAACAACCGAGGGTGACCGACCCTCCCAGGGTGAATGGTGTCGATCCGAAAGCCCGACAGCAGGCGCAGGCGCCGGAGCCGGCAGAGTCCTCCGACGGCGAGGGGCGGCGGGGCGTCGACAAGGTGGTGTTCGGCACGGCCGCGGCGCTCGGTGTCGGACTCATCCTGTGGGGACTGTTGGCACCGGAGAACCTCGCGGTCGTGTCGACCGCGGCGCTGGACTGGCTGGTGGCCGACCTCGGTTGGCTGTTCATCGCCGCGTCGTCGGCGTTCGTCGTCTTCTCGCTCTTCCTCGCGTTCTCCCGGTACGGCCGGATTCCGCTCGGCCGCGACGGCGAGAAACCGGAGTTCCGCACGGTGAGCTGGATCGCGATGATGTTCAGCGCCGGCATGGGAATCGGATTGATGTTCTACGGCGTCGCCGAACCGCTCGCCCATCTCGTGAGCCCGCCGCCGGGAACGGACGGCTCCGTCGGGTCGGCGATGGCCACGACGATGTTCCACTGGGGGCTGCATCCGTGGGCGATCTACGCGGTCGTCGGGTTGTCGATTGCGTACGGCTCCTATCGGCGTGGCCGCAAGCAACTCATCAGCGCCGCATTCTTCCCTCTCCTCGGTCGCCGCTCGGAAGGAGCCGCGGGGAAGGTCATCGACATCCTCGCGATCATCGCGACGATGTTCGGCACCGCCGCGTCGCTCGGACTCGGCGCACTGCAGATCGGTTCCGGTCTCGAGATCATCGGCTGGATGGGCCACGTCGGCACGTTCGCCCTCGTCGCCCTCGTCGGGCTGCTGACGTTCGCGTTCGTCGGTTCGGCGGTGTCCGGAGTGGCGCGGGGCATCCACTGGCTGTCCAACATCAACATGGTGCTGGCGGTGATTCTCGCGCTGTTCGTATTCGTGCTCGGTCCGACCGTCCTCATCCTCAATCTGCTCCCCACCGCGATCGCGGACTATGCGGCGCAGCTCGCCACCATGTCGGGACGGACGGCCGCGAGTTCCGGCGACGACACGGCGACCTGGCTGTCGTCGTGGACGATCTTCTACTGGGCGTGGTGGGTGTCGTGGACTCCGTTCGTCGGAATGTTCCTCGCCCGGATCAGCCGCGGCCGCACCATCCGGCAGTTCGTGATCGGCGTGATCGTCATTCCCACCTCGGTCAGCCTCGTGTGGTTCGCGGTGTTCGGCGGCGCCGGAATCGGACAGCAGCAGGACGGAGTCGACCTGGCGGCGCGCTCGTCGACCGAGGGCCAGTTGTTTGGGATGCTCGACCATCTGCCGTTGACGGGGTTCGCCACCGTGCTGGTCATGGTGTTGGTTGCGATCTTCTTCGTGTCCGGCGCCGACGCCGCGTCGCTGGTAATGGGCACGCTGTCGCAGCGGGGTGCACGAGAACCGAGCACGTGGGTCGTCATCTTCTGGGGAACCCTCACCGGGGGCACGGCGGCACTCATTCTCTGGACCGGCGGCTCGGACGCGCTGCAGGGTCTGCAGACGATGACGATCATCGCGGCCGCGCCGTTCCTCCTGGTGATGATCGGATTGTGCTTCTCGCTGTACCGGGACCTCTCCCGTGATCCGCTCATCGTCGGTTCATCGAAAAAGTATGCACACGAGAGGGTTTCGGACACAGTATGAAGATGACGGCACTATCCGAGGATCTCGACGCCGCGAGGTTGTTCGGGAAGGTGAATTTCGTCGCGGGGGAGTGGGTCGCGGCGACGTCGGGCCGCACCCGCGACTGCATCGACCCGGCAACCGGGAACGTGATCGCCACGGTCGACGAGGCGTCGCCCGAAGACGCCGGGCGAGCCGTGCAGGCGGCCCGGTCGGCCTTCGACGCCGGGGACTGGCCGGAGACGGCGGTCGCCGTGCGATCGGCGCTCCTGTCGCGTATCGCGGATCTCCTCGAGCGCGACAAGGAGGAACTGGCGCGTATCGAGACGCTGGACACCGGTAAGACGTTGGTGGAGAGCCGAATCGACATCGACGACGTCGTCTCCGTATTCCGGTACTACGCCCGGCTGGCCCTCGTCTCCAGCGACCGGGTGGTCGACGTGGGTGACCCCGCCGTCGTATCCCGGGTCGTTCGCGAACCGATCGGGGTGTGCGTCCTCATCGCGCCGTGGAACTATCCGCTGCTCCAGATTTCCTGGAAGGTGGCACCTGCGCTGGCCGCCGGTTGCACGATGGTGCTCAAGCCCAGCGAAGTCACGCCGCTGAGCACGATCGCGTTCGCCCGGCTGATCGAGGAGGCGGGTGTGCCCGCCGGTGTCGTCAACCTGGTGCAGGGGAGCGGCGCCGACCTCGGACCCGCGCTGACCGACACCGGTGACGTCGACTTCATCTCGTTCACCGGTGGACTCGCGACCGGCACCACCATTCTGGAGACGGCCGCGAAGCACGTCACGAAGGTCGCCGTGGAACTCGGCGGGAAGAACCCGCACATCGTGTTCGCGGACGCCGAGTGGGAGTCGTCGGTCGACCAGGTGCTCACCGGCGTCTTCCTGCATTCGGGGCAGGTGTGCTCGGCCGGGACGCGGTTGATCGTCGAGGAGTCGATCGCCGACGACTTCGTCGCCGCCCTCGTCTCGCGCGCCGAGGCCATCCGCGTCGGCCCGGGGCTCGATCCCGGCAGTGAGACCGGGCCGCTCGTGTCGACGGCGCAGCGCGACAAGATCGAAGCCTATGTGGCACTGGGTATCTCCGAAGGAGCGGCACTCCGGACGGGTGGCTCCCGGCCCGCCGATTCCGCGCTCGACGCCGGCAGCTACTACCTGCCCACCATCTTCGACCACTGCGACCGGTCCATGCGCATCGTGCAGGAAGAAACGTTCGGGCCCATTCTCACGGTCGAGAGGTTCACCACCGAGGAGGACGCGGTCCGGCTCGGCAACGACACCGAGTACGGCCTCGCCGCCGGAGTCCGGACGTCGGACGCCGCCCGCGGCGAACGGGTGGTGCGCCGCCTGCGCCACGGGACGGTGTGGCTCAACGACTTCGGCTACTACACCGCGGCGGCGGAATGGGGCGGATTCAAGAAGTCCGGCAACGGGCGCGAACTCGGACCCGCCGGGCTCTCGGAATACCAGGAAGTCAAACACATCTGGAACAACACGACCTCGCCTCTCGCGGGTTGGTTCACCGCGACCTGACGTGCTCCCGGCAGGGGCGCGCGAGCAGGCCTACTCACCTTCTCAGGAAGTGATCGAATGACCAGTACCGACAATACGACCGGCGATCACGACAGTGGACTCGAGGAGTTCGGCTACAAGGAGTCCCTCGATCGCAGTATCGGCAAGTTCGCGAGCTTCGCCGCGGGCGTCAGCTACATTTCCATCCTGACCGGCACTTTCCAGTTGTTCTACTTCGGATTCGGCACCGCCGGCCCCGCCTATCTGTGGTCGTGGCCGCTGGTGTTCGTCGGCCAGCTCGCCGTGGCATTGTGCTTCATGGAGCTGGCCGCCAAGTATCCGATCGCCGGCTCCGTGTACAACTGGGCGAAGACGCTCGGCAGCAGAATAGTGGGGTGGTCCGCGGGCTGGCTGATGCTCACCGCGTCGATCGTCACCCTGTCGGCCGTTGTGCTGGCGCTGCAGCTCAACCTGCCGCGGCTGTGGAGCGGCTTCCAGATCGTCGGTGACGGCACCGGGGAACACGACTTCGCCACCAACGCCGTCATTCTCGGGACCGTGATGATCGGCTTCACCACCGTCGTCAACGCGCTCGGTGTCCGTCTCATGGCGATGATCAACAGCGCCGGCGTGTTCATCGAAATCATCGCGGCGGTGCTGATCGCGATCATCCTCGCCGCCAACATGACTCGCGGCCCGCAGGTGTTCTTCTCCGCCCACGGGTACGGCGCCGGTGAAAGCGGTGGATACCTCGGGGCGTTCCTGGTGGCGACGCTCGCGTCGGGCTACGTGATGTACGGCTTCGACACCGCGAGTTCGCTGGGCGAGGAGACGGTGGAGCCCCGACGTACGGCCCCCAAGGCGATCTTCCGCGCGATCCTCGCCTCGTTCGTCATCGGCGGTGCGATCCTCGTGTTCGCCGTGATGGCCGCACCCGACCTCGACGATCCGAAGATCGGCGCGTCGGACGGCAGCCTGCAGTACATCGTGGAACAGGTGATGTGGGGCCCGCTGGGCACGATCTTCCTGGTGTGCATCGTGATCGCGGTGACCGTCTGCTCGCTGGCCGTGCACACCGCCGCGATCCGGCTGACCTTCGCCATGGCCCGCGACAACGCACTCCCGTTCGGCGAGCGGCTCGCCCGCGTCCACCCGCGCACGCGGACACCCGTCGTGCCTGCGGTGACCATCGGGGTGGTGGCCGCGCTGATCCTGGTGGTCAACATCGGTCAGCCGCACATCTTCACCGTGCTGACGTCGATCGCGATCATCATGATCTACCTGGCCTACCTGATGGTCACCGGACCGATGCTGAAGAAGCGGCTGCGGGGAGAGTGGCCGCCGCGGGACCTGAAGGAGGGCGGCTACTTCACGATGGGCAGATGGGGACTGCCCGTCAACATCGTCGCACTCGTCTGGGGAATCGGGATGTCCCTCAACCTCGCGTGGCCGCGCGAGGCCGTGTACGGCGAACCTTGGTACAACACCTGGGGCGCCTTCGTCTACATCGGCGTCATCCTCGGGTTCGGCCTGTTGTGGTACCTCACCACCGGCCGGCACCACATCGGAACGTTGACGTCACACTGCGCGGCGGTGGTAACGCCCGCGCCGGAATCCGAACCGAACGACAAGGAGCTCGCCCGATGACCGACGACGAATCGAAGAGCACTGCAGGGGAATTCGACTACGTGATCGCGGGCGGTGGCAGCGCGGGCTGCGCTCTCGCGGCGCGCCTCAGCGAAGACCCGTCGGTGACGGTGTGCCTGCTCGAGGCGGGCCCGTCCGACGTCGGGGACCGGGCGATCCTCGAGCTGTCGCAGTGGATGCATCTGCTCGACTCCGGGTACGACTGGGACTATCCCGTCGAGCCGCAGGAGAAGGGCAACAGCTTCATGCGGCACGCCCGGGCCAAGGTCCTCGGTGGCTGCTCGTCCCACAACTCGTGTATCGCATTCTGGCCGCCTGCCGAGGCACTCGACGACTGGGAGGCGATGGGGGCGTCGGGTTGGGGTGCGCGCGACATCCTCCCGTACGTCAGCAGGCTGGAGAGCAACGACGCCCCCGGCGACGGGCACGGCTGCAGCGGGCCCGTGCGGCTGCGGGACGTCCCGCCGAACGACCCGTGCGGCCGAGCGGTTCTCGACGCCGCCGCCGCGGTAGGGCTGCCGACCGTCGCATTCAACCGCGGCGGAACGGTGCTCAACGGCGCCGGATGGTTCCAGATCAACGCGTCCGAGGACGGCACCCGGATGTCGTCGTCGCATGCCTACCTGCACCCGATCCTCGGGACCCGGCCCAACCTGGAGGTCCGGACCGGCTGCTGGGTGAGCGAGATCCTGTTCGACGAACAGCAGACGGCGACGGGCGTCCGGTACCAGCGTCCCGATCTCACCGGCTACGACACGGTGTCGGCGCGACGGGAGGTGGTGGTGACGGCCGGGGCGATCGACACCCCGAAGCTCCTGATGCTGTCGGGTATCGGTCCGGCGGAGCATCTCGCGGAGTTCGGGATCCCCGTGCGCGTCGACTCGCCCGGTGTCGGATCGAACCTCGACGATCACGTCGAGGGCCTCGTGTTCTGGGAGGCGTCCCGGCCGATGGTCACCGAATCGACGCAGTGGTGGGAGATCGGACTGTTCGCGACCACCCGGGTGGGCCTGAACCATCCCGACCTGATGATGCACTACGGCAGCGTCCCGTTCGACATGAACACCCTGCGGTGGGGTTACCCGACCACCGACAACGGATTCTGCCTGACACCCAACGTCACTCAGGGCCGCTCCCGCGGAACGGTCCGGCTGCGGTCGCGGGACTTCCGCGACCGCGCGAAGGTCGACCCCCGGTACTTCACCGACAGCGAGGGCCACGACGACCGGGTGATGCTGTCCGGGGTGAAGCTGGCCCGCACGATCGCCGAGCAGAAGGCGCTACGCGGGTGGATTGCCCGCGAACTGGCGCCGGGACCCGATGCGGTGACGGACGCCGAGATCCTCGACTACATCCACAAGACCCACAACACGGTGTATCACCCCGCGGGCACGGCCCGCATGGGCGCCGTCGACGATCCGATGGCGGTGCTCGACCCGGAACTGCGGGTCAAGGGGGTTCGAGGACTGCGGGTGGTCGACGCGTCGGCGATGCCGAAACTGCCGCACGTCAACCCGAACATCACGGTCATGACGATGGCCGAGAGGTGCGCGGATTTGCTCCGCGGCCGGGCCGGGTCCGGGGTGCGGGCGGCGGAGTCGACGTTGTCCGAGGTCTGATCCGGGCGTCGATCGCCTCGGCGGTCCTTCGCCAGATCTCGCTCTCCGGATCGATGACGGTGAAGTGATCGCCGGGACCCTCGATCCGGACGACGTCGTCGGGTGTCGCCGCGGCGGCTTCGTGGTACTCCCTGCTCATCTCCAGCATGTCCGGCTCGTCGTCGACGGCGCACACCACCAGCTGAGCGGTGCCCAGCGGCAGTCGCTCGATCGGCGACGACCGTTCGTACGTCGCACGGTCGCCGGCCCGGTCGCTGCCGACGGCGTCCGCCACCGCGCCCTCGCCGAGGTGGCGTTCGCCGGCGAGCCGCAGATTCAGCACCCCGGCGAGGCTGACGGCCAGCGCCGGACGAACCGCTGCGTCCTCGGCCGCGGCGTCGGCGGCCGCGCGGAGCGCGAGCTGAGCACCGGCCGAATGGCCGAGGATCACGACCCGCTCCGGGTCCGCCTCCGGCACCGTCGCGACGGCCTGCACGGCGTCGGCGATATCGGATGCCATTGCTGCCCAACGGTTCTCCGCGCCCCGCCGGTACTCGACATTCCAGGTGACGTACCCGCGGGCCGTCAGGTCGACTGCCAGCGCGTCCATCAGGTCGGACTCCCAACGCGGACGCCAGAATCCGCCGTGGATCAGCACGGCGACGGGGAAGGGGCCGTCGCCGCCCGGAATCCGCAGTTCCACTCGCTGATCGGGGTGGTCGCCGTAGCGGACGATCCGTGCCGAGTGGAAGCGGTGGTGATACCAGCTGTCGACGGCGTAGCGGAGTCCGTCGAGTCCGCGCCCCCGAATGTGGACCCGGGTGCTCGGCGAGCGGTCGGCCTCGCATTCCCCGAGATCGACGCGGATCGCCCCGCCGGCCGGGGCGGTGAAGGAGGCCCCGGCACCGGGCACGGCGATGAACTCGCCTCGCCCCGCCGCCGACCGCACGGCCCGCTCCAGCCCGGGGGTGTCCGCGGCGAACGTCAACTGACCGGTCAGGCCGCGCACATCCAGTGCCCGGCCCACGAGTTCCTCCGCGGTTCCGCGGTGCGCCACCACGCCGGGGGCGAAGACGATGTCGACTCTGCGCGTTGGTTCGCTCACCTGGTCACCGTACGGCAGCGATTGTCTGAGGTTGTGGCATGGATTCAGACATAATCTTTTCCAACTGCAATGTCATCCATTTATGAAAGTCACGATGCTGCCGACAATCGGAACGGTTCACGGACTCCCGATCGGTCGATGCGGCGTCGGTTGCCACACCGAACCGAATCAATGTGGTGACCTGAACCACCATGCCGGAACGGGGATCGGGAAACAAGAGATCAAAAGGAATCCACAAACGAATACCGCGATACACATTTGTATCGCGGTATTCGACAGACAGTCGGGCAGTGAGGAGCCGGCACGACAAGGATTCGCGATGGATTCCGTAGGACAGGGAAGATGCGCGCCGTTTCCGATCCCCCCGAGCAGCAGAACGTCAGGCTGGACGCAGCAGGCTTGCCAGCTGTTCGTTTTCGATCGACACGCCCGGCGCCCACTCGCGCACGCTGAAGTGGTCGCCCCGGACGTCCAGCACGCCGATGTCGGTGATGACGGTGCTGATGCAGCCTTCTGCGGTGAGGGGGAGACTGCAACGGCGGACCAGTTTCAGGCTGCCGTCGCGGGCGCGGTGGGTCATTACTACGATTACCTTCTTGGCACCGTTGGCCAAATCCATCGCCCCCCCAATGCCTTTGACAACCGATCCGCCGTCGGACCAATTGGCCAGATCGCCGGTGACCGAGACCTGCATCGCGCCCAGCACGGCGACATCGATATGACCGCCGCGGATCATCCCGAAGGAGTCCGCGGAGTCGAAGAACGATGAGCCCGCAATGGTCGTCACTGTCTCCTTGCCCGCGTTGATGAGGTCGGGATCCACCTGTTCGGGGGCCGGATAGCCGCCCAATCCCATGATCCCGTTCTCCGAATGCAACATGATCGGTCGATCACGCAGATGATTGGCAATCAAAGTGGGGATGCCAATGCCCAGGTTGACATGCTCCCCGTCACGCAGTTCCGCAGCTGCTCGGGCAGCGATCTGCTCTCGCGACCAACTCATGCCACACCGCTCTTTACGACCGCCCGGGAGACCGGTGGACACACTGTGCGCAGACGTTCGATCGGCTTGTGCATCTCGCCTTTCAGTTCCACGACGCCGGAGACGAACACCTCCGGCAAGTGAATATCGTCGGCGGCGATCAGGCCCGCGTCCACTACATGCACGACCTCGGCGACGGCGACGCGAGCTGCCATGGCGCACAGCGGGTTGAAGTTGCGCGCCGAGGCGTGAAACCGGAGATTGCCCAACGTGTCCGCCATCTCGGCGCGGATCAGCGCGATGTCGGCGGTGAGACTGTGTTCGAGCAGGCACGGGCGCCCATCGACGGTGTCGACCTGACGTGCAGCCGAATACTCGGCCACTTCCCCCTCGTGGGTGTATCGCACCGGAATCCCACCGTTGGCTACCGCGGTGCCGACCCCGGTCGGGGTGTAGAACGCGGGAATCCCCGCCCCGCCGGCGCGTAGCTTCTCGGCGAGGGTGCCCTGGGGGACAAGGTCCACGCGCAACGATCCCTGCAGGTACTGCGTCAGGAACACCGGGTTGTCCCCGATATACGATGCGGTCACGTGGGCGACACGCCTGGCGCGCAGCAACGCGGTGACGGCGGAATTGGCAGGACCGCAGTTGTTGGTGATGATGTGCAGATCGGTAGCCCCCGAGTCGAGCAGCGCCTCGAGCAGCGCTGCGGGCATGCCGCACAATCCGAACCCGCCGACAGCGATGGTTTGCCCGTCGGTGACCGCGGCCACCGCGGTTGCGGGTGTGTCGAGAACCTTATTCATCCTGATCTCCTCTGGTGGTGATGATGTTCCATATGCCGGGGTTGGTGCCGTGGTCCTCGTCGTCGACGACGGTGCTGAACTGGTCGATGGCGAACTGCCGGAATGTCTGCGCAGGGTCGGCCAGATCGACACCCGCGCGCCAGGCCAACCCGATCTCTCGGTAGGCGCCGGTGTCGGTGAGCGGTACCTCGATCAGGCCTGCAACCGGTGCCGGGGCGGCGGGGACGATGGCGACCCCGAGTCCGGCTGCGACCAATCCCCGCAGGGTGCTGACGCCGGCCGCCTCGAACGCGATTCGCGGTTCGAATCCGGCTGCGTGGCACAGTTCGTCGGCCATGTGACGCATATAGTTGCCCGACTTCAGGGTTACGAAGTCATCGCTGGCCGCCGCCGCCAACGGCGTGTCGGATTCACTGGCGAGGTAGTGCTGCCCCGGGACCGCCAGCACCAGTCGCTGCACGCCGAGCCGGGCGACCCCGATATCGGGCCGTGTCGGCAGCGGCGATGTCACGCACAGCTCGACTTGGCCTTCCTGCAACAGGCGCAACAGTTGATCGGCACTGTCTTGCAACAGTGAGAACTTGATCTCTGGCGATTGCTCGTTGAATCGGCGCAACAATGAAGGTACTGCTTGCTCTCCCAGAGTATGCAGAAAGCCGAGCGTGACCTGTCGACGAGCCGCGCCGACCTGCAACTCGTCGATGGCGGCCACCAAGATCGCCAGTGTTTGCCGCACGGGCTCCACCAGCTTCTCGCCCTCCGGCGTGAGTGTGATGCCGCTGGGCACGCGGGCGCACAACCGGGTCTCGAGGACATTTTCGAGCCGGGCCAGGTGCCGGGTAAGCGTTGGCTGCGGCACACCCAGTGCCGTAGCGGCCTTGGTTATCTGCCCTTCCTGGGCCACCGCGGCAAATTGCACCAGCATCGGACACAACGTATTCAGAACGTCATGCGAAAATGATTTATTCGGCTCATTCATTTCCGTATATCCTCAATTCAAAATTGACTTTTCCCCAAGTGTCGAATCATCGTTGACCCTTGTTTCGAACACCTGCTAACGTCGAATTTAGAGCACCGACATGCGGCAGGGCAATAGCTCCTCATCGAGCAATTACTACCGACCCACATCCGACGGGCTCCGATTTCGAATAATCGACAATGGCAACCGAATGCGGCTTGCCGGAGGCCATTTAATTCCGAGAATTGATGGTTCATGCGAAGGGAAAAGGGATGATAACCGAAGAAATAGCCGCCGACGCGCTGGATGTGTTCGAGACATTTGTCAGCGCAGGGTGGACCGACGGTCTGCCCGTCATTCCGCCGACCGCACGCCGGGTCGCGGAATTCGTCGAACGTGCCGGACGCTCTGCCGATGAGGTCATCGCCGAGGTCGCTCCTCTCGGCGGCGCGGCGACGACCGAAAAGATCGCCGCCAACGCCATCATGGCAGGGTGCACGCCGGACCACATGCC
Source organism: Rhodococcus sp. NPDC127593 (assembly GCF_042671975.1). NCBI lineage: Bacteria > Bacillati > Actinomycetota > Actinomycetes > Mycobacteriales > Nocardiaceae > Rhodococcus > Rhodococcus sp. NPDC127593. The sequence goes on along the minus strand of NZ_JBHXWI010000020.1, from coordinate 112,969 downwards.
GGTGTTGATTGCCGCCCTGCAGGCTGCCACCGATCCGGCGATGAACATCGGCGGCATGCAGTGCTCGACGCACATGGCATCGCCGTTGCTGATCGTGCACGGGCCGATTCGCGACGAGCTGGGTATCAACTCCGGTGCCAACAGCTTCGGGCAGGGTGTGCGGGCCAACGCGACCCTGGGGCGCGCCCTGAAACTCGCGCTGGTCAATATCGGCGGATCGCACCCCGGCGAGGCGGACAAGGCCACCCTGGGCCAGCCCGGCAAGTTCACATTCTGCATCGGCGAGAACGAAGAGGACTCGCCCTGGCCGGGGCTGCACGTCGACCGGGGGCTGTCCAAGACCGACAGCGCGGTCACTCTCTACGGTGCCGAGGGCCCGCAGAACATCAACAACCAGGCCGCCGACAACCCATACGACATCCTCACCACCGTCGCGGGCATGATGACGAACCTCGGGTCGAACCACATCTTCATCCAGGGTGAGAGCTTCGTGGTGCTGTGCCCCGAGCACGCCCAGATCATTGCCAAGGCCGGTTGGACGAAGGCCGACATCAAGCACTTCCTATTCCAGAACGCCACACGCAGCGTTCGCGAGATCGGGGCCGGCGGTATCCACGGCCGCAAGGTGCGCAACTACCCGACCTGGCCGCGCTTCGTCGATGCCGACGATCTCGACGCCCGCGTTCCGGTCACCCGCCGCGTCGACGACATCACCATCATCGTCACGGGCGGCCCCGGCCGACACTCGGCATACCTGCCCGGCTGGGGCACCCGGTCGGTTACCCGCAAGATCGAAGCATGAAAGGTCGCCAGCACATGTCTATTACGATCGATGACAACAAAAAAGACTGGGCAACAAAGTATTTGGTCGAGAAGCTCGGTCTGGTCGATCCGACCGTGAACGCCGCCGACGCTGCCAAGTCCAAGCCCAACGGTGCTGCCGCACCGCGCCTGGCCGCGCTGACCGGCGCTCGCGGCGTGCTGTTGGACAACACCAAGGGCAACGCCGGACCGCTACTGCGCCACGTGGGCGATCTACTCGAAAAGAAGTACGGTGTCCGGCCGCTGACGATGGAGCGCAAGATCGTCTATTCCCGCCCGGCCGACCCAGCACAGCTCGACGAGCTCGCCCGTGACTACGAGTTCGTCGTGACCGGTGTCGGTGCGTGCGGCTCGTGCACCTCCGGCTGTGTGCGCGACGCTGTCGACCTCGAGGCCCGCGGCATTCCGACCGTCGCGATCCACACGACGGTCTTCATGAACTCTGCGATCGCCCACCGTGGTGCGTTCGGTCGTCCCGACCTGCAGTTCGTACCGGTTGAGCACCCCATCGCCGCGGTCAGCGACGCCGAGCTCGAGCGGCGCGCCATCGCGCTGGTGGACGATGTCGCGACGATTCTGATTGGTGGCAAGGCATGAGCAGCATTCGCGAAGATGTTGAAAATGCCCTCGATGGGCTGCGGCAGGGCTTCCAGGCCGACGGTGCGGACCTGACCGTCGAAGAGGCGACGGAGTCCCAGGTGACTCTGCGGCTGGTGGGCAGCGACGAGACCTGCTGGGAATGCATCGTGGCCCCCGACCAGCTGCGTGACGTGGTGGGTTCGGTGCTGCACGACAGCATCGGCTCGCAACCCTCGGTCGAGGTGATCGACCCACGCAGCGACCACTGAGCGATCGGTGGCCGGGATTCTCACCCGGCCACCGATGCCCTCACCCTCACCCCTGCATCGAAACGACCCGAACCGAGAAACCAATGACTTCGACCGCACACTCTGGAGCCCATGCCGACACCGGACAGAGGCGCCCACTGAGCCCCCACGACTTCTTGAATATCGACTTCTGCTTGTCGGAGGAGGAGCGGCTCATCCGCGCCACGGTCCGTGACTACGTTCGCCGTGACCTGTTGGGCCGGATCCCGGACGCCTACGACAACGCGTACCTTCCGGAGGACTTCCCCAGGGCTGCAGGCCGGCTGGGGTTGTTGGGAATGCACCTGCAGGGATACGACTGCCCCGGCACCAGTGCGGTCGCGTACGGGCTGGCGTGCCTGGAACTCGAGGCCGGTGACAGCGGCCTGCGGAGCTTCGTCTCGGTCCAGGGCTCGTTGGCTATGTTCGCGATCTGGCGATACGGCAGCGAGACACAGAAGCAGACCTGGCTGCCGGCGATGGCAGTGGGCAAGGCGATCGGATGCTTCGGCCTCACCGAGCCGGATGCCGGTAGCGATCCCTCCGCGATGCGCACCACTGCCCGCCTCGAAGACGGCCAGTGGGTCCTCAACGGCAGCAAGATGTGGATTACCAACGGCAGCATGGCGGCCGTCGCCGTGGTGTGGGCGAAGACCCCCGACGGGGTCCGCGGATTCCTCGTACCCCGCCACACCCCTGGCTTCTCCACACGCGACATCACCCACAAGATGTCGCTGCGCGCCTCCACCACCTCGGAACTGGTCTTCGACGACTGCACACTCCCGAGCGAGGCAATCCTTCCCGAGGCGCACGGGTTGAGCGCACCGCTGTCCTGCCTGACCGAGGCACGATTCGGAATCATCTGGGGAGCGGTCGGGGCCGCGCGTGCCTGCTACGAGGCGGCGCTCGACTACGCAAGCACCCGAACGCAGTTCGGGCGGCCCATCGCCGGATTCCAGCTCACCCAGAGCAAACTCGTCGAAATGTTGACCCACGTCAACACCTCCTTGATGCTCGCCCTGCACCTCGGCGAACTCGAGGACGCCGGGCAACTGCACCCGCAGCAGGTCAGCTTCGGCAAGCTCCACAACGTGCAGAGCGCACTCCACGTGGCGCGCAGCGCCCGCACCATCCTCGGCGCCAATGGCATCACCCTCGAGTATCCGGTGATGCGGCACATGACCAATCTCGAATCCGTCCTCACCTACGAAGGCACCGGCGAGATCCACACCCTCATCGTCGGTCAGGCCATTACCGGTCTGCCCGCGTTTCACTGACATTGGAGCAGCCATGGATTCCCCACGCAACGTCATCATCATCGGCGGCGGCCCGGCCGGGTACACCGCCGCCATCTACACCGGCCGCGCCGACCTGAACCCCCTGGTCGTCGAGGGCACCCAGTACGGCGGCGCTCTCATGCAAACCACCGAGGTCGAGAACTTCCCCGGATTCGTCGAAGGAATCCAGGGCCCCGAACTCATGGACACCCTGCGCAAACAGGCCGCACGCTACGGAGCGGACCTACTCACCACCGACGTCTCCGCCGTCGACCTGACCGGTGACATCAAGACAGTCACCATCGGCGACAACACCGTCGAAGCACGGACGGTGATCCTGGCGATGGGATCGGCCTACCGCAACCTGGGTCTGCCCAACGAACAACGCCTGTCCGGACACGGCGTGTCCTGGTGTGCGACCTGTGACGGGTTCTTCTTCCGCGATCAGCACATCGCGGTTGTCGGCGGCGGCGACTCCGCCCTCGAGGAAGCGATGTTCCTGACCCGCTTCGCTTCCAGTGTCACCGTGGTGCACCGGCGCGACACACTGAGGGCATCGAAGATCATGCAGGAACGCGCGTTCGCGAACCCCAAGATCCGGTTCCTCTGGAACAGCGTCCCCGAAGACGTTCTCGGCGATCAAGAAGTGACCGGCCTGCTCGTGCGTAACACCGGCACCGGCGAACAGTCGACGGTACCGGTCACGGGTGTGTTCATCGCGATCGGTCACGACCCACGACACGAACTCGTACACGGTCAAATCCCACTCGACGGCGAAGGCTACGTAGTGACCGAAGGCCGCTCCTCACGCACCACAGTGAGCGGAGTGTTCGCCTGCGGCGACCTCGTCGATCACACATACCGGCAAGCCATCACCGCCGCAGGCAGCGGCTGTACCGCCGCACTCGACGTCGAACGCTACCTCGCCGACACCGCCGCCGGTGGCGCCGTCGCGAGTGGATAGGGATCTACGAATACCGACTCGGTCCCGGACCTGCGGCCCTTTCCCGGTCGGCACAAGGCCCGATCCCCGGCTCGACAGCTGCTACCCCTGACCAGCAGCGCCCATCAAACCCGAATCAACCGATTCCGGTCCGACAACACAGGCAAGGGAACTGAACATGTCCGATCACGCACTCACTGTCACCGACGATTCCTTCGACGAACTCGTTCTGAAGAGCACCCGACCGATCCTCGTCGACTTCTGGGCACCATGGTGCGTGCCGTGCAAGAAACTGTCGCCGATCCTCGACGAAATCGCGGCAGAGAGCAGCGACAAGATCGCAATCGCGAAGCTGGACATCGACGCAAACCCGAACTCCGCCAAAAGCTACCGCGTCATGTCCCTCCCGACCATGGTCGTCTTCCGCGACGGCGAAGTCGTCGGCAGAATTACCGGCGCCAAGGACAAGGCCACCTTGCTGAAAGACATCGGCGCTACCCTCTCCGTGAGCGAAGACACCGCCAACTCGATGTGAGGTGGGAACTCGCCAGCACCGTGAATCGATTGACGATCTGAACCAACCCGGGGCTGATCCGCACGAGCCAGATCTTGTGCGTCGGGTCGATCGGCACGATGAGCAGTGTCGAAGATGGCCTCGTACTCGGCCGGTGAAATCCGCCCGAGCCGGGAACCAGCCGACGGCGTGACGTCGGCGATATGCCCCGCCGTGTAGAGCCCGGTCGTTCGACCAGATCCGGCGGTCGCGTCGCCGACGGTTCCGGCACCGTTGCGCAGTGATCACACGGAAAGATCGGTGCGACCCGAACCCGTCGCGGTGTTCGGCGACGACATCGGCAGATCAATTGGCGGGGGCGCACTCCCGAATCACAGACGTTTGCGGACTCGAGTAATTCGATGGCCCTTCCCGGCCCGGCGCTCTTTCGCCGTGATGACCGCGGGTGAATCCAGAAATCTGGGATCCTGTTCCGGTTTCTCAAACGTCGAGACGGCACTGTCGAGGTATGCGAGCAAAGCCATTTATTCTTGAATACCAACATTCAATTTCGAATTCCGGTTCAAGGGTTATCTTCGAAGCCTGCCAGAGGTAGTGTGGTCCCTATCGCTGCAGCAGGTGGTGCTTCCGTCCCGGAAGTTACCACGCAATTTTGAACCGTCGGGTCTATTTCCGAAGTCGAAATTGGCAGAATGCCCACAATGATACTTGGTTTTCCTTCGACGCGAATTCCTATGTGGACTCGTGCGTCGCAGGGGGCTGAATCCGAGTCCAGATTTGCCCGCGAGTTCTCGCAGAGAAACGAAAGAAAGGACATCGATGTCCACCTCCACGCCTTCACCAGCGGCCCTGTCGCCGCCCACTACCGTCCGTCGACGTCGGTACTACGCTCAGCTGTGGTTCTGGGTTCTGGTCGCTTTGGTCGCCGGTATCATCGTCGGACTCGTCGCCCCAGGATTCGGGGAGAATCTCCGCTTTCTGGCGGATAGCTTCATCCAGCTCATCAAGGTAGTCGCGCCGCCTATTGTATTTTGCACCATCGTGATTGGGGTCGCCTCAATCGGCAACATGCTCAAGGCTGGAAGGCTCGCTGCGACCGCTCTGGGCTACTTCCTGGCCATGACGATCGTCGCGCTCTCGCTGGGTCTGGTCGTGCTCAACGTCATTCGTCCCGGTGCCGACTTTCCCACACAGGTAGCTGATCCCAGCACACTCCAGACTGCCCAAGCGGATGTCACTGAAGCGACCGGGAAGACCGGAATGCTCGGCTTCATTCAGGACGAGCTATTGCCGAAGAGCCTTTTCGGTCCATTCGTAGAAAATGACATGCTCCGTGTGATCGTGTTGGCGATTTTGTTCGCCGTCGCTGCATCGATGCTTGCTACTCCGCTACGTATGCGGGTCGTAGCCGCAGTCGAACTGATGTCGAAGGTTGTCTTCGGAGTTATCCGCATACTGATGCTGCTGGCACCGATTGCGGCATTCGGCGGTATGGCCTACACCGTGTCTCAATTCGGCGGTAAGACGCTGGCCAACCTAGGCCTGTTGATGGTCGCCTTCTGGCTGACATGCTTCTTTTTCGTGTTCGTTGTACTTGGTGCGGTCTGTGCGTGGAGCGGATTCAGTATCTTCAAGTTTCTTCGCATGATCAAGGATGAGCTGCTGATTATCGTCGGAACATCGACATCTGAGACTGTCCTGCCGCGCCTCCTGGGCAAACTCCAGGCGGCGGGTGCAAGTCGCTCGGTTGTCAGCATGGTTCTACCGACAGGTTATGCGTTCAATTTGGATGGCAGCTGCATCTACTTGACAATGGGAGCGCTATTCATCGCGCAGGCCGGCGGTGTGGACCTTCCCATCGGAGCGCAACTCGCCCTTGTGGCGCTGATGATACTCACGTCGAAGGGCGCGGCCGGGGTAACCGGCGCAGGCCTTGTCACGCTCGCTGCGTCCCTACAGGCATTCGGACCAGACTTCTTTCCTCCTTCAGTACTTACCATCGGCCTCGCTCTGCTCGTCGGCATCGATCGGATCATGAGTGAGGGCCGCTCACTGACCAATGCGATAGGCAACGCGGTCGCGGTGATGGTCATTGCGCGCTGGCTGGGCGAGCGTGACGAGACACGCTTCCGTGCGGCGCTCAAAGACCCCGAACTCGTGCGAGATCAGATCGAACAAGAGCCGGACACGGTACAACTGGGAGCCGGTACATACGAAATGCCCGAGGCGATCCGGCCTCACAGACAGATGGCAGCTCGAGGTGACGACGAGTCTCCGACTTGTGAGTATGCGCCGGCCGTCACGTCCAAGATGGAGCCGCGGGATTAACGCCCGAGCATGGCGGGCGCCGTCGCGCAACCTCCTGGCCGGCTTGGCGCGAGCTTCGGGCCAACCATGCTCGGTGTGGTACCTCGGTTCGGATTCGTTGCTGCACAACGTGAATTGCTGACCGTGACAGGGTCCCGCACTTTTTCATGATTTCCGTTCGCAGGTTGGTGTGGGGTGCTGGGCGAGGTAGCTGTGTGCGTGGTCGCCCATCACATGCGCGCTGAGTCGGTGCGCACGGGCGGCGAAGCCGCATAATTGAGGGTGCGAGGTGAGACCGGTGCGGCAGACACCCTGGTTGGCGACGACGGTATTCGTCGGATCGGTTGCTGTCCTGCTCGCAGTCCACACCGGCGGCGGTGCGTCGAGCGAACCCCACAGGGAAGCGACGCGCATGCTCGATCCCGCCGGGCCGGTCCTCGTCCTCACTCCGCCGCGCGGGCAGCCGGGCGACCACATCCAGTATCACGCCACGAGTCTTCCGACGTGTGGCGGGCCGTGGGCGGTGGAGTTCGGCGATCGTGTCCTGGGCGAGACCCGTCAGGTCGGCAGCGTCGCCGACTTCCGCGCGGCGGTGCCGAACCGCGGCAGTCGCGGTTTCCAGGTGGCCGGTCTGCGGTGCTTGCCGACCCCGTCCATGGTGGTGCAGACGACTTTCGAGGTGCTCCCGGTGACACGTTCGCCGGAACCGACCACTACCTGGATGCTGCCGCCACCACCAGAGCTACCGACGCGGACGAAGAGACCCACACCGACGACCACCACCACGATCACAGCTCCTGCTGACGCGGAGCGGTAGCGGCGACATCCGGAGCCGGAACGGTGAAACTGCCTATCCGAACGGTCCCGGCGGGATCGCCTGCTGGGAAACCGTCGCCGTCTGAGGGCCCCTGCGCGGTGTCCTCAGACGGTGTAGTGCAGCAGGGAGACGCCGTTCTGGAAGCCGCGGGCCTCCACCAGCTGCAGCCTCGGCATCTCGTACCCGTCGGGGAACAGCCTTCGTCCCCGACCTTGGACGGCGGGGTACACGAACAGTCGGTACTCGTCGACCAGGCCGGACTCGATCAGGGCATGGGTCAGCATGATGCTGCCCGTGACCACTATGTCGCGGCCCTCCTGCCCCTTCAAGGCCCGTACCCGGGCGATCCAGTCGCCCGTGAGCACGGTCGAGTTCCGCCACTGGGGGTCGGCCATGGTCGAGGAGACGACGTACTTCTGAATCTGGTTCAGCTCGTCGGTGATCCCCGTCTGGTCGTCGGTCTGTCGGGGCCAATAGCCGCGGAAGTCCTCGAACGTCCGCCGACCCAGCAACATCGCGTCCGCGCGCTCGGACTGCCGGCGGGTCGCCTCCAGCAGCTGCGGATCCTGGTCCGCGGGGTCGAACCAGTCGCCGAGCATCTCGATGGAGCCGTCGAGGGTGATGTTCTGGGTGATCGCGAGTGTTCTCATACCAAATACTGACACCGCGACCGCCGAAAAATCATCGGCAGCACCTGCACACCTGACGACGGCGAACAGGGGGCACACGTCACGGTGAGCGGATGGAGCCTGCGAGTACGCTGGCGCGGTCGAGAAGGAGAGGTGTTGTGCCCATGAGTGAGCCGTATGCAGTCGTCGGAGCGACGGGTGGTCAAGGAGGCGCTGTCGTCGACGCGCTGCTCGAACGAGGGCGTGAGGTCCGCGCGCTTGTCCGTCGAAGCTCTTCTCGCTCAGATGCGTTGCGCCTACGAGGCGTCGAGATTGCCGTCGCCGACATCACCGATCGGGCGGCGATCGCGTCTGCCGTCGATGGGTGTGCGGGCGTGTTCGCCATGACAACTCCGTTCGAGGACGGCCCCGAGGCGGAGATCGCTCAGGGTGCGGCGCTGGTCGGCGCGTTCAGTGATTCCGGTGTTCCACACGTGGTGTTTTCTTCGGTGGCCGACGCGGACAAGAGTACCGGGGTCCCACATTTCGACACGAAGGCTGCGACCGAGTCGTTGCTGCGAGAATCCTCGGTCTCGTACACGATCGTCGGGCCGACCTACTTCTATGACAACCTGCTCGGTGGACTCGACGGAATCCGCCATGGCCGACTCGATCTGCCTCTGCCGGTCGACACCCCGCTGCAGCAGTTGTCGCGGCGAGACCTCGGTCGGTTCGTCGCCCTCGTGTTCGACGATCCGGACCGATTTTCCCGGACACGAATCGACCTGGCGTCGGATGATCCGACGCCACGTCGAATGGCCGAGGTGCTCGGTGAGGTACTGGGCACGCCGGTACATGCCCATTCGTCCGACGCGGACGCCATCGCGTCGCCGGACATGCGCGCGATGTTCCGCTTCCTCACCGACAGGGGGTACGACGCGAAGATCGGCGAACTGCGCCGGCTCTACCCCGAGGTGGGCTGGCAGAGCTTCGCCGAGTGGGCTGCAGAGTTGGCCTGAGGTCCGACGAGCATCGGCGCGTATTCGACGACCGTGGCGGTCGCCACGATTATGTAATATGGAGGTCGGGAGCCCGGTACTCGAACACCAGCAGTGAGGACGGTCATGGGCGTGCAGGCCAACACCAGAGCCATCGAGAAAGACATCGTCACCGACTTCAGCGAGCGGATGAGCTACGCCTCGTACCTCGACCTCGACACCCTGCTGAGCGCGCAGAAACCGGTGAGCCGGCCGGAGCATCACGACGAACTGCTGTTCATCATCCAGCACCAGACCACCGAACTCTGGCTGAAGCTCGTCCTGCACGAAACACTCGCGGCCCGAGCTGCTTTCGACGAGGACGACATCGGCCGGGCGCTCAAGTGCGTGGCGCGCGTCAAGCACATCCAGAAAACGCTGACCGAACAGTGGTCGGTCCTGGCCACGCTGACCCCCACCGAGTACTCGGAGTTCCGCCGGTTCCTCGGCAATTCGTCCGGGTTCCAGTCCTACCAGTACCGCGCCGTCGAGTTCGTACTTGGCAACAAGAACGCCGGAATGCTTGCGGTGTTCGACGCCGATCCCGCCGCCCACGATCTGCTCGAACGGCTCCTCGCCGAGCCGAGCCTGTACGACGCGTTCTGGCAGTGCCTGGCGCGGCTGGGGTACGACGTGCCGGCCTCCGCGCTGGACCGCGACGTGACCACCGCCTACACGCTGAACGAGGACCTGCTGCCCCTGATCAAGTTCGTCTACGAGAACCACGACGAACACTGGGCCGTCTACGAGGCCTTCGAGGAGTTCGTCGACCTCGAGGAGAACTTTCAGCTGTGGCGCTTCCGCCACATGCGCACGGTGCAGCGGACCATCGGAATGAAATCCGGAACGGGAGGGTCCAGCGGAGTGGGATTCCTGCAAAAGGCGCTGGACCTGACGTTCTTCCCCGAACTGCTGGCTGTGCGCACCGAGATCGGACGATGATGACCACCTCGACCGATGTGCCGGCCGCCCGCGCCGCCGAACTCGACGCCGCGGACCCGCTGCGCCCGTACCGCGACCTGTTCATCGGCGCCGACGACCCCTCGGTGCCCGCCTACCTCGACGGCAACTCGCTCGGCCGGCCCACCAAGGCGAGCGCCGAGCGGATCAACGCCTTCGTCACCCAGTCGTGGGGCGGCCGCCTCATCCGCGGGTGGGACGAGGAGTGGTACGACCTGCCGATCACGATCGGTGACACCCTCGCGAGGGTGGCGCTCGGCGCCGCCGCCGGGCAGACCACCATCGGCGACTCGACGACGGTCCTGTTGTACAAGCTGGCACGCGGTGCGCTCGCGTTGCGGCCGGACCGCACCGAGATCGTCGTCGACCGCGACAACTTTCCGACGGACCGCTACGTGCTCGAGGCCGTCGCCGGAGAACTCGGGCTCACGCTCCGGTGGATCGAGTCCGATACCCGGGGCGGCGTCACCGTCGACGACCTGACGTCCGTGGTCTCCGAACACACCGCGCTCGTCGTGCTCAGTCACGTCGCCTACCGCTCGGGCTACCTGGTCGACGCCGCCGGCGCCGCTCGCGTCACACACGACGCCGGTGCGCTCCTGCTGCTGGACCTGTGTCACTCCGTCGGCTCGGTTCCCCTCGAACTCGACACGTGGGGTGTCGATCTGGCGGTCGGGTGCACGTACAAGTATCTGAACGGCGGTCCGGGCTCACCGGCGTTCGCCTACGTTCGCGCCGACCATCAGCAGGACTTCGTGCAGCCGATCTGGGGCTGGATGGGCCGCGACGACCCGTTCGCGATGGAGCAGGGCTACCGCCCGGCGCCCGGCATCCGGCGGGTGATCAGCGGAACGCCGTCGGTCCTCGGCATGATCGCGCTGCAGGACACCCTCGCACTCCTCGACGAGGTCGGCATGGACGCCGTGCGCGCCAAGTCGATCGCGCTCACCGAGTACGCACTCGACCTCGTGCGCGAATTACTGGTTCCGCTGGGCGTAGAGATCGGGGCGCCGGAGGATTCCGCCGAGCGGGGTGGTCACGTCATCATCGACCACCCGCGGTTCCAGACCGTCGTCGAGCGACTGTGGACGAAGGGCGTCATCCCCGACTTCCGGGCCCCGCAGGGGCTGCGGCTCGGCCTGAGCCCGCTGAGTACCAGCTTCGGTGAGGTGTGCGCCGGGATACTCGCGATCCGTGATGAACTCACCGACTGAACCGGCGAGCGCGATCCTCGACGACTTCGATTCGCGGCCCGGCAGCGCGACGTCGCTGATCCGCACCGTCCTCGGCGCGTACGTGCGCGACCTCGGCGGGTGGGTGGCGATCGCCGACTTCGTGGAAGTGATGCAGGCCGCCGGTATCCCGGCCGAATCGACACGCATCGCGGTGGCCCGCCTGAAGAAGAAGGGGGTGCTGCGGCCGCTGACCCGCGACGGGCGGAGCGGGTACGAGGTGACCGAGCAGGCCGAGTCGATGTTCAGACGCGGCGATCCGCGGATCTTCGGCTTCCGTCAGATGGCGGACACCGACCCCTGGCGGCTCATCTCGTTCACCATTCCCGAATCGCAACGGGCGGTGCGGCACCAGTTGCGCAGGCGACTCGGCTGGATCGGCTGCGGAACCGTGTCACCCGGCCTGTGGATCGCCCCCGAGTACCTCGCCCGCGAGGTCCAGGACATCGTCGACGCGCTGGGCCTGTCCGAGTACGTGACCACCTTCGTGTCCACGGCGGTGTTCGTCCCCGATTCGATGGGGAACGCGGCGACGCGGTGGTGGGATCTGGACGGCATCGCCGCGCGGCACCGCGACTTCCTGGACCGCCACCGGGTCGCTCTGTCTGCTGCAGAGGAGGTGTCGCCGCGCGAAGCGTTCGTCCGGTTCGTCCCGCTGCTCGACGAATGGCGCATCATCCCCTACATCGACCCGGGCCTGCCCGCCGGCATGCTGCCCGAGGACTGGCCCGGCGCCGACAGCGTCCGCCTGTTCGCGTCGGCGCGGGACCGCTACCTCGACGGGAGCCGCGACTGGGTGCGGAGCGTGCAGTCGCGGCTCCCGGTGTGAGGTGCTATCCGAGGAATTCCTCGCCGATGTTCTTGGCCCACTCCTCGGCCTGATCCTTCGGGCGGATCGAGCTGGACCCGTCGTGCCTGCCGTGTTCGCCCACCTGGACCGCGCCGAGGGAGACGAGCTTCTCCGCGATGATCTCGCCGCCGCGGTTGTACGTCTCCTCGTACACCTTGTCGCCGAGGCCGAACAGCGCGAACTGCACACCGGTGAGGTCGGGTTCGTCCTCCTCGAGACCCTCGAAGAAGGGTTCCGCGCCGGTGGGCAGCTCGCCCTCACCGTAGGTGGAGCACACGATGACGTGGAAATTCTCGGGGTCGAGATCGCCCGCGTCGAACTCCATCATGTCGTACAGGGACGTGTCGCCGTAGTCGCCGAGCACGTCGGCGATGTTGTCGGCCACCAGTTCGGAGGTTCCGCCCTCGCTGCCGTACAGAATCACCACTGCCATTGTTCTTGCTCCTCGTGAGTTGCTGCCGACGTGGTCAGTACACGTCGCGCAGGTAGCGCTTTTCCTTCTTGAGCTTGGTCACGTAGTCGGCGGCCTGCTCGGTGGAAAGGGTGCCATGGGTGGCGATGACCTCGTGCAGGGCCCGGTCGACGTCCTTCGCCATCCGGGTGGCGTCGCCACACACGTAGAAGTGGCCGCCGTCCTCGAGCCAGGCGAACAACTCCGCGCCGTTCTCGACCATCCGGTTCTGCACGTAGATCTTCTCCGCCTGGTCGCGGGAGAAGGCGAGGTCGAGGCGGGTGAGGAGACCGCTGTCGCTCATCGCGCCGATCTCCTCCTCGTAGATGTAGTCCGACGCGCGGTGCTGGTCGCCGAAGAACAGCCAGTTGCGTCCCGACGCGCCGCGCGCCTGCCGTTCCTGCAGGAACGCGCGGAACGGCGCGATGCCGGTACCGGGGCCCACCATGATCATCGGTGCGTCGTCGTTCGCGGGGACGCGGAACGACTTGTTCTTCGACACGAAGATCCCGCCGCTGCCGCCGTCGCCGATCCGGTCGGCGAGGAACGTGGAGCACACGCCGCCGCGGTCGCGTCCGGCCGAGCTGTGGCGGACGCTGGCGACGGTCAGGTGCACGCTGCCGGGGTTCGCGAGCGCGCTGGACGAGATCGAATACGCCCTGTGCTGCAACGGCTTCAGCAGCCCGACGAACTCGTCGGCGGTAAACGTCACCGACGGCTCGAGGAGCAGCAGGTCGAGCACGTCCTTGCCCCACAACCAGGCGTCGAGGGCTTCCTTGTCGCCGTGCCGCAGCACGTGGCTCAGTTCTTCGTCGCCCGCCCGCTTCTCGATCTCGTCGATGAATTCGTGGCTCGGCGTGGAGATCTCGTACGCGTGCAGGAGGAGATCGCTGAACGGCCGCTCCTTGCCGGTGACGGCGGCATCGGCAGGGATGCCCAGCCGGGACACCAGGGCGTCGACGAGGGCGGGATCGTTGATCGGCATCACACCGAGCGCGTCACCGGCCTCGTACTCGAGGCCGCTGTCGGCGAGCGCGAACTCGTAGTGCCGGATCTCCTTCGCCGACGTGTCGCTCGACAGCCGCCGGTTCACGGAGAGCGTGGACGCATAGGGGTTCTTGCGGTTCCACTGCGAGCGGTTGCGGGCCGGTTTCGTCTCGGGCTCGGCGATATCGGCGACGGGGGACTCGCCGCGAATGCCCTCGACGGCCGCAAACAGGGGGAGGGTGTCGGCGACCCACGCGGCGGCGGTGTCCTCGTAGTCGACGTCGCAGTCGACGCGCGGAGTGACGCGGCGGGCACCGAGCTGCTCGAGCCTGGTGTCGATCATCTTGCCGGCCTGGCAGTACCCGTCGTAGCCGGTGTCGCCGAGTGCGAGCACGGCGAAGTCGGTGGTTTCCAATCGCGGCGCGGTCTCCGCGGACAGCGCCTGCCAGAACAGTTCGGCGTTGTCGGGCATCTCACCCTCACCGTAGGTGGAGGTGACGACGAGGACGCGTTGCATGGCGGCGAGGGCGTCCGTGTCGACGTCGTCGAGGGCGCTCACGACCGGTGCGAAGCCCTGCGAACGTGCTGCGGCCGCAGCGTCTTCCGCGACGCCCTCGGCGTTCCCGGTCTGGCTGCCGTACAGCACGTGCATCGCGGGCAACTGCCCAGCGCCCGCCGCCGCGGGCGCGTCGGAGCCACCGACGACCAGGCGTGAGCTCATGCCGGCGAGGAAGCCGGTGAGCCAGACGCGCTGGTCCTCGCTGAACGGGGCGTCCTGAGGGATGTACGGCATCTTCATGAGGGGACCACGTCTCTCGTGGGGATCAGATCGGGGAGAGCGTGCTGCGCGAACAGCTCCTCGAAACCGGGCAGCCGGCCGATCTTGTCGACGTTCTTGGCATCCTGGTGCAGGATCCAGCCGTACGTGCCGGGGGCGTCGATGGACCGCACGTTGCGGCGGCGCAGCGCATCCTTGTAGTCGGCGAGACGCTTGGCCGCCACCATCACGGCCAGGTCCTCGTCGCTGTAGTCCTTCAACGCTTCCCGCGCGTACCGCTGCAGCCGCTGCATGAGGAAGAAGTCCTCGGTGAGCAGCAGGTTGCGGACGGCCTTGTCGACCGCCGGATCGGACGGATCCGCGACACCCGGCAGCTTGGACAGCGCCATCTCCTGCGCCGCGTTCAGCACCGTGTAGTTGTTCAGCAGCGCGAACATGGCCTCGGTGTCGGCCTCGCCGTAGCCGGGCACGGCGCCGTCCAGCACCGCGTGACCGTCCCGGTAGTCCAGCTTGAACTTGCGCACCTGGTGTGCGACCAGTGCGGCGGCGAGTTCGTCGGCGAGCTCCTTGCGGGGCTTGGCCTTCAGGATCTCGTCGCTGTCCTGGTACTGCAGCAGTGCGCGCGGCATGCCATACACGAAGTGGTGCTGTTCGGTCTCCCAGTTCTCGAGCAACCATGCCGCCTTGGCGGAGCCGGTGGCCTCGAGGTGCCACCCGAGCAGCACGTGCACGGCCTGACGGTGCAGCGCCGCGTGCTCGTCGTCGCCGGTGATGGAGCCGAGCAGGATCGAATCCGCGCTGGCCTTGCCGGGCAGCTTGCCCTCGGGGTCGTACTGGTAGACGAAGCCACCGCTCATGCCGTTGCCGACACCCTTGCCGAAGCCGCCGAGGTTGAGGACGGCGCCGTTGGTCATGTACTCGCAGGCGAAGTCGCCGACGCCCTCGACCACCGCGGTGGCACCCGAATTGCGCACGGCGAAACGGTCACCGGCCTGGCCCTCGACGAACGTGCGCCCACCGGTGGCGCCGAACAGTGCGAAGTTGCCGATCAGCACGTTGCCGCCGTGCAGGTCGGAGCCGCCACCGGGCGAACGCACGACGATGCTGCCGCCGTTGGCGCCCTTGCCGACGCCGTCGTTGGCGGTGCCGGTGTGGACGAGGGTCATGCCGTCGTTGCAGAACGCACCGTACGACAGGCCCGCGGACCCGGACGTGGCGATCCGGACGCTGCCCTCACGCAGATAACCGCGGCCGCGCTCGTCGCGGAGCACGGCGGGCAGCTCGACATCGGTGAGTTCGTGATTCAGCATCCGCTCGATGTCGACCGCCAGCTGGGCGCCGACGCTCTTGTTGCGGTTGCTCAGGTGCACCCCGTCGCCGAGCTCCACCGTGGCCTCGCCCTGCTCGACCAGCGCCGCGCGCAGCTGCACGAGCCAGCCGTCGTCGAGGGTGTAGTCCTTCTCCAGGTACACCGGATCGCCGATCGACACTTCCTCGACCACGGCGAGCATCGCGCGCAGGTCGAGCTGGCCGACGCTCGACGGGTGGTCGAGGAGCTGCAGCAGATCCGACCGTCCCCGGGCCTCGCGCAGCGAGGACATCCCCAGCTCGGCCAGCACCTCGCGGGTCTCGTGCGCGATGTTCAACAGGTACTGCGCCATCGCCCGCGGATCACCGTCGAACAGTTCGGGATTGGTGGTCAGACCGGCGGGGCACTTGATGTTGCAGTTCTTGGCCATGACGCACTTGAGCATCATCAGCGCGGTGGTGCCGAACTCGAAGCTGTCGGCGCCGAGCAGCGCCGACTTCACCACGTCGCTCGCCGTCTGGTGCGCGCCGGAACACCGGAGCAGCACCTTCTGCCGCAACCCGTTGGCGCACAACGCCTGATGGACCTCGGCGACGCCGATCTCCGCCGAACGTCCGGCGTACTTGAGGCTCGTCACCGCGGCGGCACCGGTGCCGCCGGTGTTGCCCGCCACGTTGATGACGTCGGCGCCGGCCTTCGCGACACCCACCGCGATGGTGCCGATGCCCTCCGAGGACACGAGCTTGACGATGACGCGGACCCGCGCCGCCTTGCAGTCGTGGATCAGCTGCGCGAGGTCCTCGATGGAGTACGTGTCGTGATGCGGTGGGGGAGAGACGAGTTCGACACCGGGGGTGCCGCCGCGAGCGGCCGCGATCTCGACGGTCACCTTGGGTGCGGGCAACTGCCCGCCTTCGCCGGGCTTGGCGCCCTGCGCGATCTTGATTTCGAGTTCCTCGAGCATCGGGTCGGCCAGGTAGCCGGCCCACACGCCGAAGCGGCCGGACGCGAACTGCTTGATCCGGGAACCGCGGATGGTGCCGTAGCGGGAGATGTGCTCGCCGCCCTCACCGCTGTTCGACATGCCGCCGACCATGTTGGTGCCGTGCGCGACGGCCTCGTGCGCGTTGGAGTTCAACGCACCGTGGCTCATGGCGCCGGACGTGAGGAACGGTGTGATGTCGCTGGCCTTCTGCACCTGCGCGATCGGCAGGCTCGCCGGAGCGGTGCGCAGCAGCGACAGACATCGCAACGCCTCACCGGACGTGCGCACGAGAAGAGCATCACCGTCCACGCTGTGCTCGCGGAGGTCGTCGCCGAACCGTATCGCCAGCGATTCGCCGAGCGCCGCCAGCACACGGGCCTCGCCCGCGTGGGGGCCGGTGAGCCGGAGCCGGAACCGGTCCTCGCCGATGGCCTCGGATTCGAGTCCGCGCACCGCGAAGCTGTTGTTGCCCTTGCGGGAGAAACGGCCCATCTGCTTGCGGAACTCGGCTGCCGTGGTGAGGAACGTGACGTCGGCGGGCAGATCCAGCACGTCGCGCAGCGCTGCGGGGCGGCGGGTGCGCTCGTCGACCATCGTCCGGGCGAAGGCGCGGTAGCCGGGGGTGATCTCGAAGCGGTCGATCGACTCGGGGGTCAGCTTCTGGAAGCCGGCGTTGCGGTAGGCGTCGTCGTCGAGACCGAACGCGTCCTCGAGCCGGTTCAGTGGCAGCAATCGCAGCGATTCCGTGTGGTCCTGCGTGCCCGCCGTGTCGAATGCGATGGGTTCCTCGGTGAGGTCGACGAAGCCGCGCACGGCCGCCGTGCCGTACGAGTGACCGGCGCCTTCCGCGCGCTCCTTGAACAGGCCGAGCAGCGGGACGTCCTTCTCCCCGGTGACGGCCAGGGCGCGCTGGTGCCAGTCGGCGACGGCCTGCGCGATGACGGCGAACCCGACACCGCCCACCGGCGTCTTCACGTTCGCGAAGTAGCGGCGCAGTACCCGGTCGTCGGTGTCGAGGTAGTTGGGTTCGAAGAACTCGCCGCCGATGTAGCTTTCGGCGGTGCACAGGCCGACCCGGCCCATCGTCTTCATCAGCGACTTCTCGGCGGCCTTCGCGAACCGCTTGAACGCCACATCCGCCTCGTCGGCGAACTTCTCCTCTGCGCGCAGACGGACGGCGAGCGGGTAGATCGCGGCGGCGCCGAATCCGAGGGCGGCCGCCACATGGTGCGAGGACGAGATCTGACCGCTCTCGGCGACGACGGACACCCGCAGGCGCAGACCCTCTTCGATCAGCCGCTGGTTGACAGCGGAGATCGCCACGATCATCGGCAGCGCGGCGCGGTCGGTGGCCACGTGACGGTCGGTGACGATCGCGATGCCGCCCTGCTCGCGGGCGAACGCCTCCACCTCGTCGCAGAGCCCGTCGACCGCGGCCTCGAGTGCGGCTGCGTTGGCGGCGAAGTCACCGTGGACGGGGGTGTACAGCATCGGGAATCGCTGCACCGGCGTCTCGGACTGCTTGCGGATCCGCAGCATGTCCATGTGTGTGAGGATCGGCGACGGCACCACGATCTGCGGCGCCGACTGCGCCCCGCTGTTCGGCTTGGCGCCCAGCGCGACGCGCAGCGTCATGCCGTCGGCCTCACGGATGCTGTCCAGCGAAGGGTTGGTGACCTGAGCGAAACGCTGCGAGAAGTACTTGGCCACCCCGCCTTCCTGATCGGAGAGCGCGTTGATGGCGTTGCCGTAGCCCATCGCGGAGATCTTCTCCTGACCCGACGCGAGCATCGGGTCCATCATGAACTTGAAGCTTTCCTGGTTGTGCGAGTACGCGACGTAGCGCTGGGTGCGCTCGAGGTCGCCGTTGTACCGCAACGGTCCCGGCTCGGCCTCGACCTCGGGCAGCGCCTCGATGGTCCGGCGGGCCTCGGCGACGAGCGTCGGGTAGTCGTTCCGGGAGGCGAGCAGCTCGAGTGCCTCGTCGGTGGAGTACGAGCGGCCCTCGCGGTGGTCGAAGTACAGCATGCCGCCGGCCTCGATGCGTCCGCGGTGCAGGACGGTCTCGGGGTCGAAGTCGATCTGCCCGGCCTCGGACGTGACGCACAGGTACTCGTTCGTCTCCACCGAGCGCAGCGGTCGCAGTCCGAGCCGGTCGAGCCGCGCGCCGACGACGGTGCCGTCACCGAAGATCAGCGCGGCCGGGCCGTCGTTCTTCTCCTCGTACAGCGAGAAGTACTCGAGCATCGACCGGACCTCGGGCGACAGGGTGGAATCGTTCTCCCACGCCGGCGGCATCATCGACACCACCGCGGTCACCAGGTCGAGACCGTCCTCCACGACCCGGCTCTGCAGCGTCTGGTCGAGGCGGCAACTGTCCGACTGGCCGTGCGGGCGGACGATCTCCCGGTTGCGGGAACGAGCGAGAGCCGTCTCGGACAGGCGGTTCTTCTTGTCCGTGTTGAGCTCACCGTTGTGCGCCATCAGACGGAACGGCTGCGCCATCGTCGGATGCGGATCGGTGTTCGTCGAGAACCGGGTGTGGAAGTACAGGGTGTGGATGGCGTGGGCCGGGTCGACGAGGTCCCGGAAGTAGGGCATCACCTCGTTCGAGTTGAGGCGGCCCTTGAGCACCTGGGTGCGGGCGCTGAGCGACAGCGGGTACAGCCCGGCCAGATCGGGCTGGGTGTACGCGACGGCCTCGATCGCGAGCAGGGCGTCGTGGATGCGACGGTCGAACTCGGTCTCGTCGGTGCAAGCGTCGGGCGCGGTGAACACCCACTGCCGGATCGGCAGCTGGTACCGGATTGCGGCGGGCCGGAGCACGGTGGCGTCGACGGGCACGTCACGCTCGACCAGCACCCGGAATCCCTGATCGGCGAGAGCCCGCTCGATGACGGCCTCCGCGTCGCCGTGGAATGCCACGTCGGTGGGGAGGAAGAAGTTGCCGACACCGAAGCGGCCGGCCTCGAGATCGTCCTGACCGGTCAGGGAGCGGAAGAACGACACCGACAGGTCGACGCACACACCGGCACCATCGCCGACACCCTCGGCCGACATGCCACCGCGGTGAGGAACCGCACACAGGGCCTCATGGCCCCGGGTGAGGACGTCATGGGACTGAATGCCGTCCTTGCGGGTGATGAAGCCCACGCCACAGCTGCTCTTGTCGAGCGTCCTGTCGTACAGGCCGGACTCGGTGGCGCTCGTGTTCAACCGACTGTCTCCTCGCGATACTCGCCGAATAAGGGTCCGTGCTGGGCGCACGGGTGGCGTCGGCGAGAGGATCACGGCAGAGAACCGACCCCGAACCGATACGCCGGTGAGGCAGACGTCGTTGTCTGAGGTGCGGAACGTGGCATGTCCGCGCGAAATCGCAGATTAGCCGAGGCTAAGTCTTTACTGCAAGCTGCTCGATCCGCAGCCGCCGAGCGGTACCAAATCCGCGCCGGGCGTGCAGCCGAACGCCGAGTTGCGAACATCACACCTGGCCAGACGGCTGGGCCCCGCTCGTAGGTGCGCGGGCAGTTGGTCAGACGCCGGCGCCATTGCGGGTGCGGATGACTATCCGGCGGGCGTGTGCGGGGGCTGACCTCAGTCGGTGAGGTCGATGCGGACGGTCAGGAGGTCGGTGCCGACGACCCGGACGGCGACGCTGTTCATCCGGGGAAGCTGCGCCAGCCGGGTGCGGGCGTCGTCGTCGGGGAGCAGCGTCGCGGTGCCCGTGTGCCACCTGCCGTGGATCCGCAGCCGAACGGCATTGTTCGCGCGGATGTTGCGGATGTAATTCGACCGCTCACCGAACTCGGACACCAGCCAGAACTCGGTGCCCGTTCGCCGGCCCCCGATGGGCGTGACGCGGGGCTGCCCGCTCACGCGGCCGGTGGTCTCGAGGAGCGTCTGGCTCGACAGTCGCGTGGAGAGCGGGTTGGCGACGTGCCGCTGGAATTGCATGACGATCCGTCGTTTGATCGCGTCGAGGTCGGCCATGACGAGAGCCTTCCACGTGGGGAAGGCTCTCGTCGAGCGTTTCGCTACGCCGCTGCGACCGTCTCGTCGTCCTCGAACGGGTCGCCGGTCCGTTCGGCGTTGTAGCGGGCTTCGTCGAGGATGCCTTCCCGCTTCGCGACGATCGTCGGGACGAGAGCCTGGCCGGTGACGTTGACCGCGGTGCGGCCCATGTCGACGATCGGTTCGACCGCGAGCAGCAGGCCCACACCGGCGAGGGGCAGTCCCAGCGTCGACAACGTGAGCGTCAACATGACGGTGGCGCCAGTGGTGCCCGCGGTGGCCGCGGACCCGATCACGGAGACGACGATGATCAGCAGGTAGTCGGTGAACGACAAAGGAACACCGTAGAACTCGGCGACGAAGATCGCGGCGATCGCGGGATAGATGGCAGCGCAGCCGTCCATCTTGGTGGTCGCCCCGAGCGGCACCGCGAACGACGCGTACTCGCGGGGGACACCCAGATTGCGTTCGGTGACCCGTTCGGTGAGTGGCAGGGTGCCGATCGACGAACGGGACACGAAGCCGAGCTGCGTGGCGGGCCAGACGCCGGAGTAGAAGGCGCGCACCGACAGTCCGTGCGCGCGGATCAGGACGGGGTAGACGACGAGGAAGACGATGGCCAGTCCGATGTAGACGGCGGCGGTGAACCAGCCGAGCGAGCCGATGGCGTCCCAGCCGTAGGTGGCGACCGCGTTCGCGATCAGCGCGGCGGTCCCGATCGGTGCGAGGCGGATGATCCACCACAGCACCTTCTGCACGATCGCGAGCAGCGACGCGTTGAACTGCAGGAACGGTTCGGCCTTGGCCCCGACCTTCAGTGCGGCGATGCCGATCGCGGCCGCGACGACGAGCAACTGCAGCACGTTGAAACTCAGCGACGTGCTGGCGGCGCCCTCGGTGAGGGTGGTCTTCGCGTTCAGGCCGAGGAAGTTACTGGGCACCAGGCCGGTGACGAACGCCCACCACGACCCGGTGGTGGCCGGTTCCTTGCCGGCGCCGGTGACGGTCGTGTGCGATCCGGGCTGGGTGACGAGTCCGATGACGATTCCGATGACGACGGCGATGAACGCGGTGATCGCGAACCACAGCAGCGTCTGGACGGCGAGGCGCGCGGCGTTGGCCACCTCACGCAGGTTGGCGATCGAACTGACGATGGCCGTGAACACCAGCGGGATCACCGCGACGGTAAGCAGTTTCACGTAACTGGACCCGATGGTGTGGACGGTTCCGACGAGCCAGTTCTCGTTGCCGTCGGCGGCGACGGGCATGGCGCGGGCGACGAGTCCGAGGATGACGCCGACAACGAGTCCGGTGACGATCTGGGGGCCGAACGAGGTGGCCCACTGGGGTAGACGGCGTCGAGAGGTGGTCTCGGCGCGCGTGGACAGCGCGGAACTGGGCATGGGTGTGCCTTTCGCATGGGGCCGTGGAACGTCGCCCGGTGGGGCGGATACGACGAGAGAGAGTCCTGAGTGAAGCGGTGCGTCAGCGCGAGCGCGGACAGATTGCGCTCGCCTGCAGGCGGAGGTCGACGTAGCGCCGAGAGGTCAGGAACAACACTGCCGGAACAATACTCCCGGTGGCGGAGGGCGTATTACTCCGGTTCCGCCTCGCCCGGATACCAGCGCGCGTAGACGTCGGGGTGCGCGCGGGTGCGGCTCTTCCATGCGTTCTCGCCGTACGTGCGATAGAGCGGATTCGCCGGATCGAGTTCGATGCCGCGCGCCCGTTCGGCCAGGTGCGGCGGCAGTTCGATGGCCGGGACCGTGGCGTCGAGAGCGGGATTGAGGAAGTACGGCACGGACAGTCGCTCGGGCGCACCGGCGGGGGTGAGCACCCGGTGCTGGGTGGCCCGCAGGTAGCCGCCGGTCGCGACCTCGAGCAGTTCGCCGATGTTCACCACGAACGAGCCGGCGCGGGCCGGTGCGTCGATCCAGTCGCCGGTCTCGGTTTCCACCTGGAGTCCCGACGACCCGGGTTCGAGGAGCAGCATGGTCAGCACGCCGGAATCCTTGTGGGCGCCGACGCCCTGCTCGCCGGTGTGGTCGGCGCTCGGCCGTTCCGGATAGCGGACGACCTTGATCAGCGTGGCGGGGGCGTGCGCGAAAGCGTCGTCGAAGATCGCCGGATCGGCGTCGAGCGACGCGGCCCAGTTCCGCAACAGTCGCATCCCGACGTCGGCGAGCGCGGCGTCCAGGGCCTCGATCGTCTTCTCGAGGTCGGGGAGATCCGTGGGCCACTGATTGGGGCCCTGCAGTCGCAGGTAGCCGGCGGCACCGGGGATCGGCTGCCGTTCGGGGCCGATGTCGATCTGTTCCCGCCAGTCGGTCTCACCGTTGGTCAGTTCGCCGCCCACCCGGTTGTAGCCGCGGAAATGGGGGCTGTTCAGCATCGCGATCGACTGCTTGGAGTCGTCGGACAGGGCGAAGAACTCCCGCGCGACGGTGAACACCCGATCGAGCAGTTCCCGGTCCACGCCGTGCCCGTCGAGGTAGAAGAACCCCACGTGGTGGGTGATCTCCCGCAGCCGTTCCCGCCCGGCCGGAGTGTCCAGTTCGGCGAAATCGATGACGGGGAGCATCCCTCCACGGTATCTCCGGGTGGTCGCGGTGTCAGGTCTCCCGGCGGCGCTCGAGCAGCACGCTGTCGTGCCAGACGCCGTCGATCTGCGCGAGTCGTTGCCGCACCCCGACCGTCCGGTAGCCGACCGCGTGGTGCAGTGCGATGGACCCGGTGTTCACCGCCAGCACCGAGGCCTGCAGCGTCCAGATGCCCGAGAAGTCCGCTTCGTCGATGAGCCGCCGCATCAGCGCGGTCCCGATGCCCGCACCGCGGAACTCCCTGGCCGTGTACACGGAGTTCTCGGCGACTCCGCGGAAGCAGCGCCGCGCGGGGACAGGAGACAGGGCCGCCCACCCGGCGACCGTCCCGTCCACCTCGGCCACCCATCGGTGCCCGCCCAGCCAGCGCGAGTCCAGTTCCGACCGTGTCGGGGTCTCCGTGTCGAATGTGGCCAGCCCGCCGACGATGCCCTCCGAATAGATCCGGAGCACCGACCCCCAGTCCCTCGCATCGAGCCTGCGTACGGCGATCGGCGGCATCGTGGAGGTGTGGCCATGAAGTGCTGTGGCACAACGCAATCGGGGATCGGATTCCGAAGATACGAGGGCAAACATGGCGCCAGCTTAGCGGCTCGACGTGCCCGCGTGGGGTGCCACGTTTCGGGGCGAATGTACCTTCGGGCGCCTCGGCAGCGCCGAAGGGTACATTCGCCCGGCGAGTTCGGGAGGTGAACCCGGTGCCGTGACGGCTACTGCCGCAGCCGGATCCAGGTCGTCTTCAGTCCGGTGTACTTGCCCATCGCGTGCAGGGAGAGGTCGCGGCCGAACCCGGACTGTTTGAACCCGCCGAACGGGGTCTGCGCGCTGATGGCGTCGACGGTGTTGACGGAGACGGTTCCCGCGCGCAGTGCCGCGGAGACGCGGTGCGCCCGGTTCAGGTTCTCGGTCCATACCGAGGCGGCCAGACCGTAGATGCTGTCGTTACCCATCCGGACGGCGTCGGCCTCGTCGGTGAACGTCTGGACGGTGAGGACGGGTCCGAACACCTCCCGGGTCACCACCTCGGCGGTGGGTGCGACGTCCGCGAAGATCGTCGGTTCGACGAAGGATCCCCGGCCGCCGACGGTGGTCCTGTTGCCGCCCAGCAGCACCCGGCCCTCGGACCGGGCGCGGTCGATGAAACCCGCGACGGTGCGAGCGTGGTTCTCGTCGACGATCGCGCCCAGTGTGGAGGCGGGATCGAGCGGATTGCCGGGGCGGATCGACGACGCCCGGCGGACGAGGGCCTCGGTCACTTGTTCGGCCACCGACTCCTCGACCAGCAACCGGGAGTTGGCCGAGCACACCGCGCCCTGGTTGTAGAACGCGCCGAAGACCGCTTTCTCCACTGCCTCGTCCAGATCGGCGTCCGCGAACACCAGGTTGGGACTCTTGCCTCCGCATTCGAGCCAGACCTGCTTCAGATTCGAGTCCGCCGCATACCGGAGGAACCGCTTCCCGGTCGCGGTCGAGCCGGTGAAGGCGACGACATCGACGTCGGGATGCAGGCCCAGGGCCGCCCCGGCGGTGGCGCCGAACCCCGGGACGACACCCAGGACGCCGTCGGGCAGCCCCGCCTCCGCGGCGAGTTCGGCCAGCCGCAGCACCGACAGCGGGGCCTGCTCGGCGGGCTTGAGGACGACGCTGTTGCCTGCTGCGAGGGCCGGCGCCAGCTTCCACACCGCGAGGTCGAGTGGGAAGTTCCACGGGACCACCGCCCCGACGACGCCGAGGGGTTCGCGGGAGACGAGCGCGAGACTCCCGGGATCGGTGGGCGCGATCTCGCCGCCGATCTTGTCGAGGGCCTCCGCGTAGAACCTGAAAAGCTCTGCTGCCGATGGGACGTCGACGGTCAGCGCCTCCACCACGAGCTTGCCCATGTCGAGGGAGTCGAGCAGGGCGAGCTCGTGACGGTGTTCTAGGATCAGCTCGGCGAGCCGGAGCAGGACCCGCTTGCGGTGGGATGCCGGACTCCGCGACCAGACGCCGGAGTCGAACGCCTCGCGCGCAGACCGCACCGCGGCATCGACGTCCGGGGCGTCCGCGGCTGCCACCCGTGCCAGCAGCTCACCGGTCGCCGGGTTGATCGAGTCGAACGTCTCGTCCGACTTGGCGGGACGGAACGCGCCGTCGATGAAGAGCTCCCGGCGCGGCGTGATCGTCGCGGCGAGCCGGGTCCAGTCGGCGAGTGTGGTCGGATCAGGCATCGTCATCCCTCGTGCTCGAAAGTGGTGGTGTGCGATCAGGGAACATAGATGGCGAACTGTTTGAGCAGGGGTTCGTCGACGCGGTACTCGCCGCGCCACCCCCTGGTCAGGGTGAACGCGTCGCCGGGTCCGAAGGTGTGCGAGACGCCGTCGTCCGCCGTCAACGTCACGGAACCCTCCAGCACCCGGGTGTATTCGTCGCCCGGGTAAGACTCGATGTACTCGCGATATGGCTCCGCACGCCACGAGCCGATGGTGAACTTCTCGTCCCCGCTGCTCAGGTGGACCATTTCGTGTTCCTTCGGATCGCCTTGCTGGAGCGTGTCCGCGGTGACGTAGGCGCTGGGTGTCATCGCCGCGATGTTCCGGGCGTCGGTCGGGATCGGGTGCACTGCGGTCATGGTGGTGTTCCTCAGTTCTGTGCGTCGGCGAGTGGGGGGACGGAGAATGTCTCGACGGGTTCGATGGACAGTCCGGTGACTTCTCGTCGGAAGGCGACCGGGCCCGGGGCGGGTGGTTCGTCCAGCTCCTCGGCGTACCGGTGCCCGGACCAGACCGCGGCCGCGATCGTGGACGGCGCCCAGGCGTCGCCGATGCCGCGGACACTGCGCAGGTCGGCGTCGGCCCATTCGGATTCGCGCGACCGCAGTTCGTGGAACAACCCGTCCTTCGGGAGTCGCGCGGTGACGAGGACGACGCTGTCCGCGTCGACGAACTGCTCGTCGCCGGTGAACGCGCACACCGTGCGGACGCCGTCCGCGGTGACCGCGGTGACGGCGCGATTCACCTGAACGTGCACACCGGCCTTGATGATTCGCTTGCGGATGCGGACCACCTCCATGGTGTTCGTCGTCCACTGCGACACGTGCGCGGCCGGCGTGATCAGGGTGACGTCGAAACCCTCCTTGGCGAGGAGTTCGGCGACGACCGCACCGAGGTAGTAGTGGTCGTCGTCGAAGAGGACGACCTTGTTGCCCCGGGGGCGGAGGCCTGCCATCACGTCGTCGGGGGTCAGGACGTCGGCGTGCTCGTCGACGGGAACGGCGTGGGTGTGCCACCGGCCGACGCCGTCGCGCCGCCAGTGCGAGCCCGTCGCCACGACCACGTGATGGAAGTCGTTCTCGATGACGTCGTCGGCGGTCATCTCGCTCTCCATGAACACGTCCACGTTGGGGAGCTTGCGGAGTTGCTGTTCGCGGTAGTCGACCACGCGGATCCACGCGGACAGTCCGGGGAGCTTGGACTCGCGGGTCACACGGCCGCCGAGTTGCCTGCTCGCCTCGGCGAGGCTGACGTTGTAGCCGCGTTGCCCGAGCGCGCGCGCCGCCTCGAGTCCGGCGGGGCCGGCGCCGACCACGAGGACGTTCGAGTCGGTCGAGTGGACCTTGATCCGCTCCGGGTGCCAGCCGCGGCGGAACTCCTCGCCCATCGTCGGGTTCTGGGTGCAGCGGATCGGGGACATCGTGAAGTCGCCGGACACGCAGATATTGCAACCGATGCATTCCCGGATGTCCTCGAGGTTCCCCTCCTCGATCTTGCGGGGAAGGTACGGGTCGGCGATCGAGGGGCGGGCCGCGCCGATGAAGTCGAGGATGCCGCTCTTGACCTGATGCAGCATCGTGTCGGGGGAGGTGAAGCGGCCGACGCCGACGACGGGTTTCGTGGTGAGCTGCTTCAGCCCGCGGACATACGGTTCCTGCTCCGCCTCGGGGCCGAACCGCGAGGTGACGGAGTCGTCCTCCCAACTGCCCAGCACGAAGTCCCACAGATCGGGGGTCTCGCCGAGCAGGCCGATCACGTCTTCGATCTCGCTGCGGGTGATCCCCTCGTCGCCGAGGAGTTCGTCGACCGAGATGCGGCACGCCACAGCGGCCTTTCCGTCGGCGACCTCTCGTGAATCCTCGAGGATCTCGCGGAGCAGGCGAACCCGATTGGTCAGGCTGCCGCCGTACTCGTCCGTCCGGTTGTTGTAGCGGCGGGACAGGAAGTGGTGCAGGCCTCCGATCGCGTGCCCGGCGTACACGTAGACGATGTCGTATTCGGCCTTCAGCGACCGGCGCACCGCCTCTCTGTGCCAGTGCCGGAGGTCGGCGATGTCCGACTTGGTCATCGCCCTGGCCTGGACGGGGTCGTAGTTCCAGGAGACGACGGGCAGATTCTGCGGGCCGAGCGGGGTCTCGCGGCTGATCAGGTTGGGACTGTTCAGGCCGTTGTGGGCGAGCTCGATGCCGGCGAGGGAGCCGCCCTCGTGAATCTTCTCGGAGATCCGGGTCAGGGCCGGCAGGTCCTGGTCGTCCCACAGGCGCAGTTCGATGAACGGGCCGATGTCCGAGGTCGGATGGATCTCGACCTGCTCGGTGCAGACCACCGCCCAGCCGCCCTCGGCCTTGACGCGCCGCATGTAGGCCTCCCCGGAGGGGTCGCGGTAGCCCATGCCGTTGCAGTGCGGGACTTGGAAGAATCTGTTGCGGGCGGTGACCGGTCCGATCTGGACCGGTTCGAAAAGGATGTCGTATCGCGGATCACGCACGGTGGGTTCCTCACGCTGTTCGGTTCGTGCAGTGCCAGAATCGTCGGCCCGCGCGACCACAACAGTCAACAGGATCTTTCCGTGCCACTGCATCAGTTATTCAGATGCCAACTCGCCGGTCTCGGCATCTGGAGAACTGATGCAGTACCCCGGAACTTTGTGCTGTACAGATTTGCCGGGTGCGGACGAGAGTAGTGACCGGCATCACTGCAACGTGAGAGGCATGATCGATGAGCGACAACACCCCCACCGCCCTGGCGGACGAACAGACACAACATCTGAAGAAGTCCCTCGGCCGTTTCGACATCGTCTTCCTCATCGTCGCGGCGGTGGTGTCGGTCGAGGTTCTCGGTCAGGTCTCCACCTTCGGCGCGGAGACGTTCACCTGGGCACTGGTTCTCGCGGTGTTCTTCCTGCTGCCGTACGGCCTGATCTTCGCCGAGATCGGCAGCACGTTCACCGGCGAGGGCGGTGTGTACGTGTGGGTCCGGAGAGCGTTCGGCCGGCCACTCGCCGCCCTCGCGTCGTTGCTGACGTGGGTGACCCAGCCCGTGTGGGTCGGCGGGTCCATGGCGTTCATCGCCGCGGAGACCTGGAACCACTACGTCAGCGCGTTCGAGGAAGGATCGGTGACGGACTACCTGTTCAAACTGGTCTTCATCTGGCTGACGGTGCTCGCGGCCGTCGTGAGTCTCGCACGCGGCAAATGGATTCCGACGGTCGGCGCGTTCCTCAAGATCGTCTTCCTGCTGTTCTTCCTCGTCACCACCGGCATCTACGCCGCGAAGCACGGTTTCGCCGGCATCTCGGCGGGCGACTTCAGCCCCACCCTGGCCGGGCTCCTCGGCGTGACGCCGCTGCTGCTGTTCTCCTACCTCGGATTCGAATCCGGGAACAGCGCCGCCGGGGAGATGAAGAACCCCGCCCGCGACGTCCCGATCTCGATCGCCCGCGCCTGCGCCATCGCCGCCGCGTCCTACCTGCTGCCGATCTTCGCCATCCTGCTCGTCGTGCCCGCGGACGACATCACCGGTGTCGGCGGGCTTCTCGAGGCGGTCGCGACCGTGTACAGCGTCTACGGTCCCGCCGCGCCCGCCATGCTGACCGTGACCGGGGTGATCTTCGCGGTGATCCTGATGACCCAGGGCGCGGCGTGGATGATCATCAGTGACCGCATGCAGGCGATGGCCGCAGCCGACGGCGCGTTCTTCGGCGGATTCTTCGGTCGCTTCCATCCGCGTCTCGGAACGCCGGTGCGCGTCAACTTCCTCTCCGGACTAGTCGCCACCGTCTTCATGATCGCGGCCATGCAGATCACCGGCTCCGGCGGTTCGATTTTCGCTGTCGTGCTCACCATCTCGATCTCGACGTTCCTGCTCAGCTACCTGATCGTCATCCCGTCGGCGGTCCGCCTGCGCACGCGTTTCCCGGACGTCGTGCGGCCCTTCCGGGTTCCCACCGGAAACGCCGGCTTCCGCGTCCTCGGCATCCTCTGCTTCTCCTGGGTACTGCTCGGTTCCTGGGTGGCCGTCTTCCCCGGCACGCTGGAATCGGTGTTCGGCCTGGACTACGACTTCGAGGAGATCTGGGGCGTGAGCCAGGGGACGTTCGAACTGTTCACCCTCGGGACTCTGGCGGTGCTCACGCTCCTCGGCGCGGTTGGTTACGTGCGAGGCACATCCGTGCGGTCGGCGAGTGGCCCGCGCCCCGCCCGGGAGGACCGCCCCGGAACGGAGCCGGATCCCGACCTCGTGAAGGCCGACATCCGCTGATGGCGTCGCGGCCGCCGAGTGTGTCGCGGGTGGCTCCCCGGTCGGAGACCTGCAATCCTGGTCACCTCAGATCCCGAGGAGAGCGCATGCAACGACGACCCGACGTGACGTTCACCCAACTCAGGTATTTCGTCGAGGCCGCGAACTTCTCCAGCATGACGAAGGCCGCCGACGAACTGATGGTCGCGCAGTCGGCGGTGTCCTCGGCGATCTCCCAACTCGAGCACCAGATCGGCACCCAGCTCTTCATCCGGCAACGGTCCCGCGGACTTGTCCTCACCGCGGCGGGGGAGGAGATGCTCCGCGACACCCGCAGCGTCCTCGCCCACCTCGGTGAGGTTCTCGACGCGGCGCGCGGCCACGAGGACAACGTTCGGGGAACCGTCCGCCTGGCCTGCTTCGTCACCCTCACCCCGTTCATCCTCCCGACACTGATCTCGGACCTGCGCGATCAGCACCCCGACCTGGAGGTCGAGGTCGTCGAGACGCAGGCGGAGGCGGTGCGGGCGGCGCTGCGGAACGGCACCGCGGAACTGGCCCTGACCTACGACCTCGCGCTCGGCGACGACATGGAGACGGAGACACTCGGGGTTGCCAGACCGCACGTCATCCTTCCGCCGGACCACCGGCTGGCCGGCCACGACGCGATCACGCTCGCCGACCTCGAGGGCGAACCCATGGTGTTGCTGGACCTGCCGAGCAGCCGCGACTACTTCCTGGCGATGCTGTCCGCGGCGGGTGTCACACCGGTGGTCCGGTACCGGTCCGCGAGCTACGAGACGGTGCGCGGACTCGTCGCCCGCGGCCACGGCTTCTCGATCCTCAACCAGCGGCCCGCCGAGGGGCGGACCTACGACGGCGGGCGGGTCGCAACGCTGCCCATCGCCGACGATGTTCCCGGCCTCCCCGTGGTGCTCGCCCGGCTGAAGGGTGTGCGGAGCACGGCGCGGGCCCGGGCCGTCGCCGAACGGGCGCGCGCCGTGTTCGCGAAACAGGCGGGTTCGGCGCGCTAGAACGGCCACCCCATCTGGGCGTCGCGGTCGGCGCCGAAGGCGTGATCGACACGGTCGAGGACGTCGGGGTCCGCGGCCCGCAGCCGGTTCGCGGCGGCGAAGGTGCGTGCCCGGTGGGCGCCGAGATACAGGCTGCCCAGCACGTCCAGGTCGAGCACCACCTGCGGGGCGGAGTCGGTCGGGGTGCACATCGCGGTGCCGTCCCGCACGGTCAGCGCGAACCGCCCACCGGCGTCCAGGAACCCGTCGTCGACCTGGATCACGACGTCGAAGTCTGTTCGGTACCTGCGGGCCTCGAGTGCGGCCGGCACGTCCATGATCCGGACCCACAGCTCGTCATGGCGGGAGGTGGTGCGCACCAGCCGGCCGTCGGCCA
Source organism: Rhodococcus sp. NPDC127593 (assembly GCF_042671975.1). Classification (NCBI taxonomy): domain Bacteria; kingdom Bacillati; phylum Actinomycetota; class Actinomycetes; order Mycobacteriales; family Nocardiaceae; genus Rhodococcus; species Rhodococcus sp. NPDC127593. The sequence continues at coordinate 81,717 of NZ_JBHXWI010000020.1, read as the reverse complement.
ACAGATATGGCAGGGGGTCCTCGGGGGTGAGGTGCGCTTCGATGCGGCGCACGAGGTCCAGCCCGAGGAGCGCCCGCCACAGCGCGGCATGCGCGTCTCGCGTGACCGTGCGGATCTCCTCCACCCGGGCGACGGTTCCGTTGTCGCCGGACACGCGACGGTAGAGCACGTAGCCGTCGTCGTGGACGAGCCCGAACAGGCTTGTGCCGCCGCCCCGTTCGCTCTCACGGTCGGCGAAGATCCGATTCCACACGATCTCGGGCCGCACCTGCGCCCCTGGTGTCACCCGTTGCCAGCGGTCGTAGACGTCCGTGAACGCCGGCCGTGCCTCCGCCGGATGGACCATCCGCACACCGCCCGGATCCGGCGCCTTCGGATGCGGGACGGCGAACCGACGGTCGATGCTCGACGTGGTCTCGACGGTCGCCGGACCGTACCCGAACCGGCCGTAGATGCCGCCTTCGCTGGCGGTCAGAATCGACAGCGGCACGCCCGACTGCCGGATACGCGCGTGATGCTCGGTGTAGAGCGCGCGGAGAATCCCCCGCCTGCGGTGCGTGGGCGCAACGGTCACAGCGGTGACCCCGGCCGCCGCGACGCTGCCGCCACCGGGCACGGTGACAGTCATGGGGATGTCCATGGTGGCGCCGACCACCGCGTCCTCGTCGAGCGCGATGATCGGCGGCGCGCCGCTGACGAGTTGCTTCCAGTGGGCGGTGAATTCCTCGGTCTGCGGTGTCACGAAGCAGATCTCGTTGAGCAGGGTGATCTTCGGCCAGTCCTGCTCGGTCGCGGTCCTGATCGTGATGCCGGCGGTGGTCGTCGTCATCCCCCGACACTGGCACACGCCAAGTGGACTCGCAGCCGAATTTCGGCGTCCGACCTTGACCTGGTGCGCGTCTTCGGAGAGTCTGAGATCTTGCCGACCCGTGAGGGGGTGACGTCACGGTGTCGAGTGACCGCCCCTCGTCTGCACCTCGCCGAACGCTCCGGCTACGCCGGGAGTCCTGGGGATTCGTGATCGGCTCCTTCCTGTTCGGGATGGCGGCCACGCGGGTGTACGGGGACGCGGTCGGCGCCGAGATCGACAACATCACCTACTTCCTCGGATCGCTGTTCTTCACCACCGCCGGATTCATCCAGTTGCGGCTCAGCGGCAGGCCGGTGCCCGGGGAGGAATCAGCGACGGTCGAACGCTACGACTGGTGGGCGGCGCTGGTCCAGTTCGTCGGCACCCTGCTGTTCAACGTGAGTACCGGGGTCGCGCTGATCCAGGGTCTCACCGTCGAACAGTACCGGGTGTGGGGGTGGCGTCCCGACCTCTTCGGATCGACGGCGTTCCTCGTCGCCAGCGGTCTTGCGGTGGTGGCCACCACCGAAACCGACAAGCTGTGGGATCCGCATGCCCGCAACTGGCGCAGCACCTGGCTGAACATGATCGGGTCGGTGGCGTTCGGGGTATCCGCGGTCGCCGCGTTCATCGTGCCCGGCACGGACGCGCTGGAGAACGCGACGATCGCCGATCTGGGCACATTCGTGGGCGCGGTCTGCTTCCTCGTGGCCGCACTGCTGATGCGCCCGCCTCACCCCAGATATTCGCCGAACCAGGCGAGGACACGTTCGTAGGCCTCGGCTGCCGCGGTCGCGTTGTAGCGGGGCCCGGTGTCGTTGAAGAACGCGTGATCGGCACCCGGAACCGTGACGATCTCGTGCGGTAGCCCCGCCTTCGCGAGTGCGGCAGCCGCGGCGTCGCGGGACGCGTTCACCCGGGCGTCCAATTCCGCGTAGATGGCGAGGACCGCGGCCCTCGACCCGGAGAAGTCGGCGCCGTCGGGCAGTGGACCGTAGAAGGGGACCGCCGCCGCCAGGCGTGGCTCGCCGGACGCGAGGAGTTGCCACACCATCCCGCCGCCGAAACAGAACCCGACCGCCGCGATCTTCTCGTCCGGCTCCCGTCGCCCGAGTTCGTCGACCCCGGCCTTCATATCTGCGACGAAGCGCGCCGGCGGCACGGTCGCCAGCGCGGCGGTCGCCTGCGCCTGATCGGTGAACGTCGCGGTCCCACCCTCTTCCGAGAGCAGGTCGAGGGCAAGTGCGGAGTAGCCGGCACCTGCGAATCGTCCCGCCACCGAACGGATGTGGTCGGTCAGGCCCTTGTTCTCGTGTATGACGAGGACCGTTCCGCGGGGTGTGGCGGCGTCGGCCCACGCACCCTGCAGGACGCGGCCGTCCGGGCCGGGGAACGACACCGCTTCGGTTGCGACGGCCTCGGCCGCTCCCGGCGGCGGGGGCGTCGCTCCGCCCGGCGTCACCGGAGCCGAGGTCGGCGACTCGTCGCTGCCGGTGGAGCAAGCGGCGAGCAGCGAGGACGCCGCCGCCACGCCGAGACCGATGAGGCCGAGTCTTCGTAACGCCTCGCGGCGGGACAGCAGCCCGTCGGCATGATCGATCGCGATCTCTTCGGCGATATAGCGCTGCAGTGGCGTCATGATCGTCCCCGTCCGCATCGGCTGATGTAGGGAATTATCCCTGGTCGAACCTGTGATCGGTATTGATTCCCAGTTCATCACTTTTCCTTATGCAGTGCGCCACTTATCTGTGTTGTACAGATTTCACCGGGGACCTCAAGATTGGTGCAACGGCACGAACTCCTCGCTCACCGCACACAGAAAGGAGCCCGTCATGCCGATCGCTGACCGTCACCCAGCCGTCGAAACGACGGCCCGAACATCGGTGGCCCCACCGATGCCGGACAACTCGACCGCGAACTTCGTCATGGCCATGAGCGCCGTCGCGACCGGAGTCACCGTCGTCGCGACGGACGGTCCCGGCGGGCGCGCCGCACAGACCGTGAGTGCGATGTGCTCCGTCTCGGCGGACCCGGCGCTGGTGCTCGTCTGCCTGCACGGGCGAAGCCCGGTCAACGACGCGATCTCCGAGAACGGTGTCTTCTGCGTCAATGTGCTTGCCACCCAGCACGATCACGTCGCCGACACGTTCGCCGGCCGCCCCTGGCCCGGCAAGCAGCGGTGGGACTTCACCTGCGGGCACTGGACCGTGGCCGAATCCGGCTCCCCCCGCGTCCACGACGCGATCGCGTCGTTCGACTGCACCGTCCACGACGTCATCGAGGCCGGCACCCACCGCATCTACATCGGACGCGTCGCCGCCGTGGAGGCGCACCCCGGCGAACCGCTCGTGTACGCCGCCCACACCTACAGCAAGCCCGCAGCGTTCGAACCCTCCACCTTCCCCGACTACCCGGACGCACACCCCGCGCCGAGGACCAGGAGCACGAAATGATCCGCACCGGAGATCAATACAGGGAGTCCATCAGGGACGGCCGTGAGGTCTGGGTCGACGGGGAACGCGTCAAGGACGTGGCCGACCACCCCATGTTCAAGCCGATCGTCGACGTGCGGGCCCGCATCTACGACCTTGCACACGACGAGGCCACGCAGGACGCGATGACCTACGTCGATCTCGAATCCGGCGAACGCAACGCCATCGCCAACAAGCTTCCCCGCACGCAGCAGGACTGGCTCGACAAGCGCGCCGCCGTCGACCTGGTCCTCGAGGACACCCGAGGCGTGGTCACCCGCGTCGGTGACGAGACCATCGGCGAGATGTGGTCGCTGTTCGACGGTCAGGACGTCCTCAACGAGGTCGACCCGCGCTTCTCGGAGAACATCCGCCGCCACCTGGAGCGGTCGGTCCGGGAGGACCCGTTCCACGTGTCGGCGAACACCGACCCCAAGGGCGACCGGTCCAAGGCGCCGCAGGATCAGGACCCCGACATGCTCCTGCACGTCGTGAAGGAGACCGACAACGGCATCGTCGTGCGCGGCGCGAAGTACGAGACCGCCGCCGCCTACTCCAACCAGGCGTTCACCAAACCCACCATCGCCAACTGGGGCAACAGCGAACTGTCCGACTACGCTGTCGGATTCGTGCTCGACATGGGTGCGCCGGGGCTGAAGTACATCTCCCGCAACGGGTTCGCCGGCCGCGCACCGGCCGCCGACTACCCGCTCGCCAACCGGGTCGACGAGGTCGAGTCCCTCGTCGTGTTCGACAACGTCGAGATCCCCTGGGAAGACGTCCTGTTCTACCGGCACACCCGGGCGGCCACGTTCATCCGCTCCACCCTGCACCGCTACAGCGCGTTCCCGTTCGTCCAACGCACCCTGCACCTCGCCGATCTGATGATCGGATCCGCACTGTGGAACGTCAAGCAGAGCGGCCTCGAGAAGCAGCAGGCGGTGCAGGAGAAGCTCGCTCAGCTCGCCTGCTACCGGGAGACGATCAACGCCCATCTCACCGCGGCCATCTCGCTCGCCGAGCCCAGCCCCGGTGGCCTGCTGATGCCGAACCAGTCCCTGCTCTACACCGGGCGGGTGATGGCGCTCAGCCAGCTGCCCGCGATAATGCACATCGCCCGCGAACTGTGCGGCGGCCAGATCTGCATCACCCCGGACGCCGCCACGTTCGCCGACACCGACGTCGCGCCATGGCTGGAGAAGTTCTACTCCATCAACGACAACTGGGTGGCCGACGACCGCCGCAAGCTCCTCGCGTTCGCCCGCGACCTGCTCAACAGCGACTACGCGGGACATCGCCTGACGTTCCAGCTCTTCGCCCAGTCACCGCCCTTCGCGCAGCTCGCCGCCGTGTACCGCAACTTCGACTTCGACGGGCCGCTCGGGCTGGTCAAGGCCGCGGCGGGGCTGTCGGACAACGTCGACGGAGGTGTGGCATGACCACCCACACCCGCATCCGCCCGTTCAACACCCGCGACACGTACCCGGAACAGAACCTCGACAACGACCTCGCGCAGGCCGTCGTCGCCGGCGGAGTCGTGTATCTCCGCGGGCAGATCGGACAGGACCTCGACACCCGGGAGTCTGTGGGTATCGGCGACGTCGAGGCCCAGGCCGAGAAGGCGATGGCGAACATCGCGATGCTGCTGAAGGAATCGGGCAGCCGGCTGGAGGACGTCGTCAAGGTCACCATCTACCTGGTGGACGTCCGGTACCGAGAGACCGTCTACCGGGTGGTCGGACGCTGGCTGAAAGGTGTGCACCCCGTGTCCACCGGCATCGTCGTCGACGCCCTCGCCCGGCCCGAATGGCTCGTCGAGATCGACGCGACGGCAGTGATCAGCTCATGACGTTCTCACTCGTCGCCCGTGATTCCGCAGGCGCGTTCGGGATGGTCGTCTGCTCCTCCAGCCCCGCCGTAGCCGCACGCTGCCTGCACGTGCGGTCCGGGGTCGGCGTCGTCGCCTCCCAGAACGTGACCAATCCGCAGCTGGGGCCGATCGGCCTCGACGCGCTCGCGTCGGGTGAGGATGCGGAGACCGCGCTGAAAACCGCGCTCGCGCAGGAGAAGTTCCCGGACTGCCGGCAGGTCGTCGTCGTCGATGCGGACGGCGGCACCGCGGTGCACTCGGGCGCGCAGACGCTGGGCATCCACAGCAGCGCGCAGGGCGGCGGCGTCGCAGTCGCCGGCAACATGCTCCGCGACGAAGGCGTCATCCGGTCGCTGCTGTTCGGCTACGTGTCGAGCGCGGCCCCGACGTTCGAGGGCAGACTGCTCGACGGTCTCACCGCGGCCGTCACCGCCGGCGGCGAGGCGGGGCCCGTGCACTCGGCGGGAATCCAGGTGGTCGAGGACGTGCAATGGCCCGTCACCGATCTGCGCGTCGACTGGCACGACGACCCGGTCGGCGAACTGCGCCGGCTGTGGACGGTGTGGGAACCGCAGAAGCGGGACTACCGGGTGCGCGGAGTCGACCCGACCGCCGCCCCGTCCTACGGCGTACCGGGTGACCTGTGAGCGCCGACGCCGCGGTGCGCGACGGAGCCAGGCGGGCGGAAGACCGCATCCTGGCTCTGTCGCACGACCTCCACGCCCACCCGGAGGTCGCGTGGGAGGAGGAACGCTCGTGTGCCCGGGTCGCCGGGGTGCTGTCGGATGCCGGGTTCACGGTGGAGCAGCAGTACGTCGGACTGCCCACCGCATTCCGCGCGCACCTCGGCTCCGGACCGCTGCACCTCGCGGTCTGCGCCGAATACGACGCGCTCCCCGGGCTCGGGCACGCGTGCGGGCACAACGTCATCTCCGCCATCTCGGTGGGGACGGCGCTGGCCCTCGCCCCGCTCGTCGACGACCTCGGCATCACCCTGTCGGTGCTCGGCACCCCCGCCGAGGAAGGCGGGGGCGGCAAGATCGACATGCTGAAACGCGGAGCGTTCGAGGGCGTCCACGCCGCCGTCATGGCGCACCCCGGCCCGGTCGACGTCGCGCGGGCCGAGCCGTACGCGGTGTCCCACAGTCACATCCGGTACGACGGCAAGGCGGCACACGCCGCCGCGTACCCGGAACGGGGCGTCAACGCAGCGGATGCGTTCACGGTAGCGCAGGTCGCCATCGGGCTTCTCCGGCAACAGCTTCCGTCGAGCACACGAGTGCACGGGATGATGACCCGCGGGGGAGAGGCCCCCAACGCCATTCCGCAGCGAACCGAAGGCCGCTGGTACGTGCGCGCGGAGACGCTGGAGGAACTGGCCCGCATCGAGCCCCGCGTCGCCCGCTGCTTCGAGGCCGGCGCCGTCGCAACCGGCTGCGAACTCACCATCGCCCCCGAAAGCGAACCGTATTCGGAGTTCCGCACCGACGAAGCGCTGCTCGCGTCGTACGTCCGGCATGCGGAGGGACTGGGTCGCGTGTTTCGCACCGGCCCGGACTCGCTGATGAACCGGGCCTCCACCGACATGGGCAACGTCTCGCAGGTGATTCCCGCGATCCACCCCTACATCGGAATCGACTCCGCGCCCGCCGTCAACCATCAGGCCGAGTTCGCCGCGGCCAGCGCCGCGCCCGCGGCAGACCGGGCCGCCGTGGACGGCGCGCTGGCCCTCGCCCTGACCTTGCTCGACGCCTGCGCCTCCGGCACCCGTGAGTACTTATTAACCGCCCGACGTTAATAAGTACTCACGGGTGGAGCAAAGAATTCGAGCGCGATGTTGTCGGGGTCGCGGAACGAGATGCCGGAACCGTAGTGCGCCGTCTTGATGCCCCCGTGCTCGATGCCGAGTGCGTCGAGCCGCTCCACCCACCCGGTCAGTGCGTCGGGGGAACACTGGAACGCGATGTGGTCGAGTCCGACCTGCCGTTCGTCGAACGTCGCGGGAGCGCCGCTGTCGGGGTGCGTGTGCAGACCGAAGAGCATGCCGCCGTCGAGCGCGAACACCGTGTGGTGGAAGGTCCCCGATTCCTCGTCCTCGTCGAGCACGGGGTCCGACCCGAACAGTGTGGTGTACCAGGCGGTGCTGGCCGGTAGGTCGGACACGGTGATCGCGACGTGGGTGAGGCCCGGGAAACTGGACATCTGCGACAACTCTCTTCTCCGGTGAAACACGGTGGACGAGGTACTTGCACGGTCTCTTTTCGACCCTAGCGAGCCGGCGCCGCCGGGTGGTGGACAACGGCGAAACCTGCCCGAGCGGACAGGAGTTGGTCACCACACAGGGCCGCACACGCAGAACCGCCCGAGCCTGTAACAGGCTCGGGCGGTGCGGTGTTCGGGGACTACAGCCGGGCAGGCACAGGTGTGGCGGACGTGGCCTTCGCTCCGGTGGAGCGACCGGAACCGCGCCGCGCCAGGAGCAGGTAGATGGGTCCGGTCACCACCAGCCCGGCCACCCAGGACAGGTCGGCGCCGCCGAGGAACGCGGACACCGGCCCCGTGTAGAGGGACGTGGCCATGAACGGAATCTGGACGATGATGCCGAGCAGGTAAGCGGTGATGGCCGTCCAGTTGAACCGGCCGTAGATGCCGCCGTCGAATCGGAAGATCGACTCGAGGTCGTAGACGCCCTTGTGGATGATGTAGAAGTCGATGAGGTTGATCGCCGTCCACGGCACCAAGACCACCAGGAGCACGACCACCAGATCGACGAAGTGCGAGACGAAGTCGGCCGACAGTGCGATGGCGACGACGGACGCCGCGACGAGAATGATCGTCGAGAGAATCACCCGGGCGCAGGCGGTCGGAATCCAGCGGGCGCGGAACGTCTGGACCGACGTGATGATGGCGAGGACGGCGCCGTAGAGGTTCAGCGCGTTGTGGCTGATGACGCTGAGCAGGAACAGCACCAGCATGATGCTGCCGAGGCTTCCCGTCGTTGCCTTGACGCCGTCCATCGTGTCCATGCCGACAGGTGCGGCGAGCGTGACGACCGCGCCGAACGCGAACGCGAGGAACGAGCCGAGGGTGCAGCCGAGGTAGGTCGCCCAGAATGTCGACGGCACGCCCACGTCCTTGGGGAGGTACCGCGAGTAGTCGGAGACGTAGGGCGCGAACGCGATCTGCCAGAGCGCGCCGAGCGAGACGGTCGCCAGCCAGCCGGCGAAGTCGAAGTCGCCCCGCGTGAGGAAGTCCGACGGCAGGTCGCCGGTGAGGATGGCGACGAAGCCCACCAGGATTCCGATTCCGAGAACCCACGTTCCGATGCGGTTGAGGATGTGGATCAACCGGTAGCCGATGATGCAGATGACGGCGGAGCCGAGGGCGCCGGCCACGATCCCCACGTTAACGGGTATGCCGTTCACGATCCCGTGCATCGACTGCCCGGCCAGGACGATGTTCGACGAGAAGAAGCCGAGATACATGACGGCGGCGATCACCACGATGATGAGCGCCCCGAACGTGCCGAACTGTCCGCGGCTCTGGATCATCTGGGGGATCCCCATCTGGGGTCCCTGCGCCGAATGCAACGCCATCAGGGCGCCACCGGCGAGATGTCCGACGACGAACGCGACGAGACTCCACCACAGAGAGAGTCCGAACAGGCTGGGCCCGAGGGCGCCGGTCACGATCGGCAGCGGGGCGAGATTGCCGCCGAACCACAGCGTGAACAGATCACGAACCTTCCCGTGGCGATCGGATTCCGGGACGAACCCGATGGTGTGCTTCTCCAGCATCGGGGCGACGTGGTTGTCGGGCATCAATCCTCCGAACGGAGCGCGTGCGCGCCACTTCTAGTCGAGTAGTGGAGACCACAATGGTCGGAGGCGGTGAATCTGTACAGCACAACTAACTGATGCGTTGCATCACTTCTTCTGATTCACCAGGTCGGAAGTAACCTGAGTCGATGCGCACCGTGGGAGTCGACCTGGCGGCCGAGCCGAAGAAGACCGCCCTGGCCGTCATCGACTGGTCCGGCGGTGTGGCCCGCGTCGCGTCCGTCCGGCTGGGAGCCGGGAACGACGCCGTCACCGAGGCCGTGCTCGCGTGCGACAGGGCCGGTATCGATGCACCGTTCGGCTGGCCCGACGCGTTCGTCCGCATGGTGTCCGAGCATCACACCGGCCGACTGTCCGCGACCAACGGTCTCGCCAACCGCGACGGGCGTCGACCGTTGACGAAGCGGCGCACCGACCTCGTGGTGCAGGCCGCGACGGGGATATCCCCGCTCAGTGTGTCGGCGGATCTCATTGCGCACGTCGCGTTGCGCTGCGCCGGAATCCTTGCGGAACTCGGCGACCTCGGCGTCGACGTCGGACGCGTCGACGGCCGCGTGGTCGAGGCGTATCCGGCGGCCGCGCTGCGCACGTGGGGGCTGGTGTCGCGCGGATACAAGAGCGCGCAGAACCGGGTGACGCTGGGGGAGTTGGTCGACGCGCTCCTGACGGCCGCGGACTGGTTGGAACTCGGTGCATTCCAGACGATCTGCCGCGAATCGGACGACGCCCTCGACGCCGTGCTGGCCGCCGTCGTCGCGCGGGCCGCGGCCGTCGGCTGCACGGCACTACCCGAGGGCGACGACCGCGCCATCGCCGAGCGGGAGGGGTGGATCCACGTGCCGACGGGAGACCTGCAGTCGCTACGACCCTAACGGCGGATTCCTGCGACTGCGCTGGTAGACCGTCCGCGGCGACGCCCTCGGGCGAAACCTGGCAAATTGGACACCACACGCACCGTGCGTGGGCACACGAAGAAGGAGTCCAATGGCTTTCTGGGATCAGCTGAAGGCAAAGGCGTTCGAGATGAACGGCCAGCTCAAGACCAAGACGGCACAGTTCCAGAACAAGGAGTTCGCCAACGCCAGCATGGCCATGTGCGCCCTCATCGCCGCGGCGGACGGGACCATCGACCCGTCCGAGCGTCAGAAGACCGCGGCGCTGATCACCAGCAACGAGGCGCTGAGTGTGTTCCCGTCGGACGAGCTGAGCCAGAAGTTCGACTGGTACTGCAGCAAGCTGCAGTCCGATTTCGAGTTCGGCAAGATCGAGGCGACCGCCACCATCGCGAAGCTGAAGTCCAAGCAGGATCAGGCACGTGCCGTCATCCAGATCGGCATCGTCATCGGTGGCGCCGACGGCAACTTCGACCAGCACGAGCGAAATGTGGTGCGCGACGCCTGTTTCGCCGTCGGCATCGCTCCGGCGGAATTCGAACTCTGAGGTGATCGGTGACGCGCCCGGCGCAGGGCGCGTCACCGACGCTCAGTAGGCCGTGATGATCGGCGCCGGGTTCCACATGCCCGAACGCTGAATCCGGGTGGTGTCGATCTCCGCGGTCTTCGCGTCGGAGTCGAGCGGGGAGTACTGCTCCACTCCGCCCCAGTCACGGTCCCAGTCGTCCCTCAGATACGACGGTATGGTTCGGCTCGCCCGGGTCATCTCGATCCAGCCCAGGGGGCCTCCGCCGTACCGGTCCTGCCACAGGCTCGTCATGATCGCGCCGGGACGGTCGGGGAGGATCCGGTACTCGGGCGCCTCCGCGACACCCGTGCGGTGGTCGAACGGTCGCTGACACGGAAATGCAAGTCCCACAGCCCAGTCGATCATCACGGGTGCGTCGGATCCGATCACGTCGTTCAGTGTCTGCGTCCGCGGAACACGCGGCGGCGTCACCGCCAGCCACTGCTGTGTATCACTGTCCGTGTCCGATGCCACGAGTCGGATGACATCCGTATTGTCCGGCAGGGAATCGAGCGGAACGCGCAGATTCCGCCAGGACGGTGCCGGCCCGATGTCGATCGGCGTCACGCGTCCCGATACCGCGACGGCGCCGTCCGGCTGCGCGGTGCCGTACTCCACCTCGAGGTTCTGGCCGTACGTGACGACGCCGTCCGCGTCGACGGAGTGGATGCGGCCCGCCGCGGCGATGGAGACGATACCCCCCCGCCCCGGCGTCCGAGTCGGGGTTCGGCAACCGGTACCAGCCCGTGGTCAGTGACGCGTCGCCGTCGCTGCCGTCGCTGCCGAGGACCGGCGTGCGGTCGGGGTCGAGGCCGAACGGCAAGGCCACCGCGCTGCCGTTGACACCCACCGCCCCGGCGCCGCCGCCGGTACCCGCGGCGTTGCTCGACGCCGTCTGCTCGGTGTTGTCGGTCTTGACGGAGTTGGCGACGCCCGCATCCGACGATTCCTCGTCGGCACTCAGATCGCCGGCGACGCCGTTCGGTGTGAAGCCGACGGTGCCGGTGCCCGCGAGGGCGGTCGCGGCGTCACCGGACAGTGGTTGCAGCAGCGACGCGTTGGGATCGGTTTCGAGTAGGACGTCGTTGGCCAGACCGCACGGTGCGCCGGTGACGGCGTCGACGTTGGAGCGGGCGAGGGAGAACGCGGGGTATTGTGCGACCGCGCCCTTCGCCATCGACAGCACCTCGAACAGCACCATCGCGGCGGCCGCCACCGTCAACGGCGGGATCGCCCACAATCGGCGTCGCCGCACGGATTCGGTCCGGGTGTAGGGCTCGCGGAAGTAGCACCACGCCGCGATCAGCAGCATCACCAGCGTGGCGCCGAGCAGGATCGTGCCGGCACCCAGGCCGGCGATCGACACCGGCTTGTCCCACCACGGGACGCTGTAGCTGGACACGTACCACCACCCGTTGGTGCTGGTGAAACACATCGCGAGCAGGAACAGCACGGCGGCCGCGAACAGGGCGCGGTTGCGTGGCGAGCGCACCACGGCCGTGCTCACCGCCACGGACGCCAGGACGGCCAGCGACCCCGCGAGGCCCGCGTAGATGCCGAAGTGGTGCGTCCACTTGGTGGGCGTGAACATCATCAGCCCCATCGCGGCGAGCGTGATGCCGATGAGCCGCCGCGACGGTCCGGCCGCGGTCCCGGGGATCCGGCCGCCCTTGCGCAGCATCACGAGGACCGTCACGGCCAGGCTCAGCACCATCACGAACACGCCGAACCGACGCGACAGCGAACCGTCGACGGAGATGTTCAGCAGGTACTGGTAGCGGAGGTATTCGTCGAACCAGGGAACATTGGGGCCGATCGCATGAACGTGCTGCATCTCCATGACGGCGGCGAGGGTCTGATCGGCGAACACCGCCACCAGGATCACGGTTCCCGACGCGACGAGCGGCGCCAGCAACGCGACGTATCCCACCGTCTTGGCCCGGGCGATCACGATCTGCAGGATCGGCCGGGCACCCGCGACCAGGGCGCCGAAACAGATCAGCCCGGACGGGCCCGCGGTCAGCGTGGCCGCACCGACCAGGATCGCCACCGCGGCGGGCAGCAGTCGCCGGGTCGCGACGGCGCGTTCCACCGAGCACCACGTGAGCAGCACGCCCACCGCGACGATCGGCTCGGGCCGCAGACCGTTGTTGTACGGGAGCCAGAACGCGAGGAACACCAGTCCGCCGGTCCACAGCGCGAGCCGGTTGCCCCGGACCGCGGCGCCGAGTCGCGGTGCGACTTCACGGCTGATCACCAGCCACGCGACGATGCCGGCGAGCAGCGCGGGCAGACGCACGAACGGGCTCGCCGGGGTGATGTTCGCCAGCACCGCGAGGACGTCGTAGTACGGAGACCCGAACGGCGCTTCCGGGACGCCGTACCAGCGGAAGTAGTTGGCCATGTAGCCCGCGGCCTCGGACGTGCGGGCCATGTTGAACTGATAGCCGTCGTCGGAGGTGGAGGCGCCGATGAAGTGCCAGAGCACCAGCGTGCCGATGACGACGGCGTCGGCGGCCCCGAACGACCACCAGCGGGTGGGCAGGAATCGTCGCGCCCGGCGCCCGTCGACGTTGTCGAGACGGTGCAGAGCCACCAGCGCCAGGATCGTCGCGAGCGCACCGACCACCATGGCGACGAACTTGAGGGTCGACGGCGTCGACGAGAAGCGGCTGTCGATCTGAGCCGTCACCTGTAGTCCGTCGGGCGCCGCGCCGTCGAGGTCGCTGAAGATGCCCACCATCTGCGGGCGGAGGTCGCCGTCGACGACAGTCGGTGTGTCCTGGCCCGCCGCGACGAATCCCGCGGTGGTCCGAGTGGAATCCGACGACACCACGAGCGCGCAGTCGGCGGGTAGCTGGTCCACCGGCGACGACAGGAGCACCTTGTTCCGCAACAGCACCTCGACGCCGGCGGGACCGTCCGGGGTCGCGGGATTCACCCTCGCGACCAGTCCGTACTTCCCGGCGTCGGCGGCGCCCGCGGGGGCGGTGGAGGTCAGGATCCCGCCGCGGTCGGCGAGTTCACCGACCGCCGAACAGGGGATCCGGACGTCGAGGCTCAGCGGCGCGTAGGTGACGAGCGGTGCCTCGACGCTTCCGGTGCTGCCGTTCTGCGGCCAGGTGAGGGTCGCGCTGTCCTGCTCGACCGGAAGGAACGGGAGCGACAACGTGAGCAGCACTCCGAAGACGGAGGCGATGATCGCGAGAAGGCGGGCGGAGCGGATCGACTGACCGACGGGGGACGACTGGGGCGGGGTCCCGATCGGCGACTCGTCCGAGTCGTCTCTGGATACATTCGCCGATTCCAGCCTGCTGTCAGTCACGACGTCGGATAGTACCCATCCGCGCCAATGGTTAGCGAAGGCAAGGAACAGGCCTGGTCGGAGGGCCGGCCGCCCCGACTGATCACATGTGGAAGTGCTTCAGAATCCGCGACCGGCGCTCCGCTCGGGTGGAGAGATGGTGGTGATGCCGGGGACCGCGGCGGTGCTGAACTTCGGAATGCACTTCGCGGATGATCTCGAACATGCCTCCGCCTTCCTTCTACGCGAGTCGGTAGCCCGACGGTAGGTCGGCACAGGGGTGAGCCGATTCACCCGGGGCGGGTGAACCAGGTCACCGCTCGCGTACTTTCGTCGTACCCGCCCCCGGGGTGTCCCTACCCCTCTGCGCGACAGAAGAACGATCATCCCGTGACGGGCTGCACCGACAGCTGCTTCACGCCGGTCTGCGAACAGCCGGTCGTGGCGTAGGGGACGAACACCGACCCGGTGTCGTTGGGTGGGTACACCCGGAATCCCGCGACCGGAGTCGGGCCACACGTCTCGGCCGGATAGTTCTGCACCACCGTCGCGCGCACCGCTGCGGTGGCCCGTGCGCCCGGGGCAACCGTCACCGGAGTCTCGGTTCCGCCGTCCCGCTCGGCCGCGGCACCCACCTGCGGACCGTCCGGGCCCGCGACGTAGGACACCCCGGGGTATCCGTGGAGGACGCAGTCGCGGGTGCCGGTGTTGGTGAAGACGAGCGGGATCTCCTGAGATCCGGCGGCCCCACTCGCCTCTCCGAGCGTCACCTGCAGCTCGCCGATCAGGCAGCGGTCGGGATGGGGTGCGGTCGTCTCGGTCGTCTCGGTCGGCGCGGACGGGGTGGTGGTGGTGGTTGCAGTGGTGGTCGCCTCCGAAGTCGTCGAGGTGACGCTGCCGGGCGAGGGTTCGGCGGTCCCCGTCTCGTCCGTCGAGCCACACGCCGAGGCGGTGAGCACGGCGGCGATTCCGAGTACGCCGACAAGGGTGCGTGCCGGTGACTGCGTGCGCATCTGATCGCTCCTCCTGCTGGGTGTGCTGCCGTACGTCGATGGTCCGCGATCGGTGGCATCCCGGTGTGTGGTTCGGGGAGATCGCATTCGCCCCTCGCCGGAGGATTCCGGTCGTAGGCTGCGGGGCGCAGGGGGAACCGCGACACTTTCACTGGAGGCTGATCAATGAGCGAAGTTCTGGACCGGACCAAGATCTACATCGACGGATCCTGGGTCGATTCGCAGGGGACGGGCCGGATCGACGTGGTGAATCCGGCCACCGAGGATGTCATCGCGGTGGTCGCCGAGGGCACCGCCGACGACGTCGATCGCGCCGCGAAGGCCGCGCGAGCAGCCTTCCCCGCATGGTCCGCGCTCAGCGGCAAGGAACGTGGCGAGTACCTCCAGAAGGCGGCTGCCCTGATCAAGGAGCGACTCGACGACTTCACCGCGCTGGTGTCCCGCGACATGGGCATGCCGCTGGGATTCGCGAAGCCCATCCAGATCGGCATGCCGCTCGCGAACCTCGCCGCCTTCGCCGAGCTCGCCGCCACCTACGACTTCGACGCCCACGAGGTGGGCAACTCGCTGATCGTGCGCGAGCCGATCGGTGTCGTCGGGGCGATCACCCCGTGGAACTTCCCGCTGCACCAGGTGGTGCTCAAGGTCGGCGGTGCTCTGGCCGCGGGATGCACCGTGGTGCTCAAGCCGACCGAGGTGGCGCCGCTCGCCACCTACGCGCTCGCCGACATCTTCGACGAAATCGGTCTGCCGGCAGGCGTGTTCAACCTCGTCAGCGGATACGGGCCCGTCGTGGGCGAGGCGATCGCCGGCCACCCCGAGGTGGACATGGTCTCCTTCACCGGCTCCACCCGCGCGGGCAAGAGGGTCGCGGTGGTCGCGGCCGAGACGGTGAAGAAGGTGGCACTCGAGCTCGGCGGCAAGTCGGCCAACGTCATCCTCGACGACGCCGACCTGACGAAGGCTGTCACCGACGGAGTGGCCAAGTGTTTCCTCAACTCCGGTCAGACGTGCTCGGCGCTGACCCGGATGCTGGTCCCCGCGGACAAGGTGGACGAGGCCGCCGCCATCGCGGCACAGGTCGCGCAGAATTACTCCGTCGGCGATCCGACGGCCGCCACCTCGGTGCTGGGGCCGCTGGTGAACTCGAACCAGCTGAAGCGGGTCCGCGGGTACATCGAACAGGGCATCGCGGAAGGCGCGCACGCCGTACTCGACGGTCGGGAGACCGGCCAGGAATCCGGCTACTTCGTCGGCCCCACCGTGTTCTCCGGCGTCACCGAGGACATGACCATCGCCAAGGAGGAGATCTTCGGCCCCGTCCTGTCGATCATCGGGTACCAGGACGAGGACGACGCCGTGCGGATCGCCAACGCGACGGAATACGGACTCGCCGCCGGCGTCTGGTCCGGTGACAAGGACCGCGCCGACCGCGTCGCGCGGCAGCTGCGCGCCGGCCAGGTCGAGGTGAACGGCGGGGCGTTCAACACCAACGCCCCGTTCGGCGGATACAAGCAGTCGGGCATCGGCCGCGAGGCCGGCGTCCTCGGCTTCGAGGAGTTCCTCGAGATCAAGTCGATCCAGCGGTAGGCGGCAGGCGGCTTCGCCGCCCGTGCGCCTTTCTGGTAGGGACTGCTACCAGAAAGGCGCACGGGTGCGGAGCGCAATTGGCCTCACGCTGAACCGAATCCGTGACTCCCGACCGTCGCGGTCCTACCCTCGAATCGAGGGGTGGACAGCAGAAATGAGGGAATGACATGGATCTCGGTCTAGGCGGCAAGCGGGCGATCGTCACCGGCGGCAGCCGCGGAATCGGTCTCGCGATCGCGCGCAGCCTCGCGTCGGAGGGGGTCGATGTGGTGCTCGCGGCAAGGGGCGTCGAGGCGCTCGAACTGGCGGCGAAGACGCTGTCGCAGGAGACCGGGCGCCGGGTGATCGGGGTACCCACCGACACCGGCGACGACAATTCGGTGCGCGCCCTCGTGCAGCGAACGGTGGACGAACTCGGCGGCGTCGACATTCTCGTGAACGCCGCGGCCACACCGTGGAGCGCGGGCAAGCCGAACGACTTCGCGTCCACCACCGACGACGTAGTGCGCGGCGAACTCGAGATCAAGGTGCTCGGCTATCTGCGGACGGCCCGCGCGGTGGCACCGCACCTCATCGAGCAGGGGTGGGGCCGGATCATCAACATCAGCGGGCTCGGTGCACGGCAGGCCAATTCCATCGCGCAGACCGTGCGGAACGTCGGTGTGTCGGCGCTGACGAAGAACCTCGCCGACGAACTCGGCCCGCACGGAATCAACGTCACCGTGGTGCATCCGGGACTGACGCGGACGGAACGACTCGTCGACCGCCTGGCCGAGCAATCCGAGGACGAGGGTGTGCCGGTGGCCGAGCTGGAGTCGCGGCTGGCCACCAACTCGATCCACCGGCTGATCGATGCGAGCGAGGTCGCGGACGTCGTCACTTTCCTGGCCTCACCGCGCAGTGTCGGGATCACCGGCGACGCGGTGGCCGTCGGCGGGGGTGTTCCGGGCGCCGTCTATTACTGAGCCCGGGCCGGTGACAGCACGCCGTCGTGTTCGGTGACTTCCCGGGCGGCGCGCTCACCGGACCGGATGGCCCCGTCGACCCAGCCGCACATCACGGACGAACTTTCCGTGCCGGCCCAGTGAATGCGACCGCAGGGCGCGCGGAGGGCATGGCCGAACTGGGTGAGCACTCCCGTCGGTGCATGACTGAGCATGCCGCCGCCGGAGTAGCGTTCGACGCTCCAGTTCTGCTCGATGTAGTCGATCGGGGAGGCCGCTTTGCTTCCGAACCTCGCGGTCAACTCCCCGAGCACCGCCTTCTTCCGCTCCGCTTCCGACAGCGTCCCCAGCTTGCGGGCGATCGGTCCCTCGACGATCACACACAGAACACCGGGACGTCCCGTGTCCGTGCTCGCGTCGATGGTGATCGTCGCGGGGGAGTCGGGTGCCGCTGACTGCCCCGACAGTCCGTCGGCCCGCCAGAAGGGTTCGTCGTAGAGGACGGCGATCTTCATGACCGCGCCGCTCGGCATTCTCTGGTGCAGGAAGGACCGATCCATCGGGAGCATGGGCTCGTAGAGGATCTGGCTCGCGATCGCGAGGGGTACCGCCACGATCGCCCTCCGGGCCCGCACGGTCATGTCCGCGGATCGGACGGTCACGCCGTCGCCGTCCTGCGCGATGTGCCGGACGGGTTGCGACAGGTGGAGTGCGTCGCCGATCTCGGCTGCCATCGGACGGTAGATGGCGCCCATTCCGCCGACCGGTCGCGCGTCCTCGGCGGCGTCCTTCACACCGAGAACGAAACTCGGACCACCGCCCGATGCCATCTGGTACAGGACGAACAGCATCGACACCTCGGACGCCGCGGATGTGTAGCAGCCGGCGATGGCGGTCTCGAGTAGGTCGTGGGCGGGCTTGGACAACGTATTGTCACCGAGCCACTTCGCGAGACTGATCGAGTCCCACTTGGCCGCCTTCTTCGCCTCCCACGGCGCCTCGAGCGGGATCGTCTTGCACATCTCGCCGAGTTCGACGAACACGGCGCCGAGATTCGCAGCCGCCCAGGGACTCATCGTCAGGGGAATCGTGCCCTTGTACCGGTACTGCTTGCCGTCGACGACCATCATCGCCTCGCCGTCGGTGTACTGCTTGTAGCTCTTGACGCCGAATTCGTCCATGAGGGCGTAGATCCGGTCCTGTCCCGGCCCGATCCACGCACCGCCGCGATCGATCCACGAACCGTCCTCGCGGACCTCGGTGAACGTGCGCCCGCCGATCCGGTCACGCGCCTCCAAGAGCGCGACCGATTGTCCGGCCTGTTTCACGCGCAGTGCCGCCGTCAGTCCGGCGAATCCAGCGCCTACGACGCAATAGTCGACCTCGATGTCTGCCATGACAAATCCCCTCGCGCTCGCCCCGGTGGCCTCGTGCGGCCGTATGCAATGGATGCGTCGCGATTCGTCCTGGGGGTGTGAATTCCTCTCTCCGGGAATGAAACCGCCGCGCACAGAACGTATTCATCCTTACTCGCGGCGAGTCGTGCGGTCAAGGCTTGCGCGCGTGAGTACTTGTCAACCGCCCGCGGTTAACAAGTACTCACGGGCGGGGACGAGCGGGAAGACCTGCGCGGCGATGCGCTCGAGTTCCTCGTGCGCGGGGGAGCACTGGATGAGCAGCAGGGTGAGACCGGCGTCCTGGTAGGCGCGGATCTTCTCGGCGACCTGTTCCGGTGTGCCGACGAGGTCGGGGCGCAGTCCACGCGTGCCGACGGAGTATTCGCGCTTGGACAGTTCGACGTCGAGTTCGGAGTTCTTCACGAACTCCTCGAACGACGCATACCCGGGCGAATGCGGATCGACGGTGGTGATGCGTTCGAGTTCGGCACGGGCTTCGGCTTCGGTGTCGCGCACGATGATGTACGTCGACATGCCGAATTCGGCCATGTCCCGCTGGTGGATTCGCTGCGACCGGGCGTTCATGTCCGCGATCTTCGTGCGCACCTCGTCGACGGTGCCGCCGTGCAGCACGTACGAGTCGGCGAAGGTCGCGATCGATTCACGGCCGCTCTCGCTCTCACCGCCGGCGAAGACCGGGGGATGGATGCCGGGTTTCGGCGACAGGATCGAGTCGCGCACGCTGAAGTGCTCGCCCTGGTAGGTGAATGGTGTGTGTTCCCACAGTCCACGGAGAACGTCGACGAATTCGGTGGCCTGCCGGTATCGGTCGTCGTGCCGGGTGAAGGCCCCGCCGTACTGCCGGGCTTCCTCCTCCCACCACGCGGCGACGACGTTGAGCGCGAACCGCGCCGCGCCGGCATCGGTTGTTCCGGCGATGTCGGTGATCGTCGCCGATTCCTTCGCGGTGACCGCCGGCAGGTGGAATCCGGGTCGCACCGCCGTCATCACTCGGAGCTGTTCGGTGACCGCGAGGATCGCCGACGACAGCGACCACGCCTCGAGGCTGGGCGCGTCGACGCCCTTGCGGTCGTTGAGATAGAGCTCGGGCACGAGGGTGGTGTGGTATCCGAGCCGATCGGCGAGCTGTGAGAGCTTCTTGACGTAGTCCCAGGTGGCGGGCATCCCTTCATCGCCGAGGTTGCGCAGGAAGCCGCCGTAGATGGGCGTCCAGTAGCCGAAGTGCATGTCATTCCTCCGTGATGGCGTCGAGCGAAGCACGCAGATCGTCGACGAGGTCTTCCAGGTTTTCCAGTCCGATCGACAATCGGACGGTGCGGTAGCCGAATCCGGCGTCGCGGAGTTGCGTGTCGCCGAGATGGCTGTGCGTGGTGGTGGCGGGGTGCACTACCAGCGAACGGGCGTCGCCGATGTTGGCGACGATCGAGAACAGTTGCAGCGAGTCGATGAACTTCGCCACCTTCGAGTCGTCGACGGCGAGATCGAACGAGAAGACCGAGCCGGCGCCTCGCGGCAGGTACCGCTGGGCGGCGTCGTGCCACCGGTTGTCCGGCAGTCCGGGGTAGTTGACCTTGGCGACCGCGGGATGACCGTCGAGAAATTGTGCGATCGCCAGTGCCGAGCCGACTTGCCGTTCCAGTCGCAGGTCCAGCGTCTCCAATCCCTGAAGCAGCTGGAACGAATTGAACGGGGACAGTGCGGGACCGAGATCGTGGACGATCTTCGTCTTCGCATAGACCAGGTAGGCGCTCCGTTCGCGGCCGAACTCCTCCCACAGCACGAGGTCGCCGATGCGCGGGTAGGGCTCGGTGAACTGGGTCCACCGCTGCGGTTCCGCGCCGAAGTCGAACGTGCCGAGGTCCACGATCACACCACCCAGCGACGTCCCGTGCCCACCGATGAACTTGGTGGCCGAGTACACGGTGATGTCGGCTCCGAAGTCCTTCGGGCGGAGCAGATACGAGGTGGCGATCGTGTTGTCGACGATCAGCGGGACCCCCACCTGGTGCGCGATGTCGGCCACGGCCCGGACGTCGAGCACGGAGGCGACGGGGTTGCCGATCGTCTCGGCGAAGAAGGCCCGGGTCTCGGGACGCGCGGCCGCACGCCAGGCGTCGAGGTCGTCCTGATCGACGAGCGTGACCTCGATCCCGAAGTCCGCGAAGGTGTCCGTGAGGAGATCGACGGTTCCCCCGTACAGCTGCCGAGCCGCGACGATGTGCTGTCCGGACTTGGCGAGGGTGAGCAGGGCGACCGCGACGGCGGACTGTCCGGATCCCGTGGCCAGGGCGGCGACACCGCCGTCGAGATCGGCGAGACGCTGCTCGAACACGGCCTGGGTGGGGTTCCCGGTGCGGCTGTACAGGTTTCCCTTCCGGCGGAGTGCGAAGATGTCCCGCGCCTGTTCGAAGCTGCCGAAGTCGTAGGCAACCGATTGGTAGATCGGGGGGATCGCGGTGTTCTGCGTCGTTCCGGGTTGATAGCCGGTGCGGACCTGCCGGGTCGCGAACCCTGTGGTCTCGGGCATCGGTGTGCCTGTCCCTTCGTCGGTATTTCTGAACGGGTGAATCACAAACGAATATGTTCGGAACAAAACACGAAGCGAGGCGAGAAGGCACGTGTTTTGTTCTGCTCGAGCTTTAGTCTTGTTCGACCTCGCGCGTGTGGGTCAGGGTGACGCAGTCAATCCTGCGAACAACACCCCGAATGAGGTAATCAGTGGACATCGACTGGCTGGAACCCGAAGCGACTGTGCGTGGCTCGGTGATCGTCGTCGCCGGCCGCGGTGAGCGTGCTCACGTGTATCGCCGGTTCGCCCGCCGGATCGCCTTCGATGGTTACCGTGTCGCGGTGGTGGAGAACGATCCCGCGGCGACCGCTCGGGTGATCGCAGATGCCGAGACCGCTCTCCCTCTCACCGTCGTCGGATCGGACAGTGGCGCCCTGACCGCCCTCGACCTCGCCTCGACGCATCCGGCCGTGTCCGGGGTCGTGGCAGCGGGACTACTCGTCGCCGGCGCCGACGCCTTCACCGGAGAGTGGGACGGCGAACTCGAGGTCCGTTCCGCGTGTCCCGTGCATCGGGGGGTCCTGTCCTCGGCCGACGCTCTCGAGCGGGGAACGCTCGGTGCGGAGACACCGGTGGCCACGGCCGATTCGCTGACTCACGTGCAGGTTCCCGTCCTCGTCGTGCACGGAGGCGCCGACGTCCTGAGCCCGGCAGCGGACGTCCTGGCCGTCACGTCCGCGTTGCCCGACGCCCGGGTCGTCGTCGTCCACGAGGGACTGCACGACATCCTCAACGACGTGTCCCACCGGTCGGTCGCCGCCGAGATCGTGCAGTTCCTCGAGCGCCTCCGCCTGCCCGGTACGCCCGACATCATCCTCCGCGAACCGGCAAGGGCACTCACGCAGTGACCCGGACGCGCGGGGCGCGGGGGCGGTAGTGGTTGTCGATCGAAGGGGTGTGGATGTCAGCGGTGCTGGAGACGGAGGCGATTGCCCCGGAGTGGTTGCTCGAGCGGATCGACGGCCGCACCGCGGAACTGGCCGATGCCGTCGCCGACCTCATCAGGTCGGGTGAGCTCAGCCCCGGCGATCGCCTGCCGACCGTCCGCGCACTCGCGAAATCGACCGACCTCAGTGTCGGTGCGATCGTCAGTGCCTGGGGCCGGCTGCAGGAACAAGGGTTCGTGCAGACCCGCCGTCGCGGCGGCACCGTCGTTCTCCCGCCGCTCGACAGCGTGCCCGAGCGCGGCATACCCGACTGGCGTGGCGTCGACCTGGCGCAGAATGCACCCGACCTGGCGCTGCAGCCGTCCCTGTCCGACGCTTTGTTGTCCAGCCTGGACGCCGAGACGCTGAATGTGTTCGGCCGCGAACTGATGACCGAGCGGTTGAGGAACGCCGTCGCCCCGGGGTGGCCGTTCGAACCGGAGGCCTGGGCCACGGCGGGCGGTGGAACCGAGGCGTTGTTGCTGGCCGTGGAGGCGGCAGCCCCACCCGGCTCCATGGTGGCCGTCGACGAGCCCCTGGGCCCGGGCGTTCTCGACACCCTCCGCGACCTGGGGCTGGATGCGATCGGCGTCGGCGCAGATCGCGACGGCCCCCGGCCGGACGCTCTCGACACGGCACTCTCGGCCGGTGCGGTGGCCTTCGTGTTCCAGCCCGGTGCGCCGTTCGCGGTCGACCATGCGGTCAGTGCGAGGCGCACGAGGGAACTCGCCGAGGTGCTGCGACGGCATCCGGCGGCGTGGGTCGTCGAGGACGACTCGATCGGACCGCTCGAACCGCAGCAGCCTCCCTCTCTGGGATCTGAACTGCCGCAGCGGGTCGTCCGGATCCGCAGTTATTGCAAGGCATATGGGATAGACGTGCGGACCTCCGTTCTCGGCGGGTCCCGCGAGCTGGTCGAGAAGGCCATGAAGGTGCGCAGTCACGGCGTGGGCTCGAACAGCAGAATCCTGCAGAACACTCTCGCCCACCTGATCGGCAGCGCCGATGCCGAGCAGGCGGTCACCGCAGCGCACGAGCGCTACGTCGCCAGGCGCACATCGCTGCTGGAGGCCCTGATCGACCGCGGCATCGAGGCCTCCGCGGGCCCGCACAGTCTGGTCGTGTGGGTCACGGTGTCGGACGAGACCGCGGCCCTCGTCGCGCTGGCGCGGCAGGGCATCTCCGTGGGGGCCGGTTCCCGCTCGTTCGTGCAGGCACCCGCACGGCAACTCCTGCGCTTGTCGGCCACCCAATTGCCCGACGATCCGGACCTGATCGGGCAACTCGCCGACGTCGTCGCGGTGGCCGTCGCGGAGTCGTCGCGCGAGTTCTTCGACTGATCGGGCTTTGTTCGGCAGCCCTGCGGGACATACGAAATATGTTTTGAAACATCGAGAATTTAATACTCTGCACGCGCCTGTTTGCTCCATACACTTCAACGCGGCGTGCCGAGGCAGGTGCCTGACGGCGGACGATGAAGGAGCGAGAACATGACGAGACGGCAACTGAAATTGGGAGCTGTCCTCACCCCCACGGGTGGGCCCGGGCACCCGTACACCTGGCTGGACCCGGAAATTCCCGCCGACGCGAGCGTCGACATCGACTGGTACATCCGCTACGCGCGGCTCGCCGAGCAGGCGCGGTTCGACCTCGTCTTCATCGTCGACAGCCAGTTCATCACCCCCGACTCGCCCCCGCACTACCTGAACCGGCTCGAGCCGCTGACGCTGCTGTCGGCGCTCGCGGTGGCCACCGAACATATCGGGCTCGTCGGCACGCTGACCACGTCGTTCAACCAGCCGTTCAACCTCGCGCGACGGTTCGCGTCTCTCGACCTGATCAGCCGCGGCCGTGCCGGCTGGAACGTGGTCACCAGTGGCGACTCGGGTACCGCCGGAAACTACGGCCTCGAGGAGCATTACGACTACGCCACCCGCTACGGCCGGGCACTCGAACACGTCGAGGTCGTCAAGGCGCTGTGGGACTCGTACGAGGACGACGCGTTTCCGCGCGACCGGGAGGCCCGCCGCTTCCTCGACCCGGACAGGCTGCACACCCTGGACCACCGTGGTGAGCACTTCTCGGTGGTGGGCCCGCTCAACATCGAACGCTCGCGGCAGGGGCAGCCGGTGATCTTCCAGGCCGGTGACTCCGACCAGGGCCGCGACCTCGGAGCGCGTATCGCCGACGGGATCTTCACGCACGCGCCGAGTTTCGAAGCGGGAGCGACGTTCTACGCCGACATCAAGACCCGCGCCGCGGCCTACGGGCGCGCTCCCGAGGACATCGTGATCCTGCCAGGCGTCACCGTCACCGTGGGCGACACCGACGCCGACGCGCGCGAGATCGAGCGCGCAACCCAGCTGGCGGACAACGACTTCGGAAAGTCCCTCCGGGAACTTGGCCGGCCCTTCGGCTGGCACGACTTCCGGCAGTACGACCTCGACGCACCGTTCCCCACCGAGGCACTGCAGCACGCCGAGCGCAGCTTCTACACGCAGGCCAAGAAGATCGCCGACCTCGCCGCCGACCGGGGGTTGACTCTGCGGCAGACGGTCGAGGCCCTCAGCGCGCCGAAGACGTCGCCGTTCACGGGTAGCGCCGAGACCGTCGCGAACGAACTGCAGCGCTGGCTGGACGGCCACGCCCTCGACGGCATCAACATCCACATCGGTCACCCGGCGCAGTTCCAGCGCTTCGTCGACGAGGTGCTGCCGATCCTGCGTGAGCGTGGCGTCGTCCGGGAGGACTACGAGCAGAACACGTTGCGCGGCAACCTCGGCCTGCCCTTCGCGGAGAACCGCTACACCCGGGCGCGGCGTGAGGGAATCGACCCCGCCCCGCTGCCCGGCACCACCGCATCGCTGCCCGCGAGCGTCTGAATCACCACCCCCTTTGCATGGTCAGGAGCACCCAGTGAGCAAGAAGAGCCGGCGGATCGCCGGCGCCGTAATACTCGGAGTGATCGTCGGGCTCGTTGCCACCGCGTGCGGCGGTGGCAGCAGCTCGGACGGCGCCGAGGTCAAGTGGGCGTTCAGCCTCCCCACCTCCTGGGATCCGGTGACGAGCCGGACAGGAAACGACATCAACACGATCAGCCTCGCGTACGCGTCGCTGACCCGGCTCGACGCCGAGGGCAACGTCGAACCGTCACTCGCCGAGAGCTGGAACTACAACGCCGACGGCACCGCGGTGACCTTCACCCTGCGTGACGGTCTCACCTTCTCCGACGGGACCACCCTCGACGCCCCGGCGGTCAAGGCGTTCTTCGATCGAGGCAAGACCCAGGACGACTCGTTCCTCCGCGATCAGCTCGCCGGCGTCACCGAGGTCACGGCCGACGGTCCGACCGCCGTCACGCTGCACCTGGCCGACGCCGACTACCAGATCCCGTACCTGGTCGCCGGGCGTACCGGTGCCATCGCCAGCCCGACCGCGGCGGCCGACCCGCAGAAGCTCAGTGTGTGGCCGGTCGGGGCCGGTCCCTTCACGATCACCGACTTCGTCGCCGAGGACCACGCCTACTTCGAGAAGAACCCGAACTACTGGGACGCCGACAACATCCACATCGACCACTTCGAACTCAGCGTTGCCCCGGACCCGGCCACACTCGTCGCCGGTGTCCAGTCCGGCTCCATCGACTTCGCGACACTGCCGGCCCTGCAGTCCAAGGAAGCCGAGGCCGCCGGTCTCGATGTCACCGTGAAGCCGTCGCTGGCCGCGAACGACGTCTCCATCAACCTGAACAAGGCCCCGTTCGACAATCCGAAGGTCGTCGAGGCGTTCCGGTACGCATTCGACCGCCAGGCATTCGTCGACGTCATCACGAACGGGTTGGGTAGCACGACGAGCCAGCCGTTCCCCGACGGGTACCTCGCCTTCAATCCGGAGGTCGAGAAGCTCTGGAACTACGACCCCGACAAGGCATCTCGACTCCTCACCGAGGCGGGATACGGACCCGGGCAGTTGTCGATCGAGGTCACCGCCCAATCGGCGGCCACCAACCGGGCGGAGCTCGTGCAGGCGCAGCTGAAGAAGGTCGGCGTCGAGTCCACCATCAAGGTGGTCCCGCCGGGATCGTCGACGTGGCAGAGCGAGGTCTATATCGCGAAGAACCCGCAGGTGGCGACGGACGGCACCATCGGGCGTGAATCCCCGGTGCAGAACCTGCTCGCCGTCTACGGTCCGGAAGGCATCATGAACCTCAGCGGCCCGCACGCGTCGCCGGAGTTCTCCGCCGCGCTCGATGTCGTGCGTCGCACGCCCCTCGAGGACCCGGAGTACAAGCCGCGGCTGTGGCAGGCCGTCAAGGTCGGTGTCGAGCAGTCACCGACGAACTACCTCTTCAGCAATCCGTGGATCATCGTGTCCAACCCGGACCTGAAGAACCTGAACATCCTGCCGTCCCAGGTTCGGTGGGAAGGCGTCACGGTCTCGTGACCACCGCAGACGTCCAGGCCGCCGGCGCCGGGAGAACGTTCGCTCTCCCGGTGCCGGCGGGTGAGCTCGGCACGGCGCTGCGGGTCGTGCTGAGCACTGTGCTGATCGTGGTCCCGGTCTTCCTGTTCTCCACCCTGATCACCTTCCTGCTCGGGGCGGCCAGCGGGCTGAATCCGGCCGCCGGGATCGCCGGCGACGCCGCGACCCCGGAGACGATCGCCCGCATCAACGCCGAATTCGGGCTGGACAAGCCGGTCTGGCAGCAGTACATCGACTGGATGTCGAGCATGCTGAGCGGCGACCTCGGTGTCTCGTGGTTCAGCAAGATCCCGGTCAGCGAGTTGATCGGCGAGCGGCTCGCCGTCAGCGCCTCGATCGCGGGTGTCGCTCTGCTCATCGGACTCGTCCTCGGCGT
Source organism: Rhodococcus sp. NPDC127593 (assembly GCF_042671975.1). Classification (NCBI taxonomy): domain Bacteria; kingdom Bacillati; phylum Actinomycetota; class Actinomycetes; order Mycobacteriales; family Nocardiaceae; genus Rhodococcus; species Rhodococcus sp. NPDC127593. The sequence goes on along the minus strand of NZ_JBHXWI010000020.1, from coordinate 54,607 downwards.
CGGACTCGGGGTACTCGCCGCCGTCTACAAGGGCAGCCTGCTCGACCGGCTGATCACCGCCTACACGTCGGTGGCCTCGACGCTGCCGCCGTTCGTCATCTCGATCGGACTGATCCTCGTCCTCAGCGTCGGGTTGCACTGGCTGCCGTCGGCCGGGTACGTCCCGCCGGACGAGGACTTCGGCCGCTGGCTGTCGCTGATCATCATGCCGGCGATCGCGTTGAGCATGGACGTCGTCGCCGACATCGCGCGACAACTCCGCACCGGACTGGTCGCGGAGCTGGATCAGAACTACGTCACCGGCGCGGTGGTCCGGGGCATCAGTCCGTCCCGGATCCTGTTCGTGCACACACTGCGTAACGGCAGCGGTCCCGCGCTGTCCATCCTGGGTATGAAGGTCCCCACGCTCATCGGCGGCGCCGTCGTGATGGAGACCATGTTCTCCATGCCCGGCTTCGGTCGCCTCGCCGCCGACTCCGCGCTGCGCGGAGACGTTCCCATCGTCCAGGGAACGCTCGTCGTGGCGATCGTGTTCGTGCTGTTCTGCAACATCGTCGTCAACATCGCCCAGAGCGCCTTGCAGCCGGCAACCAAGCGGAGAGACTGAAATCCTATGCTCACAGCAATCCTGCGCTATCACTCCGCTCGCGCCGCGGTGGTCGTTCTCGGGCTGATCGTGGTGCTCGCGGTGTTCGGGCCCGCCCTCGCGCCGTTCGACCCGCTCGAGCAGGACACGTCGGCAATCCTGCAGGGCCCGAGTGGAACTCACTGGCTCGGGACGGACAACGTCGGACGGGACGTGTTCAGCCGGCTGCTGGCGGGTTCGACCGTGTCGGTGCTGTCCGCCCTGCAATGCGTCGTGGTCGGATTCCTCCTCGGCGTGATCCCGGGCTTCCTGTCGGTGTACCTCGGGCGCGGCGTGGAATGGTTCACCCTCCGGTTGATGGATGCGCTCATCACGCTGCCGTTCCTGGTGTTCGCCGTCGCGATGACCGCGCTGCTCGGAAACGGGCTGGCGCAGGCGATGTTCGCGGTCGGCATCCTCATCGCACCCGCGTTCTACCGGGTCACTCGTGCCGCGGCACTGACCGTGGCCAACTCCCAGTACGTCGAGGCCGCCGAACTGATGGGGGCCGACACGTCCTGGATCATCCGCCGTCACGCGGTGCGCAAGGTGCTGCCGGCGGTGGGGGTGACGTTCGCGGCGATGACCGGGGCCAGCCTCGTCATCGTGTCTTCGCTGACGTTCCTCGGGATCGGCGTCGTTCCGCCGGACCCGACCTGGGGCGGGCTCCTCGCCAGCGGATTGCAGTACCTGTACCAGGTTTCGTTCGGCCCCGTCGTGCCCGCCCTGTTGATCGTGGCCACAGTATGGGCACTCAACGCCATCGCCGACGCGCTGCGGGATGCGACCGGTCAACCCCATCGACGCGCCCGCAGGAAACAGGAGGTCACCTCGGATGTCCACTGACACATTGGATGCCACGTGGGCACCCGCAACCACGCCCCCCGGCAGGCCGGTGCTCACCGTGAGCGATCTGCGCATCGCACTCGACGACGGAACCGAACTGGTCCACGGCGTCGACTTCTCCCTCGCGCGCGGCGAAGCCCTCGGGATCGTCGGCGAATCGGGAAGCGGCAAGTCGCTGACCTGCCGCGCCATCCTCGGAATCCTGCCCGGCGGAATCGACGTCACCGCCGGCTCGATCGACTTCGACGGCATCGAACTCACCGACCTCGGTCGCAAACACTGGCGGCCACTGCGGGGAACCCGTATCTCCGCGGTGTTCCAGGACCCCGCCTCCTATCTCAACCCGTCCATCCGGGTCGGTGAACAACTGGCCGAGGCACTCCGGTCGACCCTCGGGCTGTCCCGCGCGGACGCGCGGCGGCGCGGCGTCGAACTGTTCCGGAAGATGGGGCTGAACGACGCCGACACCGTGTACCGCCAATACCCGCACGAACTGTCCGGGGGAATGCTGCAGCGGGTGCTCATCGCGATCGCGGTGTCCGCGGAACCGGAACTCCTCATCGCGGACGAGGCGACGACCGCCCTCGACGTCACCGTTCAGGCCGAGGTGCTCGACCTCCTCGAGGACCTGCGCGACGAACTGGGCCTCGCACTCGTCCTCGTCTCGCACGACCTCGCCGTGGTGGCCCAGGTCTGCGACAGCGTGATCGTGATGCGGGACGGCGCCGTCGTCGAGTCCGGGCGCGCGGAGGACCTGCTCACCGCACCCCGGCACGAGTACACCCGCCTGCTCGTCGAGAACCATCGGGAGTACGGGCTCGAGTCGTTCATCGGGAAGGAGGCGACTCGTGTCTGAACCGTTGCTGCGCATGACCGACGTCCGGGTGGAGCGTGGGCCCCGTGGGGCCCGCAAGCAGATCCTGCACGGCGTCGACCTGACCATCGATGCCGGCGAGAAGGTGGGACTCATCGGTGAAAGCGGTTCCGGGAAAACGACACTCGCCCGCACGATTCTCGGCCTGATCCCTCCCACGTCCGGATCGATCGAGATCCGCGGGCAGCGCGTCGACGACCTGTCCATGCCGCACCGCAGGGCGCACCGCCGCACGGGGACCGTGCAATACGTGTTCCAGGATCCGCTGCTGAGCCTCGATCCGGACATTCCGGTGGGCGAGTCGATCGCCGAGGGGCTGCTCGTGCGGGGCGGACTCGACCGCGATGTCGTGCGGTCGCGGGTCGCAGACGTACTGAGCAGTGTCGGACTCGACGCCGACATCGCGGCGCGGATACCCGCCGAATTGTCCGGTGGGCAGCGCCAGCGGATCGCGATCGCGAGGGCCCTCATCCTGGATCCGGCGCTGTTGCTGCTCGACGAACCGGTCAGTGCCCTCGACTCGGTCAACCGCATCCAGATCCTGAAACTGCTCACCGAACTCGGGCATTCACGGCAACTCGCTCAGCTGTTCATCTCGCACGACCTGGGGGCGGTGGCGGCGCTGGTCGACCGGATCGTCGTGCTGTACCGCGGCAACATCGTCGAGGACGGGCCCACCCACCAGGTGATCTCCGATCCCCAGCACCCCTACACCGCGCTCCTCGTCGGATCGGCTCCCACGTTGAGCGGCGGCGCGGTGACGCGGGAACGTCGCCGCGAACTGAGGCTCCGCCTCCCGTGAGTACTTGTTAACCGCGGGCGGTTAACAAGTACTCACGGCTCAGCGGCGCAGCGCCTTTCGCGCCAGCCAGTTGCCGAAGAACTGGGAGGCCTGGACGAGCAGGATGATGACGAGGGTGGCGACGAGGGTCACCTGCCAGTTGAAGCGCTGGTAGCCGTAGACGATGGCGAAGTCGCCGAGGCCGCCGCCGCCGATCGTTCCCGCCATCGCGGACATGTCGACGATGCCGATGAGGACGAAGGTGTAACCGAGAATCAACGGACCCAGGGCTTCCGGGATCAGCAGGGTGACGATGATCCGCAGGGGTCCCACGCCCATCGCGCGGGCAGCCTCGATCACGCCGGGATCGACGGTCACGAGATTCTGTTCCACGATGCGCGCGATGGCGAACGACGACGCGATGATCATCACGAAGATCGCGGCCTCGGTTCCGATGGTCCGGCCCACCACGGCAAGGGTTACGGGCCCCAGTGCGGCGAGCAGGATGATGAACGGAATCGGCCGCACGATGTTCACCAGGATGTTCAGCACCGTGTAGGCGGCCGTGTTCTGGAGAATCCCGCCCTTCCTCGTGGCGTACAGCAGCGTCCCCACCACGAGCCCGATCAGTCCACCGACCACCAGTGTGATGACCACCATGTAGATGGTGGTGCCGATGGATTCGAACAATACGGGGCGCAGTTTGTCCCAGTTCGTGGTCATGCCGGTACTTCCTCGACGTCGGTGACGGTCCGCAACCGGCGGATCACGTCGTCGACGCCGTCGTCCGGACCGACGAGTTCGAGCGTGAGGCTGCCGAACGAGCGGTCCTGCAGGGTGGTGATGCCGCCGTAGACGATCTCGAACCGGACGCCGTGCCCTCCCGCGTCGGAGAGAACGTCGCCGATCCGGCTGCCGTCCCGCACGTCGGCGGTGACGATCCGGCCCCCGAAACGCGCCCGCAGCCGTTCCAGGTCGGCGGGCTCCGGGCGGTTGCGCAGGATCGTGCTCACGAAACTCTTCGACGCCGGCGCCTGTGGTTCCGAGAAGACGTCGAACACCGTGCCCAGTTCCACGACACGACCCTCCGCGAGCACGGCGACACGATCCGCGACGGCCCGGACGACGTCCATCTCGTGCGTGATCACCACGATCGTGACCCCGAGTTCCCGGTTCACCTTGCGGAGCAGACGGAGTACGTCCTGGGTGGTCTCCGGGTCAAGGGCGCTGGTGGACTCGTCGGCGAGCAGCAGGTCCGGCGACGTCGCGAGCGCGCGGGCGATCCCGACCCTCTGCTTCTGCCCGCCGGACAGCTGGTCGGGGTAGGACCGCGCCTTGTCGGAGAGGCCCACGAACGCGAGCAGTTCGGCGACGCGTTCGCGGCGCTTCTGCCGTGGCCACCCGGCCACGACGAGGGGGTAGGCCACGTTCCCGGCGACGGTCCGGGAGCGGAACAGGTTGAACTGCTGGAAGATCATCCCGATCTTCGCGCGCACGTGCCGGAGTTTCGATTCCGACAGCGCGGTGATGTCGACGTCGTCGACCACGATGCGCCCACTCGTCGGGCGTTCCAGGCCGTTGATCAGACGAACCAGCGTGCTCTTCCCGGCCCCCGAGTAGCCGATGACCCCGAAGATCTCACCTCTCTCGATGGTGAGATCGACGGTGTCGACGGCGGTGAGTGTCTTCTTTCCGGACTGGAAGGTTTTCGTGACGGATTCGAATCGGACGATCGGTGTCATCTACTTGGCCGAACGAATTCCCTCTTCGACCCGCGACAGGATCTGCTGCAGTTGGGCGCCGTCCCGTTCCACCTCGACCGACGTTCCCTTCGACTCCTCGCGCACGGCGGCCTGGATCTCGGGGTCGTGCCAGATCTTCACGAGTTCGAGGTACGTCGCGTTGTCCTTGTCCTCGGCGCGGGTGACGAACGCGTTGATGTACGGCTCGGCGGCGGGGCTCGACGGGTCGTCCTTGTAGAGAGCGGATTCGGGGTCGATGCCCGAACGCTCGAGGAAGGTGTTGTTGACGATCGCACCGTCGACGGATGCGAGCGACAACGCCGTCTGGGCGGCGTCGACCGGCGTCACCTTCACCTTGGACGCACCCGTGTCGATGTCGGCGGGCGTGGGGGACCGGTTGTCGCCGGTCAGCGTGAGCAGGCCGGCGCCCTTCAGCACGAACAGGGCACGAGCCTGGTTGCTGGGGTCGTTGGGGATCGCGATCTCGCCGCCCTGCGGTATGTCGGCCAGGCTCTGGTGCTTCTGCGAGTACAGGCCGAGCGGCACGATCTGGGTGGCGCCGATCGGGGTGAGGTCGTCGTCGGCGCCGGTGTTGTACTCGCCGAGGAACTGCAGGTGCTGGAAGAGGTTCGCGTCGATCTGCCCCTGCGACAGGGCGGTGTTCGGCTGCGAGTAGTCGGAGAAGTTCACGACGTCGAGCGTGATACCCGCGTCCTTTGCCTTGTCCTCGAAGATCTCCCACGAGCGGTCGCTGGCCTCGGTGGTTCCGATCCGGACCGTGTCGCCGTCGGCGCCGCCGGATCCACCGGAGCACGCTGTCAGAGCCGCCAGGAGAGGAACGGCAGCAAGGGCGAGAGAACGGCTGAACTTCACGGAGAATCCCCACGATCGATCGGATGACCACGGAGTGTGGCCACCGGTAAGGTAGCCCGTCCGGGCTCGGTGCGGAAGGGTTTGGATCGCCCTGATTCGAAGGGCATTGTCTCGACTTCCGTTCCTGCCCTGCAGTATTCGACCGGAACCACCGAGTGCTCTAGGGTGGCGGGGTAAGCATGCGAGAGGTGATGAAGCAATGAAGGTAACGGTAGTGGCGGGCAATCCCAAGCCCGGTTCACGGACGCTGGACGCAGCCGGTCTGGTCGCGGCCGCGGTCACGGGTGCCGCCGCGGATTCCACGGTCGACGTGACCGAGCTCGGTGCGGGACTGCTCGGATGGGGTGACGAGAAGGTCGCGGCAGCCGTGGAGACGGTGGCGTCGTCGGACCTCGTCGTGTTCGCGAGCCCGACGTTCAAGGCCTCGTACACGGGCGTGTTGAAGCTGTTCCTCGACCAGTTCGCAACCGGAGACGGACTGAAGGACGTCGTGGTGGTGCCGCTGATGCTCGGGGCCGGGCCCGCGCACGCCATGGCGCCGGACCTGCTGCTCAAGCCGGTGCTCGTGGAATTGGGCGCGACGGCCCCCGCGCCTGGCCTCTATCTCATCGACACCGCGTACACCACCGACACACGCATCGCCGACTACGCCGAGCGGTGGGGTTCGATCCTCACCGCGGCGGCCCGGACCCGGACGGAACTCTCATGACGCAGGCAGACGGCACACTCGACAAGACTTCGCTCCGGGAGGCGTTCGGACATTTCCCGAGCGGTGTCGTCGCCGTCTGCGCCGAAGTCGACGGTGAGCGCGTCGGGATGGCGGCGAGCACATTCGTGCCCGTGTCGCTGGAGCCGCCGCTGGTCGCGTTCTGCGTGCAGAACACGTCCACGACGTGGCCGAAACTCGCGGACCTCGCCCACGTCGGGATCAGCGTGCTCGGTGAGGCGCACGACGCCGCCGCGCGTGTGCTGGCCGCGAAGACCGGCGACCGGTTCGCGGGCCTCGACACCGAAACCACCGACGGCGGGGCGCTGTTCATCGACGGAGCGTCGGTGTGGCTGGACACCACCGTCACCCAGCAGGTTCCTGCGGGGGATCACGCGATCGTGGTCCTGCGGATCAACGAGCTGAGGGTGCAGTCCGAGATCGAACCGATCGTGTTCCACCGCAGCCGGTTCCGCTGGTTGCGCACCGTCGCGTCCTGACCGGGGGTGAAATGACCACGGAACTGACGGTTACCGGGAAGACGGACGTTCATCCCCTGGACGACGCCATCCGGGAATCTCTTCGCGGGGAACACGCGCATTTCGCCAGGTGGTCAGGCCGGGTGGCGCGGTACCACCCGGACGTCGCGCCGCACGTCGGCCACCCGGCGACGCTGGGGGACGAGGACTGGGCGGATCTCGCGGCCTTGCTCGGGCCGTCGGCGACGGCCGCGCTGCGCGGATTCGGGCACACCCCGCCGCAGGGCTGGGAGGTCGTGGACTCGTTCGGCCTGGTGCAGATGGAGGGCACCGCGCTGGACGTCGCCCCGGACCCGGATGCCGAAGTTCTCGGCGCGGCGGACGTCCCCGAGATCCTGGACCTGATCGGCCGCACCCGACCCGGACCGTATCTCCCACGAACCATCGAGATGGGGACGTATCTCGGTTTTCGTGTCGACGGCGAACTGGTGGCAATGGCGGGCGAGCGGTTGCATCCACCCGGGTGGACGGAGATCAGCGCAGTCTGCACCGACGAGCGTTTCCGGGGACGCGGATTCGGTGCCCGCCTCGTGCGCGCCGTCGGAGCAGGCATCCGCGCTCGCGGTGAAAGACCGTTCCTGCACGCCGCGCAGGCGAACACGACGGCGATCCGCCTGTACGAAAGCCTCGGCTTCACCCTCCGTCAGCAGTCCGCGCTCACCGTCGTCCGGACACCGGCGGTGGCGGCTCCGTCGGCCGTGCGGGGTTGACGAGCAACCGCTTCTCCGGGCGTCTTCGACTGCGACTTTCTCCGCCGTCCGATCTGACATGCGCACAACCGATGAATTCCGCGTCGCCACGCAGTCTGTATGTAGTGAATGTCGGCCTGAGATGAGGTGACGAGGAGAGTGCACGCCGTGGACCAAGAGAACGTGAGCGCCACCCTGACTGTCGCCGTGCCCGCCGCCAGGGTGTTCGCGGTGCTGGCCGACCCGGCGACCCATTCTGCGATCGACGGCACCGGCTGGGTGCAGAAAGCCGCCGACCAGGCGCCGCTGACCGAGGTGGGGCAGATCTTCCGGATGGACATGTATCACCCCAACCATCCACAGGGTGACTACCAGGTGGCCAACCGGGTCCAGGTGCTCGACCCGCCGCGCGCCATCGGCTGGCTGACGGGGCAGGAGAAGGACGACGGTCGCCTGGAGTTCGGCGGCTGGACCTGGCGTTACGACCTGGTACCGCGTGGTACGTCCGAGACTGAGGTCACGCTCACCTACGACTGGTCGGCGGTGCCGCAATTCATCCGGGAGTACCTCCAGTTCCCGCCGTTCGGTCCTGAGCATCTCATCAACTCGCTGCACCACCTGGCCGAGCTTGCCGCACCGACATCCCGGGCCTGGACGCCCCTCGAGTAGTCCTACGGTTGGGCGATCCGCTCGATCAGCCATGAATCGACGCCGCTGAGCGCCGTCCTGGCCATTGCCGTGGGGTGGCCAGTGAACCCGTGGGGCGACTCGGGATAGATCCGGAGCTGGACGTCATTGCCGGCGGCGGAGAGCCTGCTTGCCATCGCGAGGTTGTCTTCCAACAACACATCGTTGCTCCCGACGACCAGTAGCGCCGGGGGAAGGCCGTGGAGATCGCCGTAGACAGGAGAGATGTCCGGAGCAGTGCGGTCCTCCACGTGGCCGACGTAGGCCTGGATAAAATATTCGTCGGCGATCCGACGTCCGGCCGGCGTCTGCGCGCTCACGTCATAGGTGCCGAATTGGAGTGCGGCGCCGGTGAACCTGTCGACGTCTCCTCTGTCCCTCAGCCGGAGCAGGGTTGTCAGCGCGAGTGTCGCTCCCGCCGATTGCCCCCCGATCGCCAGTCGGGATGATCCGAAGCGGGCATCAGCATGTTCGACGAGCCAGAGCGCAGCCGCTTCGCAGTCGTCGGGTGCGGCCGGCCACGGGTGCTCGGGTGCCAGCCGGTAGTCGACGCTGACGACGGCGATGTGGAGAGCGTCCGCGAGCTCACGGTTGCGCACGTCGTCTCGCGCTGCGGAGTCCATGTAGAAGCCGCCGCCGTGTATGTCCAGATAGACGCCCCGCGCTCGGCCGTTTGTGGGAGTGAAGGTCCTCACCGGGACACGCCCTCCCGCGGCCTCGACCATTTCTTCGATCGCCGGTGGAGCGGTGGGAGCAGGAGCGGACCTTCTCGCCCGTATTTCCTTCAACTCCTCGGGAGTGCTGGGGCCACGGCCGGCTGCCCTCGAGTTGTAGAAGCGCCGAGCTTCTTCGACCTGCTCCGCAGGCACGTCAGCCATCAAGTACTCCAGCGCGAACCGCACGCGCCCTCCTCACACTCGGGGGTCTCATCACGACGCTATTGCCGCTCTGGATCGCCCGGTACGTCCGCGACGACTTCGGCCGAGCGACGCGGTCACATCATGCCCGACTTGCTCGAGACAAGTACTCACAAAGGCTCGAGGTGAAGCCGTCGAGTGGAAGTGCAGCATCCGAGAAATGGGCCTCGGCTGGTGCTCCGAATTGAGCGATGACGGGCGGCGGATCCGGGAGTCGCAATAGGCGTCGAGCGGGTGTCCGCTTCCTCAGATCAGGTGCGGTCATCCCGATCCGTCGTCGAGGTGGCAGGATCAGTGGTATCGAGATCGGGAATTCGATGTGAGTGCCCGGATCGACATTTAGGGAGTATCGGCATGGCGCAGGGCATTGTGAAGTGGTTCAACGGCGAGAAGGGCTTCGGTTTCATCGCACCCGACGACGGAACTCCGGACGTCTTCGTGCACTACTCGGAAATCTCGGGCAGCGGTTTCAAGTCGCTCGATGAGAACCAGCGTGTGGAGTTCGAGGTGGGCCAGGGACAGAAGGGCCCGCAGGCCACGAATGTGCGGCCTGTCTAACTAGTCTGCGGGGACCGCACCCGGTGGGTGCGGTCCCCATCCGACAGCCGGATGAGGATCCGCTCGCGGAACCGGTCGAGGCCTGTCACGGTTTCTGTTCCGGCGCGTGTCTCGAATAGCCACGCTGCCGGTTGGTCAGGATTTGATGAAGTGCGCCTTGATCACGACATGGGTGGCGAGCAGGGAGCCCTTCTTCGTGTAGGTCAGGCCCCAGTTGCTGCGGTCGACGTGCACTTCGGCGGTGACCGTCGCGGTGTCATCCGTGGCGACAACATGGGTGGGGACGGTGAGCGGTCGAGTCTGGCCGTGAACGGTCAGATCGCCGTCGAGATGTAGGTGTCCCGGATCGGCGGGTCGCGCCTTTGCCGCGGTGAAGACGATGGTGGGGTACTTCTGGACGTCGAAGAAGTCAGCGGAGCGCAGGTGCTCGTCGCGTTTGCTGTTCTCGGTGTTCACGGAGGTCGCGTCGACGACCAGCGTTCCGGTGATACTTCCGTCGTCGCTGACCGTTGCGGCGCCCTCGACGGCGTGGAAAGTCCCGGTGACCGGGAGTAGCCACAACGCCTTGGTGTGAAAAGTGACCGAGGTGCGAGCAGGGTCCAGAGTCCAGGGCCCGGCGAGCGCGGACAGATGGGGGACGGACTCCATCGGCGATGTCATCGTGTACCTCCGGTTGATGGCCATCCGTAGCCAGAGAAGGTCTCGGGTCGAGGAGCGGACAGCCTGATCGGGTGTCACCGACCATCGGCCTCGGCGGACTCAGCCCAGAGATGGACACCCTCTGGCAAGTATCGTAGCGACGGGGCTGAGCGCCTCATAGAAGCTCGCGCGGGCCCGACGGCGGATCCGCTTGCGGGACGGGTCGGAGTCTCGACGTTCGGACGATTCGTCCCGGTCATGGTTCGGCATACGGGGCAACCCATCGACGATCATCGACGGCATGGAGAACACGAGCGCCCAACCAGGCGACACCGTCCGAGAGTCATACTCGGCCAGATCCCAGGAGTACACGGATCTCTTTGGCTCCCTGACTTCGACGCACCCATCCGATCGGACCCTGGTGAGCAGCTGGGCCGCCAACCTGGACGGGCCCGTGCTCGACGCCGGGTGTGGTCCGGGGCAGTGGACTGACTTCTTGGCCGAGTGCGGAGTAGCCGTGAGCGGGATCGATCTGGTTCCTGAATTCGTTGAACGAGCTCGTATCCAGTATCCAGAGCTTTCCTTCGAAGTCGGCGGCTTCGAGGCATTGGACGCCGCGACAGAATCGCTGGGTGGTGTGCTTTCGTGGTACTCGCTCATTCACCACAGTCCGCAGGATATCCAGACTCCGCTCGCCGAGTTCGCGCGCGTGATTCGGCCGGGCGGAGGGTTGCTGGTGGGTTTCTTCGAAGGAGCAACCGTAGGCACTTTCGACCATGCCGTGACCACTGCCTATCGATGGCCGGTGGCTGAACTCGGCCAGAAGTTGTTCACGGCCGGCTTCGAGGTGATCGAGACACACACACGAACGGGGAGCGGCACCAGACCTCACGGCGCAATCACCGCACGCCGGCAGCGCACCCGGTGAGGTTCCTCCGGGAGACTGAAGTTGTGCCGGATCTATGAGTACGGCCGGCCGATCCGGCGACCGTTGTGACACCGGGTCGGGCAAGATCGCAGGTATGAAGTACGTGCTGCTGATCTGCGACGATGAGTCCGTATCGCCGACGAACGAGGAACTCGCTGCCGATCCGGTGCATCAGGCATGGTGGGAGGATGTGCAACGACGCGGCGGTCTGCTCGTCGGCCAGCGGCTGCGGCCGGTGGTGGATGCCACGACGGTCCGGGTCCGCGAAGGTGAGACTCTGGTCTCGGATGGGCCGTTCGTCGAGACCAAGGACTTCGTCGGCGGCTTCGTGATGGTCGAGTGCGCGAACCTGGATGAGGCGATCGAGATCGCTGCCGGCCATCCCTACGCGCGTTGGGGCGGCGTCGAAATCCGCCCAGTCTGGGAATGACGGCGCCCGATGACCGAGTCCGTGCGGCGGTCGATGCGGCGTTCCGGGACGAATGGGGCCAGGTGGTTGCGACCCTGATCGGGTTGACGGGCGATTGGGATCTGGCCGAGGACTGTGCGCAGGACGCGTTCGCGTTCGCATTGACGAACTGGCCACGCGATGGCGTTCCGCGCCGCCCCGGCGCCTGGCTCACCACGACGGCTCGCAACCGCGCGATCGATCGGCTCCGCCGCGACGCGGCAGGTGCAGGCAAGGTGCGCCAGCTCGCCGTGCTGGCCCGCGACCCGGACGAGCTGCCGCACGACGAGATCCCCGACGAGCGGCTGCGGCTGATCTTCACCTGTTGCCATCCGGCGCTGCCGTTCCCGGCCCGGGTTGCGCTCACCCTGCGTACGTTGGCCGGTTTGAGCACTGCCGAGATCGCCCGGGCCTTCCTGACCGCCGAGTCCACGATGGCGCAGCGCCTGGTCCGCGCCAAGCGCAAGATCCACGAGGCCGGAATCCCGTACCGGGTCCCGCCCATCGAGCTGCTCTCCCAGCGACTGGCCGCGGTACTGGCGGTGCTCTACCTGATCTTCAACCAGGGCTACGACGAGGAGGACGAACGCCGGGCCCTCACGGCCGAGGCCATCCGCCTGGCCCGGCTCCTGGTCCGGCTGATGCCTCGGGAACCCGAGCCGCGCGGCCTACTCGCGCTGATGCTGCTGCACGAGTCCCGGCGCGCGACGCGCACCGACGACGGAGTGTTGGTCACCCTGGAGAACCAGGACCGGTCTCGGTGGGACCAGGCGCTGATCTCCGAAGGAGTGGCAACGCTCGACCAGGCGCTGGCCACGGGGCGCATCGGTGGCTATCAGGTGCAGGCCGCTATCGCCGCCTGCCATGTCACCGCGCCCGACGCGGCGAGCACGGATTGGCCGCGGATTGCGGCCCTGTACACCGAGTTGGCGCGGCTGGCGCCATCCCCGGTCGTCGATCTCAACCACGCCGTGGCGGTCGCGATGGCCGACGGCATTCCGGCCGGCCTGGCCCTGGTCGACGAGATCACGGCATCCGGCCGACTCGACCGGTACCACCTGCTGCCCGCGACCCGGGCCGATCTGCTCCGCCGGGACGGCCGTACCGCCGAGGCCAAGGCAGCGTACGAGCAAGCACTGAAGCTGGCCCAGATGGAGGCCGAACGCCGCTACCTGACCGGTCGCCTCCGCGAGCTCTGAAGAAATCTCGAGATTTCTTTCGCGGACGTTGTCGATCTCGGACGGCATCCTTCGTCGGTTGGTTGAAAGCACACCAAGAGGAAGGGAGAGTCTTGTGAACACCGACACGACCCCGCCGGCACCGTTTGTCGTCGGCCGCGCGACCTACCAGGCCGAACTGGATGCGCTGCGGGTCCGGGAGAAGTCGCACACCCACGAAGGCGACGCGATCGCTGCGGCCCGCCGGCGACTGCCGATGGTCGAGGTGGACCCCGCCGTCACCCTGGTCGGCCCGCACGGGACGGTCCCGCTGCTGGACGTGTTCGAGGGCCGCCGCCAGTTGATCGCGTACTTCCACATGTGGCACGCCGGCCACCCCGCGGCCGAACAATGTGAGGGCTGCACGTTCTTCAACGGCCAGGTGCGCGAGCTGTCATACCTGCACTCCCGCGACGTCACGTACGCCACGCTGTGCCAAGGCCCGTACGACGTGAGCGTCCGCTACCGCGACTTCATGGGTTGGGACGTGCCCTGGTACTCCGCGCAGGATGCGGCGAATGCGCTGCTCGGCGATCGCCAACGGTCCCCGGCGCCGCTGGTCTGTTATCTGCGACAGGAGGACAGGGTGTTCGAGACGTTCTGGACCAGCGGTCGTGGCCTGGAACCGATGGCTCCGACGTACGGGTTACTCGACATGACCGCGTACGGCCGTCAGGAAACGTGGGAGGACTCGCCGAGCGGTTGGCCTCAGCGTTGGGAGCGCCGCACGCGGGAAATCATGCGCACCGACGGACGGCCCACCGCGCAGTGGTCCCGCCTGGACGCCGGACGCTCTGACGACCTCGGCACCATCGAGCGCTGATGCCGCCGATGGACGGCAGAGTGCGGTGACTCGCGATACCGGATCACCGTGCAGATGCGGCGACGTGTTCGCGGCGCGTCAGCACGAGCGGCGGGCCGTCGGTGATCGCGATGGTGTGTTCGCTGTGCGAGGTACGCGATCCATCCGCCGAGCGGATGGTCCACCCGTCGGGGTCGTAGACGATCTTGTCCGTGCCGGCTGCGAACCACGGTTCGAGGGCGAGGGTCAGCCCCGGGCGCAGGGTGAGTCCTCGGCCCGCACGTCCTGTGTTCGATACGTGCGGATCCTCGTGCATGGTTCGTCCGAGCCCGTGACCACCGAACTCGGTGTTGACCGGGTACCCGTACTCGGCGGCGACCGCGCCGATCGCGGCAGAGATATCGCCCAGCCGGTTGCCGGGTATCGCGGCGGCGATGCCGGCTGTCAGGGCCTTTTCGGTGGCTGCGATGAGGCGTTCGTCCTCGGGTCGTGGATCACCGACGATGATGCTGCGGGCACAGTCGGCGACCCACCCGTCGATGGACACTGCGATGTCCATGCTCAGCAGGTCCCCGTTCTGCAGCACGTAGTCGTGCGGCAGGCCGTGGAGTACGGCGTCGTTGACCGACAGGCAGATGACGTTGCGGAACGTTCCGCGCCCGAATGACGGCGCGTAGTCCCAGTAGCATGACGTGGCGCCGCGCTGGGCGATCAGCTGGCGGGCGCGTTCTTCGAGCTCGAGCAGATTCACACCCGGGCGCGCGCGGTGTTCGAGATCGTCGAGCAACTCGGCGATGAACGTGCCGGTGACGTCCATCGCAGCGATCTCCCGTGGTGTTTTCAGTTCCAGCACCAACTACTCCTCCTGATAGGCCAAAATCGGTATTAAAATACCACTCTAGACGGTGTGTAGGTATTTTCATACCGCTGCGGAGTTAGACTGCTCGCATGGTGCGTCTTCCTCTGACTCCGGAACAGCTGGCCGCAGGTAAGCGCCTCGGTCTTCAGCTGCGGCAGGCGCGCGGTGATCGCACCCTCGCCGAGGTTGCGGAGGCGGCCGGGATCTCTCCGGAGACTCTTCGAAAGATCGAGACCGGGCGAATGGCGACACCCGCATTCACGACCGTCGCGGCCCTCGCCCGCGTGCTTCCCCTGTCGCTCGACGAGCTTGCCGACATCTGCCTTGCCAGCACCGGCCTCCGGCAAACCGGGTAGCAATTGTCCAGCCCGACCCGGTGTCGCCTGGTTGGGGCCATTCCCGGAAGGTTGTGGCCGGGGTGGCGGAGATCAGGGCTGAAGGACGTACTTCCCGCGGACGCCGCCCTGCGCGACCGCGCGGTGGGCGTCGGCGACCTGGTCGAGCGGTACGACGGCGTGTACCCGCGCCGGCAGGTGGCCGCTGGCGGTGGAGTCGAGGAGCTGGGCGAGCCGGGCACCGTCGGGATGTGCCACCAGCACGCGGACGGTGACGCCGCGTTCCGCTGCCGGCGCCGCGCCCGGTTGCACGCCGACGAAGAGGCCGCCGTCGCGGACCAGCGTGAGGCACTGTTCCTGGAGTGCGGCGCCGTCGGCTACCGCGTCCCAGGCGCGCGCCGCCGCTGCGGTGAAGTCGGCGCCGAGGCCGCGCACGAATTTCTCGTCTTCGTCCCGGGCCAGTCCAGTGACCCGCCAGCCGCGGTCCTGGGCGAGCGTCACGACGTACGCCCCGACCGCTCCGGCGGCTCCGGTCACCAGCAGGCTCCGGCCTCCACCGTCGCCGAGCACCTCGACCAGCTGGTCTGCGGCCAGGCCGTTGAGTGGGACCGTGGCTGCGGTGGCCAGGTCGAGACCGTCCGGCACGAGGGCGGTGTCGCTCGCCGGGACGATCAGCTGCTCGGCGTACGTGCCGAAGTCGCGGTCGAACCCGGCGACCAGCCCTGCGACGCGGCTGCCGACCGGGATGTCGACGTCCGGACCAGCCGCGGTGACGGTGCCGGCAAAGTCCCAGCCCAGGCCGGTGTGGTCGGGCTGGTCGATCAGCCCGAGCCGGTGGAACACCCCGGCGGCAAGCGCCAGGTCCACGGGGTTGACCGCGGCCCCGGCGATCTCGACCCGGACCTGGCCCGGCCCGGGCTCGACGACGGGTACGTCGATGATCTCGATGGAGTCGGGACCGCCCGGGGTGCGGACGATTGCGGTGCGGAAGGTGGTGGTGGTGGACATGTTCGCCTCCTGTGAGCCGGTATTTGTGCTGCACCACCACGATGGAGGGGTTACTCTCCAAAGGGAAGTAGGCACTTCAGGGTGCGTATGTCACCGCGGAGGAAGGAGCGGTCGATGCCGACAACGACGGCGGCCCAGGAGCGGGCGCAGGCGAAGGTGGAGTACGAGGCGTTCCTGGCGACGTGTCCCAGCCGTCAGCTCCTCGACCGGATCTCCGACAAGTGGGTGACGCTGGTCCTGGCCGCGCTGGGCAGCGATGGACCGCACCCGGGCGAAGACTGCGTCGACGAGCCTCGGCGGATGCGCTACTCGGAGCTGTCCCGTCGGCTGGCCGGAGTCAGCCAGAAGATGCTCACGCAGACGCTGCGCTCCCTCGAACGCGACGGCCTGCTCACCCGCACGGTGACGCCGACCGTGCCCGTCACGGTCACCTACGAGCTGACCGACCTCGGACTCTCGCTCCACGCCGTCATGCGCGGTGTCAAGGCGTGGGCGGAGGCGCATATGGACGAGGTGCTCGCCAACAGAAACACGTACGACACCCGCGTCGGCTAGCGCTCTGAACCTAACCACTCACGGGGAGCGGGGCGCCCTCGAAGCGTTCGCGGAGGGTGGATTCGGCGTACTCGTGCCGGAAGATCCCCTTCTCGCGGAGGAGCGGCACGACGTGATCGACGAAATCGGTGAGCCCGGAGGGGAATCCGTCCGGCATCAGGTTGAAGCCGTCCGCCGCGCCCGCCAGGAACCATTCCTCGATGGTGTCGGCGATCTGTTCGGGTGAGCCGACGACGAGCCGGTGGCCGAAGCCGCCGGCCTGGCGGAGCAGTTCGGACACCGAGTACCGGCTTTCGAGTGCCAGTCGCACAACGGCTTCCCGGAATCCGAGGGAACCGGCGAACGACGGATCGACGGGAGCGAGGAGCAACTCCTCGGGGATCGGCCGGTCCGGGTCGAGCGAGCTCAGGTCGACGCCGAGCATGCCGCCGAGACGTTCGGCGGAGAAGCCGTCGGCGGCCTTGGATTCCCAGTCCTCGTACCGGGCGATCGCCTCGGCCTCGGTGCTGCCCACCACGGTGACGAGGCCGGGAAGGATCTTCACCGCCTGGGGATCGCGACCGGCTACGCGCGCGACGTCTTTCACTTCCCGGTAGTGCTGTTGCCCGGCAGCAAGGGTGAGCTCCGCCGAGAACACCGCGTCGGCGCTGCGTCCTGCCAGTGCGCGGCCCTGCGGGGAGCCGCCGGCCTGCACGAGCAGGGGGTGGCCCTGCGGCGACGGCGGCACGGGCAGTACGCCGTGAACGTGGAAGTACTCCCCGTCGTGGTGCACGGGCACCCGGGTGGTCGCCGATTCCCACAGCGCCGTGACGACGTCCACGAACTCCGTGGCCCGGCGATACCGCGACTCGCGGTCGGGAATCCGGGAGAGGCCGAAATTGTGGGCGGTCCCGGCGTGGAACGTGGTCACCACATTCCACGCCACCCGTCCGCCGGACACGACGTCGAGGGAGAGGAACCGGTCCGCCAGGTCGAATGGATCGTTGAACGTCGTCGACGCCGTGCCGATCAGCCCGAGGTGTTCCGTCGCGCTCGCCACCACCCCGAGCACGGTGGTGGGTTCGAGGGCCCGTGTCGGTTTGACGGCGGGATCCTCGCGGAGCGCAGGACCGTCCGCGAGGAACAGCGCGTCGAGTGTGCCGCGCTCGGCGATCTTCGCGACCTCGGTGTAGTAATCGGGGTCTATGAACGACCTCGGGTGCAGGTCCGGAGCCCGCCACGCGGACGGGTGGAAACCCACGTCCAGCACGTTGACGTTGAGGATGACCTCTCGCAGCGCGGGCATCAGCCGGCAGGCTTCGCGGCCGCGCCGTCGACGTTGGTCTGGCTGCGGTCGGTGGCTCGCGCCGATTCGATGCTCTGCGCCACCCGGGAGAAGAACGGGTCGCTGTCGATGAGCTGGCCGATCCGCGGGTCGTGGTAGGTGTCGAGCAGCGGCGCGAAGTCGGGGTTGTCCTTGTTCTTCTCGTTGATGACGACCTCGATCCAGTACAACTCGTACGCGGGGGCGTTGAAGACGATTTTGTCGTCGGGGACGTCGGCGAGGTCGAAGTTGGAACGCCAGCCCAGTGCCAGGTCGACGTCGGGGAGCGTGCGCGGCAACTGCGCCAGCGCGGCCTCGGTGAACTCGAACGACTTCGGGTTGTCCTTCACGTCGCGGATGGTCACGCGCGACGGGTCGACACCGTCCTTCAGGGTCAGCTGGCCGAGGTCCTGCAGGGTCTGCAGTGCCTGCGCCTGATTCGACGGGTCGTCGGGGATGGCGACCTTCGCGCCCTTGGGGAGATCCTCGAGCTTGTCGTACTTCTCGGAATAGCCCGAGAACTTGAGGACGTACCAGTCTCCGGCCGCATACAGTCCGAGGTTGCCGTCCTCGTTCTGCACGCGCATCCACTCCTGATGCTGGCTGTGGTTGGCGTCGATGTCGCCCTGGGAGACCGCAAGATTCTTGAGTTTCGAATCCTCGATCTGCACCGGTTCGACGGTGATGCCGTGGTCGGGAGCGAGTTTCGCGACTTCCTTGGCGAGCTTCTCGTCCAGGATCGATCCGGCGGTGTATCCGATCTTGAACGTGGTCTGCGGGCCGTCGCCCTCGGTTCGGTCGTTGCCCCCGACCGCGCCGCACGCGGTGAGGAGGAGAAGCAGCGTGGCCGTCAGTCCGCCTGCCGCCACAGCGCGGGCGCGCGTCACCGAGCGGGGTCGAGTCGTCATGGGTGTTGTCCTCTGATCTGGGTGAATGTGAAGGAAGGCTCAGCGCCGGTTGGTGAGGCGGGCGGCCAGATCGCCGACGAGCTGGATGACCTGGACCAGTACCACGAGCGCGATGACCGTCGTGATCATCACGGTGTCGTCGAATCGGTTGTAGCCGTAGGCGATGGCGAGGTTGCCGATGCCGCCTGCGCCCACCGCTCCCGCGATCGCCGACATGTCGAGGATTCCGATCAGCGCGATGGTCAGCGCGCCGATGATGGTCGGGACCGCTTCGTGGAGTTGCACTTTGCGGATGATCTGGAAGTTCGACCCGGCCGAGGCGCGGCCCACTTCCACCACTTCGGGGGGAACGTCCCGCAGCGAGTTCTCGATCAGTCGCGCGACATACGGTGTGGCGGCCAGCGTCATCGGAACGGCCGCCGCCTGCACCCCGAGCGAGGTGCCGACGACGAATCGGGTGAAGGGGATGATGGCGGCCATCAGCACCAGGAACGGAAGCGATCGTCCGAGATTGACCACCCAGCCCGCCACCGCGTTGATCGCCGGGTTGGGGAACAGCCCGCGGGGAGCGGTGTTGTGCAGGATGACCGCCAGCGGAGTGCCCAGCAGGATCGCCAGGATCACCGTGATCCCGACCATCTGCACGGTCTGCTGCAGGGCGGGGAGGAACAGCTCGGGAAGTTCGTCGACCGGAGTCGAGATGGCCAGAACGACACTGCCCGGGGCGCTCATGCCGCGGCCTCCTCGGTGGCCCGGGCGGATGCGTCGTCGTCGACCCGGGTTCCGTGCAGGCCCCACGACGACAGCAGCTCGCCGACGGACGGATGCTCACCGGCCACCGAGATGGTGACCCGCCCCGCCGGGCGTCCGCCGACCGATTCCACGGTCCCGGACAGCACCCCGATCGACCGGCCGGTGGCCTTGCCGAGAAGCTCGATCCAGTTGGTGGGGACGGTGTCGGAGCCGTAGGTGACGTGCCAGAGCACGTCCCGGTCCTCGGCGGTGATGTGTGAACGGTCGGGGAGGAGGCCGACGCCGAGTTCGGAGTGGGGATTCCGGAGGAGTTCGATCACCGGGCCCGATTCCACTACCCGCCCCGCGTCGAGGACGGTGACGACGTCCGCGACCTGCCGGACGACATCCATTTCGTGGGTGATCAGCACGATCGTGAGCCCGAGGTCGTCGCGCAGTTCGCGCAGCAACGCGAGGATGGATCGCGTGGTGCTGGGATCGAGCCCGGACGTCGCCTCGTCCGACACCAGGACCCTGGGAGCGAGTGCCAGCGAGCGGGCGATCCCGACGCGTTGCCGCTGCCCGCCGGACAGCTGCCGGGGGTAGAGGTCGGCCTTGTCGGACAATCCCACCCGCTCGAGCAGTTCCGCCACCCGTGCCCGCCGCTCGGAGCGGCCCACACCGGCGAATTCCAGTGGCAGCGACACATTCTCGGCCGCCGTGCGACGGGCGAGGAGGCTCGACGCCTGGAAGATCGTGCCGATCGCGCGACGCTGATCGCGGAGCCGGTGTTCGGACAGTCCCGAGACGTCGGTGCCGTCGAGCAGTATGCGGCCCTCGGACGGGCGCTCCAGCAGGCTGATGATGCGCGACAGCGTGGTCTTGCCCGCACCGCTCTGGCCGATCACCGCCGCGATCTGGCCGGTGCCGACGGAGAAGTCGATGTCGTGGAGCACTTCGACGGAACGGGACTTCTTCCCGAATCGTTTCGTGACGGAACGGACTTCGATCATGCTGAACCACCTGTGTCGGATGACGGCACCTCGGGTCGGCCGTCGGGACGGAATTCCGGCCCGTGGACGGGCCGGTGGATTCCCGAAACGATAGGCGCGGGTAAACGGAAAGTCATGCCTAAGAATCGACTTGATCAGAAAGGACGCTAGTTTTGCGCGCCCGGATAGACCGGACGGCGGTGGGCTGGTGCCGGCGCCGGATCGGGCAGCCGCAGCGTCGCCCGGAGCGAGCGCTGCCGGTACCCACGGGGTCGAGTCGGCCTCGGCCACGCGGCGAAGCCGGCGTCGAGGTCGGTGACGGTCGCGATGTGACCGTCGACCTCCGTGGCGTCGGGATCGTCGGCGACGAACAGCAAGGCGTGCTCACGCACAGCCTGCCCGTGACGGTCGACCTGGCTGCGGTCCAGCACGACGATGTCGGAAACCTCGGCGGCGGAGACGATGTCGTCGCCGTCCTGCGCCCACCACGCGACGGGAATCGTCTGCTGCGGCGGGGTGGGGACGTTGAGGGGGCCGGCGATGTCGAAGACCCCGCGGTGGTCGGCGTAGACGATCCGGTCGGAATCCGCGAAACGCACGTCGTGTGGGCGTCCACGGATCGTGTCGGCCGGCCAGCTCTCCCACAGCGTGCGCGAAGCGTGGATCGCGTCGGTCGTGGCTGCGGGACTCGGTCCGGCATCGATCCAGACCCCCGCCGAGGCCAGGTTGCCCGGCGCCGATCGGTCTTCCACGCCGGTGAGCCAGCCGACCCGGCCGCGGCTGGTGTGATCGAGCGATGCGAGCCGGCGAGCCAGGTTGTACGGGTGGTCGAGGTGGGGGACCGCGGTGACGAACACACCGACGTCGTCGGTGGCGGCGATCAGGGCTGCGGCGGACACGCTGGGGGACAGCGCCGCGGTGGGCCGGGGAGCGGTCCGCGACACCCGCTCGACACCGAGCAGGACGAAGTCCGCGCCCGTGCGGGTGATGAATGCGGCGAGTTCGTCGACGCGGCCGCGGCGAATGGCGTCGACGAGCAGATGCTCACCGAGTGCGAGGCCGTAGAAGGTCCTGCTGCGCTGGATCACACTCATCGGAGGTCTCCCGGTGTCGGTTCGAGGGTCTGCTGTCGTGATGTCAAGGGGCATCTCCTGAGAAGAGGCTGGATGTCGCGAGCGCGAGGGACGTCAGGCCCAGGACGACCAGCAACATCGATACGGACGCACTGCGCCGGAGGACGCTGGACCGCGGATTCTGCGGGTCGTACCACAGCCAGAGAACCTGTCCGACACGGAATTCGCCCCTACCCGCATCGGACAGGGAGGCGCCGAGCGTCGGTCCGGGATCGAATGTCCGCCGCTGACCGACGAACTCGTCGCGTCCGATCCGATACGAATAGCTGATCGACGGCCGTACGTCGACGACCGAGCATTCGGACCCGGTCCACGACCGGGATCTCCACAGCGCGAGGACGCCCGGAACCCCACGGAACAGGAGGAACGCACCCGCGATGATCCAGACGATGATCACACGGGCGACGTTACGGCCCGCGTCGGTGTGTCGTACAGCCTTCTCCGCAGCGTGAGCGGAACACGAACCCTGTGCGTTTTGTTTCGAATCCCCGTAGTCGAAGGTGACTCGAATAGCTTTGGCTGGCAAACATTTAGGAAGGTCGTTGAAATCAGGACGAGCGGAAGACTCGGAGAACGGGCGGTCGGCGGCCTACGGTTGAAGGTGACGGCGGTCGACACCGATGCGGCCGCACGCACGGTCACCGTGCATCTGGCGGAACCGAACGCCCTGTTCCTGGCGGCGTTGTCGATGAACACGGCCGGGCTCGTCGCGGACGCAACCATCGATGCCAGCAAGGAAGATCAGTCGGTGGTGACCAATCTGATCGGCAGCGGACCGTTCGTCGCGGAGTCGGAGATTCCGAACAAGGAGATCAGACTCGTCAAGCGCCACGGGTACGACTGGGCGCCCGCCACCGCGAAGCACCAGGGCGAGGCGTACCTCGATTCGGTGACGGTCGTGCCGATCGAGGAGGACAGCATCCGCGTGGGTGCGTTGCGCTCCGGGGAGGGCGACGCCCTCCGGTACACCCAGCCGCCGGACGAGGCGCTGCTCCAGAAGGAGGGTTTCACCGTTCTGGGCCTGCGCACTCCCGGTCTGGCCAACGTCCTCGATGTGCGGCAGACCGCCGATTTCGTCGACGACGTCAACGTTCGCAAGGCGGTGATGTACGGGATCGACCGGGACCAGATCGTGTCCACGCTGTATTCCGACAATTGGAAGCCCGCGAACAGCATCATCACCGAGGGCGCGCTGGGGTGGAAGGACCGTTCCGACGAGGTGCGATTCGACCCGGACGAGGCGAATCGCCGGCTCGACGCGTCGGGTTGGACCACGCGAGATGCGGATGGCATCCGGCAGAAGGACGGCCGGCCACTCGAACTCGGTCTGTACATCGACGTCTACGACCACACGTCGAAACCGTTGTACGAACTCGTCCAGCGTCAACTCCGTGCGGTGGGAATCTCGCTGCAGCTGAAGCAGACCGACTTCGCGAACTATCCGGGTGCGGGGTCGGTTTTGCAGGACTGCCGGTAAGGCGACCGCGGATCCGAAACTCAGCCTGCGTCGCAACGGGTGGCCCACCGCGGACACCTTCCGGCTGACCCAGAACTACGACAGCGACCAGGGTGATCTGTTCCAGCTCGAAGGCAACGACCCGTATCTCGACGGCCTGCTCCGTTCGCAGGTCACCGAGACGGACCGGACCAAGCGGATCGCGTTGATCGAACAAATTCAGGATCACGTGATCGACAACGCGTACACGATCCCCCTTCTGCTGGATACCCAGATCTTCGCCGTCGCCCCGCACATCCACGACTTCCGCAACGCGGCCAACTCCGTGCCCTGGTTCTACGACACCTGGACGGAGCGCAAGTGAGTGCTGATGGGGGACAGAGCAGTTCATGTCACGACGCGTCCAGAATCAGACTGAGCGCAACGCTCGTCCCGTGAGCGATGCTCTGGGAAGGTAACGACTATCGCGGAAAGGGGAACCGTCATGAGCCGTCATTCCGTCGTCGGACTGCACGTCGACGCCGCACTCGTCACCGAGCTGCTCGACCCGAGGGAGCCGGCGCGACGAGAAGAGTTCGGGCGCAGCATCGACGAGTCGGGAATCGACTTCGTCGTTCTCGGCGGTGACCGCCTGGACGCGGGGGAATCGAGTTCCGCGACGATCGATGCGACCGTGGCCGCCACCGTCCTGGCTCGTCACACGACGTCGGCCGGACTGGTGGTGGCCGGTGCTCCCGTCCGCGATCACCCCTTCAATCTCGCGCGTCGGCTCGGCTCGCTCGATCACGGATCCCGCGGCAGGGTCGGATGGCTGATCGGGTCGGGCGACGGCGCGGTGGGGAGCTGGACGAGCGCGGACCCGGTGGACGCTGCGGTCGAAGCCGTGTCGGTCGTCCGGAAGTTGTGGGAGAGCTGGCCGGGCGACAGCATCGTCGACGACGCCGAGCGCGGCATCTTCGCGGAATCCGAGCGGATCGTCTACATCGATCATGCGGGTACGTTCTCCGTGTCGGGCCCACTCAACGTTCCCGAGCCACCGCAACGCAAGCCGCCCGTGTTCTGGCGTCCCGCGAACGCGGCCGAATTGGTGGCGGCGCGGCGCACGGCCGACGCCGTGATCCTCGCGGACGAGGATGCGGTGCGACGCTACCGGGCGCACTTCGACCCCGATGCCGCCCGTGACCAGGTGTTGCTGCTCGACCGGCACTGGGCCCCGGACGGCGTTTTCCCTCTGGCGACGGAGGCCGACGGTGTGGTCTTCCGAGGGGCCACCACGGCTACCTTGCCCGTCCTGCTCGACGCGGTGCGGCGGGAGCCGATCTTCCAGGACCCGCGGCGCACCCTGCGTGACCGTCTGGGGTTGCAGACGGCGGAGACCGTACTGTCCGGCGGCCGCAGCGCGTTCCCGGTCACCTGAGCATTCCACCGAAGACAGGAGATTCACCATGACAGCGGTATCCGAGGCCCCCGCGCCGGAGGCGGTGCGTCCGCCGGCACGCGGCTCCGCCGAACTGGCGGCCGTGATCGCCGTGATCGCCGAGGACGCCGCGCGGCGGCGCGCCCGTGGCGGGACCGAAGGCCCACAGCGGGCCGTCGAGTTGATCCGCGAACACCGGCTCGGGGCCGTGCGTGTGCCGCGGGAACACGGCGGCGGTGGCTATACCTTGCAGGATCTCTTCGATCTGGTGATCGACCTCGCCGAGGCCGATCCCGATGTGCCACACATTGTCCGGGTCCACTACGCGTTCGTCGAGGAAGTGCTGCGGGCCCCGCGCACCGAACGCAAGGACGCATGGCTGCCGGAGATCCTGTCGGGTAAACTGTTCGGCGGCGCATCCTCGGAGCTGAGCACCCGCGCCGTCGGCTCCTACAGCTTCGAATCCACCCTGACACCGCATCCCGGCGGGTACCGCCTCGACGGGGTCAAGTTCTACAGCACCGGGTCGCTGTACTCCGATTTCATCCGGGTTTCCGCCAACCTTCCGGACGGCAAGGCGCTCAGCGCAATCGTTCCCGCCGACCGGGCGGGGATCGTCCACAAGGACGACTGGGACGGAATCGGCCAGCGCCACACCGGCAGCGGGACGACGGTATTCGAGAACGTTGCCGTCGACGAGTCCGAGACGCTGCCGTTCCGCGGTGGCGACGAGGAGACCCGGCCGCGGCAGGCCCTTCCCCAGTTGTATCTGCACGCGATCGCGGCGGGCATCCTCCGCACCGTCACGGCCGAGTCCGCCGAGCTGATCCGCGGTCGCAAGCGCAGTTTCGTGTTCGCTGTCGCCGAGGAACCACGTCACGATCCGCAGTTGCTCGAGATCGTCGGAACGCTGTCCGCGGCGGCCTTCGCAGCGGAGTCCGTGGTCCGGGCGGCTGCGGCAGCACAGGATGTGGCCGCGGACGTCGCGCGCACGTCCGGCGTCGACGCCCGGCTCGAGCAGGAGGCCGCGGTACTGGCCGCGAAGGTGAAGGTCTCCATCGAGGACATCGCGCTCCGGGCAGCCACCCGGTTGTTCGAGGTCGGCGGCGCCTCGGCCACCCGGGAGTCGGCGCACCTGGACAGGCACTGGCGCAATCTGCGAACCCTGTTCTCCCACAACCCGACGGTGTACAAGGCGCGGGTGATCGGCGACCTCGTGGTCAACGAGACTCCGCTTCCCGACACCGGATTCTTCTGATTCGGAAGGCATCGCCGTGAGTAGATCCCGACGCCAACTGGTGCTCAACGTGAACGTGCTGGACGTGGGAATTGCCCCGGGGGCGTGGACCCTCGACGACGTGCATGCGCGCTCGTTCGTCGATCTCGACCACTTCACCAGGATCGCCCGGATCGCCGAGCGTGGCACCCTCGACGCGTTCTTCCTCGCCGATGGCCCCGGCTTCTGGGAGAACCCCCGGGTGAAGCCGACCCGGGCGCTGGAACCGTCGGTGATCCTGGCGGCCGTGGCGACGGCCACCGAGAACCTGGGCCTGATCGGGACCGCCTCCACCACGTTCAACGACCCGCTCGATCTCGCCGAACGCTTCCTCTCCCTCGACTACCTCAGCGGCGGCCGGGTGGCGTGGAACGTGGTCACCACCTATTCGCCGACGGCCGCAGCCAATTTCGGATTCGAACAGATTCCGGACCGCGACTACCGCTATCGCCGCGCCGAGGCGTTCGTCGGCGTGGTGACCGCGCTGTGGGAGAGCGCTCGGAGCGGTGTCCCGGTGTCGCATCACAGCGAGTTCTTCGACGTCGACGGCGTGCTGCGGGTGCCGCCGTCGGATCAGGGGCAGCCGCCCCTCATCCAGGCAGGCGGGTCGCCCGCCGGGCGTGACCTCGCCGGCCGCACCGCACACGGCGTCTTTTCCGCGGAGCTCACGCTGGACGCCGGGCGCAGGCACTACAAGCACGTCAAGGACGTGGCCCGTGCGGCCGGCCGCAATCCCGACGATGTGAAGATCCTGCCCGGGCTGATCACGGTCATCGGCTCGACCGAAGCGGAGGCCGTCGCTCGACACGAACAACTCCGCACGCACGTGCCCGCGAAGTTCGGCTGGGACCGGCTGAGTCTGACCCTCGGTGTCCCGCTCGCGGAACTCGACCTCGACCAGCCGATCCCGGCGTCGCTCCTGGACGGACCGCCCGACCCGGCGACGTTTGCGGGTTCCCTCGGGTTCCGTGAATCAGTGGTCGGTCTGGCGCGTGAGCGGAATCTGACCGTGGCCCAGCTCCTTCGCGAGTTGGACGGGGGTGGCGGGCACCGCGCCGTGATCGGCACACCGGAACAGGTGGCCGACACCATCGAGGCGTGGTTCCGCGCCGAGGCGGCCGACGGATTCAACCTGATGCCCGACGCGTTCCCGTCCGGACTCGACACCTTCGTGGACGAGGTGGTGCCCCTGCTCCGCAAGCGGGGGCTCTTCCGTTACGAATACGCGGAGAAGACCCTGCGTGAGCGCTTCGCGGTGCCGGTTCCCGAGTACGGCGCCGCGCGGTCGGCGTGAGTTCGTTCAGACGGTGAGGGGGAGCTCGTGACGTCACCGCGTTCGGGGTCGCAGGCGGTGGAACGGGCGATCGCAGTACTCGCCTGCTTCGAGGGCGGGCCCACCGACCTGACCGTCAGCGCGCTCGCTGCCCGCACCGGATTGGCGGTCAGCACGACGTATCGTATCGTGCAGGCCCTCGTCCGCGGCGGCTTGCTCGAGCGCGACGAGCGAACCGACTGCTATCGGGTGGGGCCGAGCCTGATCTCGCTGGCCGTTCCGTCGCTGGGGCGTCTCGACGCCGAATCGTTCGCCCCGCACCTGTATTCGCTCGCCGCACGTGTGAAGCTGACGACCAGTCTCGGGGTCGCGAAGGACGATGTCGCGGTCACCGTCTTCTCGGCGCGCCCACCCGAACGGTTTTGCATGCACCAACTGCCCGGTGCACGTCAACCGCTGCAGAGCAGCGCGATGGGCATGGCGATTCTGGCGTTCGGTACGGCGTCCGCACGGCGCAGCGGTTCGGTGGCGGCGTCCTCCGACCTCGAACGGGTCCGACGGCTGGGCTACGCCGCGGCCTTCTCCTCGGAGAACCGGGACGTGCTCGCCGTTGCGGTTCCCGTTCTCGACCCGGAGGGACGGCCCCGCGGCGCGTTGGGGGTGCAGGCGCTCCGCCGGCGACTCACCGACGATCTGGTGCGGGAGATCGTGACGCCGATGCGGGGCGTCGCGGCGCGGATCGGTGCGGGTGCCGGAACTGCATTTCCCGCGTTCCGGTAGGGAAAAACTCAGGGTGAACCTTTTTCGCATTGTGAAAATACCGTTGTAGCACCGTGGTTCGGGATTCGATGATGATCGCGACGTATCGATTCAGCCCGAAACCAGGAGTACTCATGACACTCACCACCGCCGCGCCCGCCGAATCGGATCGGACCGCCGGCACCGCGCTCGAGGTTCGTCCGGTCGCCGGGCACATCGGCGCCGAGATCTCCGGAATCGACCTCCGGAAAGAACTGGCCGACAACGAGGTAGCCCAGGTCCGCGACGCGCTGCACCGCTACAAGGTCCTGTTCTTCCGCGACCAGGAGATCGGGCACGCCGAACAGATCGCGTTCTCGCGGAAGTTCGGTGACGTGACGCCGTCGCACCCGTACGACGACGAAGCCCCCGAGGGTTTCCCGCAGATCCTCGCCGTCGACAGCCGCAAGTACGAGAAGCGCTTCGGCCGCAAGAAGTACAACTACGACAACAAGTGGCACACCGATGTCACCGCGCTGATCAACCCGCCTGCCGGCACGATCCTGCGCGCGCACATCGTCCCGGAACAGGGCGGCGACACCCAGTGGACCAACCTCGTCGCCGCGTACGAGGGTCTGCCGGACTCGCTGAAGGGCCTCGTCGACGGTCTCCGCGCCGAGCACCGGTTCGGCGGCAGGCACCCGCAGTGGGCCGACGACAGCAGCTACGCCCAGAAGACGCGGGAGAACCCGCTCGTCACCGAACACCCGGTGGTCCGCGTGCACCCGGTGACGGGGGAGCGGGCACTGTTCGTCACACCCGGTTTCACCGCCCGGATCGTCGGGGTCTCGCCGGCGCAGAGCGACCGCCTGCTGGATCTGCTGTTCGCCGAGGTGACCAATCCGGCGTACACGGTGCGCTTCCGCTGGGCGCCGGGCAGCCTCGCGTTCTGGGACAACCGTGCCACCGCGCACCTCGCGCCCACCGACCTCGACCACCTCGACGTCACCCGGGTCCTGTACCGCACGACCCTCGAGGGCGACGTTCCCGTCGGCCCCGACGGCAAGGAGTCCACGTCCATCGCCGGTGCGGCGTTCCGCGGCGAGAAGTAGGCGGCTTCGCCACCCGTGCGCCTTTCTGGTAGCCAGCGCTACCAGAAAGGCGCACGAGTCCATAAAGGAGACAGACGAAAATGACAGTTATCGACGACTGTCCCGGTGTCGCCACCGAGCTCCGGATCGCTCCCATCGCCGGCTATATCGGCGCCGAGGTCAGCGGTGTGGATCTTGCGGGTGAACTGGACGAGGCCACCGCTGCACGACTGCGGCAGGCATTGCTCGACCACAAGGTGCTGTTCTTCCGCGACCAGCCCCTCGACCACGCGGCGCAGATCCGGTTCTCCCGCCACTTCGGGAAGGTGACGCCCGCACATCCGTACGACTACAACGCCCCCGAGGGCTACCCGGAAATCCTGGAGGTGGACAGCCGCAAATACGCGGCCCGCGGCGGTGCCCGCAAGTACAGCTACGCGAACTTCTGGCACACCGACGTCTCTGCGCTGGTGAATCCGCCGGCGATCACGTTCCTGCGATCGGAGCTGGTACCCGACGTCGGGGGCGACACCACCTGGACCAATCTCGCTGCGGCGTACGCCAACCTGCCGGAATCGTTGAAGACATTCGTGGACGGCCTGCGCGCCGAGCACCGCTTCGGGGGACGACAGAAGCGCTGGGAGGCGGGCAGTGATGCCGAGCAGAACGTCACCACCAAGCCGATCGTGACGGAGCACCCGGTGGTCAGGGTGCATCCCGAAACCCGTGAGCGCGGGCTCTTCGTCACCCCCGGTTTCACGAGTCGCATCCTCGGTGTCTCCCCGGCGCAGAGCGACCGGATTCTCGACCTGCTGTTCGAGGAGGTCACGAACCCGGCCTACACCGTCCGTGTTCGCTGGCAGAACAACAGCATCGGAGTGTGGGACAACCGCATCACCGCGCACCTCGCACCGGCGGATCTCGACCATCTCGACGTCGTGCGGGTGCTGTACCGCACGACCGTCGAAGGTGATGTTCCGGTCGGCATCGACGGTCAGCCGTCGCGGTCGGTGGTCGGCAGCGCGTTCCACGGCGCCGACTGAGCCCGGGGCGACGACATGAGGGCTGAGTCGCGGATCGGGTTGCGCCGCAACAGGTCGATCGTTGCGGCGGTGTTGGTCACCGGTATGGCACTGGTGGTCGCCGCGTGTGGTGGGTCCTCCTCCGGGGGCGGCACGACGGCGGACGGCAAGACGGTGCTGCGGTACGAGGGCAGCCCGGCCAGTGTCACCTTCCCGGAACTCGCGGAGGACCTCGGCTTCTTCGAGAAGGTGCAGCTGGAGTGGCTGGGTGACACGACGAGTGGACCGCAGAGCATTCAGTCGGCGGCCACGGGGGACACCGATTTCGGGTCCGCGTTCAACGGTGCCATCGCGAAACTCGTCGACGCCGGGGCGCCGCTGACCGGAGTCGTGTCGGTATACGGGTCGGACGGCGACACCGAGACCGACAGCTTCAACGGCTACTACGTCCTCGAGGGCAGCCCCATCCGGACGGCTCGTGATCTGATCGGCAAGAAGGTGGGGATCAACACCCTCGGCGCCTACCACGAGTACGTCATCAAGGAATGGCTGTTTCGCGCCGGACTGACCAACGACGAGATCAACCAGGTCGAGCTGACCGTCGTGCCACCGAACAACACGGAACAGGCACTGCGGTCGGGGCAGATCGACGTGGGGAATCTCGGTGGGATCGTGAAGGATGCCGCGCTCGGCCGGGGCGGGTTGACGCCGCTGTTCACGGATGTCGATCTCACCGGACCGTTGGGGATCGGGGCGGTGGTGTTCCGGAACGACTTCATCGCGAAGAACGAGGACGCCACCCGCGACTTCGTGCAGGGGGTCGCGCGTGCCGTGCGGTGGACGCAGACTGTGCCGAAGGAGGAGGTGGTCGACCGATTCGTGAAGATCATCGAGGGTCGTGGGCGGAACGAGTCCACGGAGTTCGTCCGGCAATGGAAGAGTGCCGGCGTGCCCGCGCCCGGGGGAGTGATCGACCCCGGGGAGTTCCAGATCTGGATCGACCAGGGCGTGCGGTTGGGGGTGCTGAAACCGGGGGGTGCGGCGGCCGAGGACCTCTTCACCAACGAGTACAACCCGTACGCGAACGGCACCTATCCGCCCCACAGCGACGCCGACGGAAACGCGGTGTAGGCGGCTCCGCCGCCCGTGCGTGGTCAGCGAGTCTCACTCGTCAACCACTCACGGGCTGTGGAGTGCCCGGCGGACGGCGTCGGCGAAGGACGTGGGGTCGTGAATCAGCCAACCGTGGTTGCCTGTCACAGTGATGACGGGCGGATTGCGCAGCGCCTTCCGCATCGACTCGAAGCTGGCGAGAGGAATTGTCCGGTCCCCGCGACCCCAGACGAGCGACACCGGTAGGCCCCGGTCGGCGAGCACGCCGAGTTCGTGGCGCAGGTCCGCCCGTCTGGCCAGGTGTGCCGTTCGCCAGACCGCACCCGGATCCCGCAGCGCGTTGGGCAGAAAACCGTTGACGAGCGACGCCGTCGTGTGCGCGATGGTCCGGATCGACAGCGCCTCACCCAGCGCCGAAGCGCCCCAGTCCCACAGCGGCCTCTCGCCGATGGGCCGGATTCCCCAGCCGTCGGACGACCAGGCGCCACCACCGACCGAGTTGACGAGCACCAGGCGCGCGACCCGCTCCGGAAGGTCGTGCGCAGCCTGAATGGCGACGCCCCCGCCGAAGGAGTGGCCGACCAGTGTGACCGGCTCGCTGATTCCCGCCTCGTCGAGGAACCGTCCGAGCCAGGCCGCATAACCGGCGAAGGTCCGGGCCTCGGGTGGATGGTCGGGGGTTCCGCCGAAGCCGGGGAGCGTCGGAGTGACGACGCGATGCCCCTGCTGGGCGAGCATCGACAGGCTGCGGCCGTACACCCGCGGGGTGAGCCCCCATCCGTGCAGGAAGACGACGGGCGAACCTCGCCCCACGACAGTGAGGGTCGCGGCGTCCGCACCTGTGGGTTCCCCGAAGATCTCGGGTTCTGAGTTCTGGATCAGTGACACGCTCCACAGCGTGGATGACGCGCATGCCGTCGGTAACGGGCCGAATTGCCTGAAGACATACCTGTTTTTGGGGTTTCGTGACGGACCGGTCGGTTCGATATCTAATCGTTATATACCTGGACTGCGAAAACAGGTATCTGTATGGGCCATTCGGCCGTTGTCCGCTGAGTCCGTGACCGGGATGTTATCTAATGTCTCGTCCGAACGGCACTCGTGTCGACGGGCACCAATGAATTGAAGGACTCAGCTCAATGGCCAAGCATAGATTGCGTCGGGGCAATCGTCTGCAGTTTTCGACCGGCGGTCTTCTGATCGCCGCCGGTGTGGGAGTGGGAGCGTTTCTGCTTCCCGTTGCTCCCGCTGCAGCGGAGCCGATCACCATCCCAGGGATTGGG
Organism: Rhodococcus sp. NPDC127593; assembly: GCF_042671975.1. Classification (NCBI taxonomy): domain Bacteria; kingdom Bacillati; phylum Actinomycetota; class Actinomycetes; order Mycobacteriales; family Nocardiaceae; genus Rhodococcus; species Rhodococcus sp. NPDC127593. The sequence goes on along the minus strand of NZ_JBHXWI010000020.1, from coordinate 22,242 downwards.
ACATTCGAGATACCCGGTGTTCCGCCGGTGCCGTCGGCTCCGAACCCTGGGCCCCTCCCGGGACCGCTGCCCGCCCCGCCGGCACTGCCCGCCCCGCCGGCGTTGCCGTCTACCCACGGCGCTCAGGCTCTCGCGGCCGCCCAGTCGAAGATCGGATCGCCGTACGTCTGGGGTGCCACCGGCCCGAACTCCTTCGATTGCTCGGGTCTGGTGCAGTGGGCATACAAGCAGGCCGGCATCTCGGTGCCCCGCACCACCTACGACCAGATGGGCGGTGGATCGCCCGTCGACAAGGGCAGCCTGCAGCCGGGTGATCTCGTCCTGTTCAACGGGGCCGAACATGTCGGGCTCTACGCCGGGAACGGCACGGTCGTCCACGCGCCCACCGCCGGGCAGCCCGTGAAGCAGGCGCCCCTCGATTCGATGCCGTTCTACGCGGCGCGCCGGTACTAGGCGGCTCCGCCGCCCGTGCGCCTTTCTGGTTGCCAGCGCTACCAAAAGGGCGCACGGGGCGCGAAGCGCCCTACGAGTTGCGGATCAGATCCGACGCCCGCTCACCGATGAGGACGGAGGGTGCGTGGGTGTGCCCGCGGATGATGGCGGGCATGATCGACGCGTCGGCGACGCGCAGTTTGTCGACCCCACGGACCCGCAGTTCGGGTGTGACGACACTCGCGTCGTCGTTGCCCATGCGGCACGTCCCGACCGGGTGGTAGAGCGTGTGGGCGTTCTCCTGCAGCGCCCGCGCGAGAATCTCGCCGAGTGGAGTGCTCGGCTCCACCGCCGGGCGAATCATGTTGCCGAGCAGCGACTTCAGCGCCGGGGCCGATGCGAGGGCGTCGCACAGGCGCAGTCCTTCGAGCATCGCCCGCCGGTCGACTCCGCCGCTGTCGCTGAGGTAGCGGGGATCGATGATCGGCTTCGCGAGGGGATCCGCCGACTGCAGCGAGATCTCGCCTCGACTCTCGGGTTTCACGAGGATGGTGCCGATCACCGCGGCGTGACCGGTCGCCGGGATGAGGCCCTCGTCGAAGAACGGCGCCGGCCCGAAGATCATCTCTAGGTCGGGCAGCGTCAGATCGTCCCGACTGCGCGTGAAGCCGTACGCCTCGGCCACATTCGAGGTGAGCATGCCCCGGCGACGGGTCAGGTAGTTGAGCAGCTCGGGGATCTTCTCGGCGGCGAACAGTGAGTCCGAGTCGACGCTGTAGCCGAGGAACGACACCAGGTGATCGAGGAGATTCTTCCCGACCTCCGGCAGGTGCTGCTGCACCGCGATTCCGTGCTCACGTAACTGCGCCTCGTCGCCGATGCCCGACAGCATGAGGAGTTGCGGGGAGTTGATCGCCCCGCCTGCGAGGATCACTTCCTTCGCGGCCCGGACGGTGCGCCGCACCCCGTGCTTCTCGTACTCGACGCCGACGGCCGCGGAACCCTCGAACACAACCCGGGTGGCCTGGGCGCCGGTGAGGACGGTCAGATTCTTCCGTTTCAGCGCCGGCCGGAGGTAGGCGTCGGCGGTACTCCACCGGGCGCCCCGCTTCTGCGTGACCATGGTCTGTGAGAAGCCCTCGGGCCGAGTGGTGTTCGCCCGCTCGACGGGGTAACCGGTCTCCTCGGCCGCCGCGAGGAACGACCCGGTGAGGGCGCGGGGGCTCCGCTGGTGCGAGACGACGATCGGCCCGCCGGTTCCGCTGTCGGCGTCCGACGCGCCCTGCACGTCCTCGATGCGGCGGAAGTACTTGACCACTTCCTTGAACGACCAGGAGTCGTCGGTGAGGTCGGCCCACTCGTCGTAGTCGGCGGCGAACCCGCGCACCCACATCATCGCGTTCATCGACGACGAGCCGCCGAGCATCTTGCCGCGCGGCCAGTAGATCGTCCGCCCACCGAGTCCGGGTTGCGGCTCCGTCAGGTAGTCCCAATCCATCTCGCTGCGAAACAGTTTCGAGAACGCGGCGGGGATGTGCGCGAACTTGTCCTTGTCCTCACCACCGGCCTCGAGGACCACGACCTCGCTGCCGGAGTCGGCGCTGAGCCGGCCGGCCAGCACGGCACCTGCCGAACCCGACCCCACGATCACGTAGTCGGCCACAGACAGTTCCTGATTCATCGTTCATCTCCACTTCGACGGGGGTGAGGGGTCGGGGGCACGCGCCCTCATCCACGCAGCGCGGACGCGAAGATCGCCGGCAGCCGGGTCCATGAGGGTGCACCGGCAAATCCTGTCAGCAATCGGCCCGTCGTGGCGGCGGTTCGGTTGGTGACGAACCACGGGGGCTTGGGCGAGATGGACATCTCACGGTTCAGGATCGACCGCGGCGACGGGCGGAACGGGCCGCGGACGACGGTGCGCTCCGGCCGGTCGATGAGCAGGGCGTTGTGCACCACGCCGATGCCGCTCTGGACGTCGTTCAGGGTGTGGCCGGGGAAGGCTCCCCAGGTCGCGGTGGCGGTGAGGTACCCGACGCCGGTCCACGCGTTCACGGCGATGGTCCCGTAGCGGAGGCTCTCGAGCAGCGAGTCGAACTCCGCCCCCATCTCGCGGATGGTCTGCGGGGCAGCGACGATGTTGACCCCGAGGGTGCCGATGAAGTCCTCGTTCACGAGGTCGGCGGCGTGTGCCGCGAACTCGGCGCCTCCGTGGGGTAGGTCGATCACGCCGAGCGCCGGAGCGAAGTACTCGGTCTGCAGGAGCGGGGCGTAGGCGCCGGGCTCGAGATCGGTGACCAGGACGCGTCCGCCGTTCTCGCCCAGGCGTGCGGCGGTGGGGAACGACGCGGTGGCCGCGGCGACCCGGGAGTCGCTACCGGGGTAGTACGCGGTGCGGTCCGGTGCCTTGTCGAGGGCCTCTTTCAGGGCTGCCACGAACTCGTCGCGCTGCTTCCACTCGGACGACACGACCACGGCCTGCGCCGCGATGCAGTTGTAGCCGCCGTTGTGAAGTCGCTGCGTCGCAATGTGTTCGGCCTGGAACTTGATGTCGGCGCGGCTCCAGTCGCCGGGCAGCACGATGGTGGGTGACACGCCGCCGAGTTCACTGGAGATGGCCTTGCCGAGGATGGGCTCGTTCGCAGCCTTGCGCCGCGCACCCTCCTCGCCGGTGCCGAACACGATCGCGTCGTGGGTGAGCGCGCTGCCCGTCATGTGCACGTGGTCGACGAGGTCGTGGTGCACCAGATACGTCCCGACCTCCGCGCCGCCGGTCAGCAGTCGGACCGCGCCGATGGAGATGAGCGGTTCGAGGACACGCGTCAGCACGGGCAGCAGGCGGTCGGTGATGGGGTTGAGCTTGAGTGCGACGACGCGATTGTGCGCGATCAGTTCGTACAGGGTGTCGAGCGGGGCGATCGAGGTGATGTTGCCGGCGCCCAGGACCACGCCGACGCCCTGTGTCCGCGACGGGTCGCGCTGGGCGAGGCCGGCGTCGCGCTGTGCCGTCGCACGATCGATTCCCGGCTGCAGCCACACGTCCGCGCTGAATCCGCTGAGCAGCAGCTTGTCGAAGATGTTCAGCGGCAGCGCCTTGACGGTGGTGCGGCCGCCGGGGGCCGTGCCGAACGTGGCGCCGTCCAGCGGGCTGGTTCCGGCCTCGAGTTTCGCCAGGCTCGCGGACAGTGCCGCGGTGCCGGTGGCCAGCGGGTACGGTCCCGACATCCATTCCTCGCCGACCAGCGGCGACTTCGGGTCCAGCCCCTTGATCGCGACCGCGGCGTCCACCCAGTCGGCGGCGTGCTGCACGGTGAGGTCGTGCACCTTGTCGAGGAGTTTCCTGCGATCGGCGAGGGAGAGGTCGGCCCAGGTCTTCTCGCCCTCGGCGAGGTCGGCGAGGGCGGCGTCGACGTCCGGATGTGGGGAGGCCGCGTCGGGGGTGTTGGAGGTGGCCTCGGGTTCTGAAGTGCTCACTGTGGACAGCTCCGCTCGGGTCGACTACATGAAGGACCGCGCCGCAGAAACGAAAAACTACTGTGGCGTAGAACACTGATTCTCGTCCCAGTTGCCGGCGTCGCGCCATAGGCAGCGGCTGTCAATGTGAACATGCGGGCTATGCCGTCGCACAAAAGGGTATGGCGCGGACCACGTCCGGTCGATAGTCTTGCCGGATGACTGTCAGCTCGGATGTCGCGCCGTCGCCCACCGATCTTCTGGGATCGATGCTGGAGTCCGTGGACCAGTTGTCCGAGGAACTCGTATCGCGCATCCTGTCGGCCGAGCACGGCTACGTGGAGGCGACCCTCCTCACTCCCGAGCAGTTGTACGCGGCGTGCGTCGACAATCTGACGGCAATGCTGGGCAACCTCGCGGGCAGTGCGCCGATCCGGCTCGAGGCGGCGCGGGCGGCCGGACAGTTGAAGGCCGAACAGGGTGTGCCGCTCGCGGCGCTACTCCACGCGTTCCGGCTCGGCGGCCGCCTGATCTGGGACGAACTGATGAACCGCTCGGAGGGCCGGGCCACCAACGCGCTGCTCGACATGGCCGCCCAGGTGTGGGCGCTCGTGGACGTCTACTCGGACAGCGCCGCGGAGGCATATCGGGAGACCGCCGACCTGCGCGCCCGCGAGGACGCCGAGTCGCGGGGCCGGCTGATCAGGACCCTGTTCGGCGACCACGCCGCCAACCCCGCCGGCGCCGCCGACGCGCTCCGCACGTTCCGGATTCCGGAGAACAGCACCTTCCTCGTCGTGTCCGTCGAAGCGGCGGCGTCTCCGTCCGCCGCGGACGTCGTGCAGTCGGACCTTCGCGGTGTGGGTGTCGACTCGGTGTGGGACACGGAGGTCGACGGGCGGATCGGACTGCTGTGGGCCGCCACCGCCGAGGTGCTCGATTCCGCGCTGGACCTCCTCGGCCGCTCCGGTCACGGCCGGATCGGGGTCAGCTCGGTGTTCGGACGTCCCGGCGGGACGAGCCGGGCCGTCGAGCAGGCACGGATCGCCCGTCGCTGCGCGGGACACGGTGGATGCACCGTCACCCGCTACGAGTCGGTGCCGGTGTCGTTGCTGCTGGTCAGTGTGCCCGACGCCGGCAAGCTCGCGTCGAACCAGATCCTCGGACCGGTGCTGGGCCTGCCCGCCGAGGAACAGGAGAGCCTGCTCGCCACCCTCGATGCGTGGTTCTCCTGTCGCGGCTCCACCACCGCGGCGGCCACCCAGCTGCACTACCACCGCAACACCGTCCTGTACCGGCTGCGCAGAATTCACACCCTCACGGGACGCGACTTCTCCGACCCCATCGACGCCGCCGAACTGTACGTCGGCCTGCGGGCGCACCAGCTGCTCGGTGCGTGATCGGAGCACACCTGCTCACGCGGATTCGAAGACGGCTGCTATGCCCTGCCCGCCGCCGATGCACATCGTTTCCATGCCGTAGCGTCCCCCGCGGCGCTTCAGTTCGTGGAGCAGTGTCGTCATGATTCGGGAACCGGTGGCGCCGACGGGATGGCCGAGGGAGATTCCGGAACCGTTGACGTTCACCTTCGATTGGTCCTCGTAGCCGAAGCCCTGAAGAACCGCGAGTACCTGGACCGCGAAGGCCTCGTTGACCTCGACGAGGTCCATGTCGTCGACGCCCAGGCCGAGCTTGCGGAACAGTTTGCGAACCGCGGGAACGGGACCGATGCCCATTTCGGCGGGCTCGCATCCGACGGCAGCCCAGCCGTGCAGGAAGCCCAGCGGTTCGAGACCGAGCCGGTCGAGTTGGTCCTCCGCGACCACGAGACACGCCGCGGCGGCATCGTTCTGCTAGCAGGCGTTGCCTGCGGTGACGGTGCCGTTCGGCATGACGGTGCGCAGCTTCGCGAGCTTCTCGACGCTCGAATCGGCGCGGATTCCCTCGTCCCGGTCGAAGATCACCGGCTCCGCTGTGCGCTGCTGCACCTTGATCGGCACGACCTCGTCGGTGAAGCGTCCCGCCTCCCAGGCGGCCGCGGCCCGGTGTTGGCTCTGGGCGGCGAACGCGTCGGCAGCGTCGCGGGAGATGCCGTATCTCGAAGCGAGGTTCTCCGCGGTTTCGATCATCCCGGAGATGTAGCCGAATCGTTCGACGGGCTGGGAACGTTCGCGGCCACGATCGAGCCGATCGTGCAGTTTCACCGTTCCCTGACGCGAACCCCAGCGCATGTCGGTGGTGTAGAACTCGACGTTGCTCATGCTTTCGACGCCGCCGGCCATCACGACGTCCGCGGCGCCGCTCTGCACCATCATCGCCGCGGTGGCGATCGACTGCAGGCCGCCGCCGCACCGGCGGTCCAGTTGCATGCCGGCCACGTCGAGGGGGAAACCTGCCTGCAGCGCGATCCACCTTCCGACGCAGGGGGTCTCGCTGTTGGCGTACGACTGGGCGAACACCATGTCCTCGATGAGGGCGGGGTCGATGCCGCTGCGTTCGACGACGGCGGTGGCGACCGCGGCACCGAGATCCTCGACCGCCACGTTCTTCAGTGCGCCGCCGAAGGCCCCGATGGCGGTGCGGGACGGGGCGACGATGGCTGCTCTCCTCATGAGTGCTCCTGAACTCGAAAATCGGGGTTTTCCTTGGCGAAGAAGGCGCGCACGCCTTCGCGGCATTCGGGTGAACTGAACGCACGGTCGCTTGCGGTCAGGGACTTCTGCACCAGCTGCTCCTCGTCCAGATCGTCGGCCGCGTTGATCACCGACTTACACAACTCCAGGGCGAAAGCGGGTCGACGGGTGAGGATCCCGGCCCAGCGCCGCGCCTCGGCCAGTGCGGTGCCCTGGGGAACCACCGCGTCGACCAGACCCCAGTCGAGCGCGGTCCGGGCATCGATCGGGTCACCGAAGTACATCATCCGCTTGGCACGGCCGATCCCGATCCGCCGTGTGGTGCGAAACGTTCCGCCGCTGCTGGGGAAGACTCCGAGTTTGATCTCCGGCAACGCCAGCGAGACCTGTTCTTCCGCGATCAGTAGGTCACAGCAGCAGGCAATTTCGAGTCCACCGCCGAGAGTGAGCCCGCCGAGGGCGGCCACCGTGGGCTTCGGGAAGTGCGCGAGGAACTGGAAGATCTCGTTCTGCCGTCGAAGCTTCTTCTCCACCACCTGGCCCGGTTCCATCATCTCGTGGAACTCGGAGATGTCGGACCCGGCGCAGAACGCCCGGCTTCCGGCACCGGTCACCACAATGGCGCGTACCGTGTCGTCGATCGCGAGGGCGTCGAGGCGGTCGGCGAGCTGCCGCGTCAAGTCGCGGGTCACCACATTGAGCGGTGGATTGTCCAGTGTCAGTATCGCGACACCGTTCTCGATCGTGAGATGCACGTGCACATCAGGCATGGCCGACTCCGTTCCGATCCGGCGTCAACTCGACGCGGGTGATCTTGCCCATGAACAAGAAGCTGCAGACCGCCAGTGCGGCGCTGACACCGACGAAGATCAGTGCTCCGTCGTAGGAACCGGTGGCGTCGACGATGTAGCCGATGGCGATGGGGGTGGTGATGCCCGCGGCGTTCGCGAACGTGTTGAACAGGCCGCCCGACAACCCGGCCGCTTCCTTGGGGGAGGTGTCCGAGACGATGGTCCACCCGAGGCTGCCGAGGCCCTTGCCGAAGAACGCCAGCACCATGAACAGGATGACGACGGTCTGCGAGGTGGTGAAGTTGCAGAGGACGATGACGGTCGCCAACGTGAGTCCGATGATGATCGGAATCTTGCGGGCCCAGGTGAGCGGCACGCCTCGTGTGAGCAGACGGTCCGATACGACTCCGCCGAGGATCCCGCCGAGGAAGCCGAAGATCGCGGGGATGGACGCGGCGAGACCGGCGTCGAGCAGCGGCATTCCGAGTTCCTCGATGAGGTAGATCGGGAACCACGTGAGGAAGAAGTACACGATGGTGGTGATGAAGAACTGGCCTGCATACAGTCCGAGCATCATTCGGCTGCCGACGAGCTGTCGAATGGCGTTCCAGGTGTTGATCTTCGGGGCGTCCGGTGCGGAGCTCTCCTCCTCGATGTCGATCAGCGCACCGCCCTCGGCGATGTACTCGATCTCGGCGTCGTTGGCCATTCTGTGCTCGCGGGGCTGGTCGTAGAACCTCAGCCACAGCGCGCTCAGCGCCATGCCGATTCCGCCCATGGCGAGGTAGGCGGAGTGCCAGCCGTGTGCGTGCGTCAGCCACGCCATGAACGGGGTGAACACGACCGCCGCCGCGTACTGGGACGAGTTGAAAATGGCGGAGGCGGTGGCACGTTCGGACGACGGGAACCACGTGGCCACTACCCGGCCGTTCGACGGGTAGGCAGGCCCCTCGGCGATGCCGACGCCGATCCGCAGGGCGAACAGTGCCACAACCGCGGCACCGAGTCCCATGAGCGGAACGAAGCCCTGCAACAGGGTGAAGAGCGACCAGACGAAGATGCTGATGGCATACATGCGCTTGGCGCCGAAGCGGTCGACGAGCCGTCCGCCGGGGATCTGGGCGAGCATGTACGCCCAGGCGAACGCGGAGAACAGGTAGCCGAGAGTGATGGCGCTGATGCCCAGGTCGGCTTTGATCTCGGTGCCGGTGATCGACAGGATCGCGCGGTCGGCGTTGTTGAGCGTCGACACGATGAAGAGCAGTGCCACGATCAGGAAGCGGATCCTGGTGCGGCGGGGCGGAGGTGCGTCCGCGGGGCGCGTGCGACCCGATGAACTGGAATGGGTATCCGAGAGTGACATGGTTTCTCCGGAGTCGAAGGGGGAAATGGGCGAGGGACGACGCGGAACAGCCGATCGTCAGTGCTCGCGGGGGTCGGGCCGGACCGTGATCAGCGCGTCGAGCGCGAGTACGCCGTGGCCTTCCTCGAGTACCACCACCGGGTTGAGTTCGAGGGAGTCGAGTCCGTCCGCGTGGGTGACGGCGAACCGCGATGCCGCGACGAGGACGTCGGCGAGACCGTGGATATCGGCGGCGGACGCGCCACGAAACCCGGTGAGGAGGGGATAACCCCGGATCTCGCGGATCAGTTTCAGGGCCTCGTCGCGGTCGAGTTCGCCGACGCGGAAGGCGACGTCGCGGAACAGTTCGGCCTGTACGCCACCGAGGCCGAACATGACGGTGGGTCCGAAGACGGGATCGTTGGTGACACCGACGATGGTTTCGACACCCTTCGGGCACATCACGCCGAGGAGCACACCCTCGATGCGGGCGGACGGCGCTGCGGCGGTCGCCCGTTCGAGTAGCGTCGCGTACGCGGCTGTGGCCTGGGCTTCGTCCTCGACGGCGAGAATGACACCGCCGATCTCCGTCTTGTGCGCGATGTCGGGTGAGACGATCTTCATGACCAAGGGAAATCCGAGGTCCGCCGCGGCTTTCGCGACGTCGTCGGGGTGGGTGACCAGTGTCGAGGCTGGGAAGGGGATGCCCGCCTCGGTCAGGAGCTGCTGGGCGGCGTGTTCCGACAGCGGATCGCTACCGAGAGGGGCTCGCGTGGTTCGTTTTCGGTCACGGCGGACGATCTCGCTGTCGAAATGCTCGGCGAAGTACGCGAGCGCGCTCAACGCGGTGACGGCCCGTTCGGAGTCGTCGAAGACGAGGAAGCCGTCGCGCTCGTACGCCCGGACCACCTCGGTGCGCGCCTCCATGCACAGTGCCGTCAGCCGGTCGAGGAATTCGCTCGTCCCGGCGCCGATGGCCTTGCGGATCTCCTCGCCGTAAGTGGGGGAGTCGGGGAGCATGGTGAACGATCCGATGATGCTGTCGTAGCCGCCGTCGGAGTACATGACGTCGAACGTCTTGGTGATGAGACTCATGTCGTTGAGCCAGCCGGCGGTGGTGTCGCAGGGATTGTTGTCGCTACCCATCGGATTGAGCTCGCGGAGCTTCGCCCGCCCCGATTCCGCGAGAGGAGTGACATCGAGCCCGCCGCGTTCGGCGGCATCGCACAACTGCACGCCGAAACCACCGGACACGGTGATGATCCCGAGGCTGCGCCCCGTCGGGAAGCGTCCGCGGTCGGCGGCGTACGCGACATCCACCTGTTCCTGTGTGGTGTGCGCCCGGTACACCCCGTACTGCCTGCAGAGGGCGTCGAATACCGCGTCGGCTCCCGCGAGGCTCGCGGTGTGGGACTGTGCGGCGGTTGCGCCGGCGGCGGACTGGCCGACCTTCATGAACACGACCGGCTTGCGGTGATCGTGTGCGGCCTGCAGGGCGGCACGAAAGGACTCGCCGTCACGGACGCCCTCCGCGTACGCCAGGATCACGCTGACGTCGTCCTGCAGGGCGAGCCAGTGGATGCAGTCGGCGACGTCGGTGCCTGCCTCGTTGCCGGTGGACACCCAATAGCCGACGCCGATTCCGCGCTTCTCGCACAGGTAGGCGAGATGCCCGCCGTAGGCACCGCTCTGGCTGACGATGGCCGCGCCGCCGGGGGTCGGCATAGCCGTGTCGAAGGCGCTGCTGAATGTGCCCGCGAATCCACTGTCCGTGTGGAGCAGGCCGAGACAGTTGGGGCCGAACAGCCGGAAGTCGCCCGCCGCCGCGATCGCGGCGAGCCGATCCTGGAGCGCACCGCCGTCGGACCCGGTCTCGGCGAACCCCGCGGCGTAGACGACTGCCGCGCCGACGCCCTGTTCCACGCACTCGGTGAGGGCGCCCTCGAGCAGCCGGGACGGAAGGGCGATCAATGCGATGTCCGGTGTCTGGGGGACGTCGGCGAGTGCGGCGTACGCGCGGAGGCCCTGCACTGTCCCGCGGTGGTTGTTGACCGGATAGATGGCGCCGCGGTATCCCGCGCGGATCAGGTAGTGCAGCGCGCGTCCGGAGATGCGGGTCGCATCGTCGGACGCGCCGATGACCGCGACGGATCGGGGGCGGAACGCCTTCTCGAAATTGGCGAGTTCGGGCACTGGTTTCTCAGGTGGCATGGATGGCCTCCGTGGTGATGGTGGGCATGATTGCTCGAAGACTGTTGTCTGAGTCACAGTGCTTCCCGGCGCCTGTTTAATACAAGCGAAGCGCGCTCATCGGCATCACTTGATTCGAACGGGGTATCACCATGGAGTTACGTCAGCTGACTCAATTCGTCGCCGTCGCCGACACCCTGAACTTCCGGGCGGCGGCGGAACGCCTGCACATGACGCAGCCGCCCCTGTCCGTGTCGATCCGAAAGCTGGAAGAAGAGATCGGGGCCGAACTGTTCGTCCGGTCCACTCATCAGGTGCGGCTCACGAAGGCCGGCGAGGCGGCGCTGACCGATGCGCGCGCGGCACTCTTCCACGCCGAGGAAGTGGCCAGGGTCGCGCGGTCCACCGCGCACGGATTCAGCGGCGGGCTGCGCGTGGGCTTCGTCGGTTCCGCCAAGAACATCCTGCTCCCGCGGCTGCTGCCGGCATTCCAGAAGCAGTATCCGGACATCGTGTTGAAGTTCTCGGAGCTCACCAACGCCGAGCTGATCGACTCGCTCGAACAAAATCACCTCGACGTCGGGATAGTGCGCGTGCCACTGTCGCGGCGAAGCGATATTCGCTACATCACCGTGGAGCGCGACCACTTCGTCGTCGCCCTACCCACGCGACACCGGCTGGCAGCGAAGGACGGGGTCTCGCTCGACGACCTGCGGGACGAGCCGTTCATCGACTACACCACCTCGGACCTGCCCGGCCTGCACGCGCTGACGTCGATTCTGTTCGAGGAAGCGAAGTTCTCACCCCGGGTCACCCAGGAGGCGGTGCAAGTGCAGACGGTGTTGTTTCTGGTCGAGAGCGGGTTCGGCTGGGCACTCGTTCCGTCGAGCTCGTCGCGGCGAGCGGGTACCGGTGTGCGGTTCCGGCAGCTCGTCCCCGCCGCGTCCCGTCCCGCAATCGGGTTGGCGGTGGCCTACAACCCGACGTTCGCGGGCGTCACGGTTCAGCGTTTCTGTGAACTGGCGGAGACTCTCGCGCGGTGACGCGCGCTCGGCTCGGTGAATCCTGCCCCCGCGCCCGCTCGAGGGCCGACAATATGTGTGGGTCGGCCGTCGTCCGCTCGGGTGTGCCGGGCAGTGGGGCAGTGCAATGGGGTTCATCATCGGATTCGCGCCGTGGATCGTCTACTGGATCCTGGTGGGCAACACCGGATTCGTCGCTGCCGTCGCGATTGCGTTCGGCATCGCGGCGGTAGGTCAGGTGCTGCAACGGTTGCGGGGCCAGCCCTGGCGGACCCTCGAGGTCGGCACCGTCGCCGTCTTCGCGCTGCTGCTGATCGCGGCGCTCACACTGGACGACGCCGTCCTCGAACGCTGGCTGCAGCCGCTGAGCAACTTCGGGTTGTTCGCGATCGCGGCGGTGGGCGTTCTGATCGGGAGGCCGTTCGTGCGCGAATACGCGGCGGCCACCGTGGACGCCCGGACGGCGGCGAGCGGCGGTTTCCGATACATCACCACGGCGATGACGTGGATGTGGGTGGCCGCGTTCGGACTGATGACCGTGTTCTCGCTGATCCCGCCGATCGTCGACGGCGACGCCACCATGCGCGATGCCGGCGACACCCTGTCCGTCGTCTGCTACTGGGTGCTGCCGTTCACCCTCATGGGCGTCGCGGGCCTCGTGTCCGCGGTGTTCCCGGGATGGTTCGAGAAGCGGTCGCAGCTGCTGGAGACCCAGACTTCGGCGGATCCGGAGGTCACCGAGCAGCCCGCGCCGGCCGCGGACGTGTCGGCAGGGTCGCTGGAACTCGACGTTCCGGCGTCGTCGCGTCACGACGAGGCGTTCTCGCTGATCGTCCGTGGCGCCCGGCCCGGATCGTCGGTGACCGTCCGCACCACCGGGACCGACCTGTTCGGTGGGCAGTGGCGGTCGGAGGCCACGTTCGCCGTCCCGGCCGACGGGATCGTGGACGTCGCCGGACAGGTTCCGGACCACGGTGATTGGGATGTGGCGGACGCCGACGCGCCGCTGTGGTCCATGCGGTTCGTGTCCGAAGGCCGGGTTCCCGACCTCTTCGTGCCGCCGCCCGACGCCTGGCTGGTCACCGTCGAGGCGATGACTCCGGAGGGAACGTCGCGGCGGACGGTGACGCGTCACGCGAGCGCCCCCGGCGTGTCCGTTCGTTCACTCGACGTCGGCGACCGGCCCGCCCTGCTCGCACTACCCGCCGGCGACGCCCCGAGCGGCGGTTGGCCGGGCGTCGCCTGCTTCGGCGGCTCGGAGGGCGGCGTCGACTCCCAACGTTCCACCATCGGGATGCTCGCTGCCAACGGGTATGCCGCACTGGCCTATTCGTGGGTGGACGAATCGAACACCGACGCGACGCTGGTGAGCATTCCGCTCGAGCGATTCGCGTCCGCGGTCCGAATGCTGGGTGCACAGCCGTCGGTGGACGCGAACCGCCTGACCGCGATGGCCATTTCGCGCGGTGCGGAGGGCCTGTTGGCCTCCGCCTGCGTCGACGAACTCCCCGTCGCCGGGCTGATCCTGATCAGCCCGAGTTCGGTGTCGTGGCAGGCGATCGGCCCCGACGGCGAGATCGCCGACACCCCGTCGTGGACGTGGAACGGCCGGGCCGTGCCGTGGGCGCCGCTGCCGGGCGGGGCGCTGATGCCGCAGCTGATCCGCAACGCGTGGCGGGCGCACCACGACGTCACCGCGCACCGGCCGAGCCTGCTGCGCCTGGGTGCGGCCTACCGGGCCGGTCTCGCGGGCGCACCCGCCGACGCGACACTGCGGTCCGAGGAGGCGACGCCGCCCTTGCTGTGCCTGACCGGCGCGGACGACGAGCTGTGGCCCTCGGACGCGATGGCCACGACACTTCTCGGGCGTCGATCCGACGCCCGAGACGAACACCGGACGTTCGACGGCGCCGGACACCTCCTCCGCCTCGGAATGTTCCCCGCCGACGCACAGTGGACCGGCGGCATCGCGTTCGGTGGTGTGGGCGCAGGTCAGGGCCGGGCGCAACGCGAATCGGTGGACAGCGTGCTCGGCTTCCTCGCGCGGACCACCGCAGTGGCGCGGGCCTGATGCGCGGTGCAGAGAACGGCTTCGGCCACCCGGACCGCATCGTCGGTTCGATCGTCGACATGGCCGGGATCTCCCGGGCGAAGGTGCTGCCGATCTCGAGGCTGGATTCCTTCGTCGACTCCGGGGCAGGCGCATCGCCGAGCTGGAATGTGTTCTGCGTCGACGATCATCTCGCGTTCACACCGTCCTTCTCCGTGGTGGGCGATCTCCGTCTGCGGATCGACGGCGACGAGGTGAGAGACCTGGGCAACGGCACGTACTGGGCGCCGGCGAGCCTGACCGAGCAGGACGGGACGCCGTCGCTCGCCTGCACCCGGGGTGCGCTACGCCGGGTGACGACGCGGTTGGCGGAATCCGGGCTGAGCGCACGAGCCGGCCACGAGATCGAGTTCACCCTCTTCGACGCGGCGGCCACCGAAGAATGGTCCGCCTACGGACTGAATGCCGTTCTCGCGCACGAAGAATTCTTCGAGCACTTCCTCGCGGCGGCGTCGACGGCGGAGCTGCCGATCGAACAGTTCCATGCCGAGGCGGGGCTGAACCAATTCGAGGTGTCGCTCACCCCCGCGGATCCCGTCAGGGCGGCCGACAATGCGGTGCTGGCGCGCGCCCTGATCAGCCGGGTCGCGCGCGCCCAGCGACTCCGCGCGTCGTTCTCACCCATGCCCGTCGCGGGCGGGGCGGGTAACGGCGCCCATCAGCACGTGTCGATCTCCGAGGGCGGCAGGCCGATCCTGTCGGGAGGCCCCGGCCCGCACGGGTTGACTCGTGCCGGTGGCGCCGCGGTCGCCGGGATTCTGCGGGCGCTCCCCGAGTTCACGGCGGTTCTCGCCGGGTCGGCGCTGTCGCACCTGCGGTTGCGCCCGGGTATGTGGTCGGGGGTGTTCCGCTGCTGGGGCCTGGAGAACCGCGAGGCAGCCGTCCGTCTCTGCGCGGAGACCGCCGGAAACCCGCACGGCGCGAACCTCGAGATCAAACCCATCGACCCGTCCGCGAACCCGTATCTGAGCAGCGCCGCCATCCTCGGAGCCGCCCACGCCGGCATCGCCGGGGCGCTGCCCCTCCCGGACGAGGTGTCGGTCGACCCGGCCGAATTGACCGGCGCCCACGCCGTCGATCTCCTCCCGACTCTGCCGTCCGACGTGCTCGGAACGTTCGAGTCGTCGGCGCTCGCGCGCCACCTGTTCGGGCCGCTGATCATCGAAGCGCTCGCGGCGGTCAAGGGTTACGAGCTCGCCGAATACCGGGACAAACCGGTCGACGAGGTCGCACAACGCTTCCGGTACGCGTGGACATCCTAATCAGTTGCGGATCATCGCCAGCGCCGTGCGCAGTCCGCGCCGCTTCCCGGTCGCAGGATCGATCCCGAACACTTCCTTCATCCCGCCCCGGATCCGGAATCGCAGTTCCGATGCCGTCTCCGGAGCGTCGTCCGCGGACGCCGACAGGAAGCGGTTGGGCAGGGCGAGCTTGAAGATGGTGCGGAGGGTGAGTCCGTACTGGTGGGGGAGCGAACCCGTCGTGTAGGGGAGGTCGTATTTGTCGCACAGTTCCCGCATCTTCACACCGATCTCGGCGTAGCGGTTGCTGGGCAGGTCGGGGAACGCGTGGTGCTCGATCTGGTAGCAGAGGTTGCCGCTCATGAACGCCAGCACCGGGCCGGCGTTGAAGTTGGCGGAGCCCAGCATCTGGCGCAGGTACCACTCGGCCTTCGTCTCCTTGTCGAACTCCTCCTTGGTGAACTTCTCGGCACCGTCCGGGAAGTGGCCGCAGAAGATGACGCCGTAGGCCCACAGGTTGCGGATCACGTTGGCGGTGATGTTCGCCGTCAGCGTGCTCTTCCACGCCGGGCCGGTGAGCGCCGGAAACACCACGTAGTCCTTCCCGACCTGCCGCGCGATCTTGCGTCCCACCTCCTTCGCGTTGCGGAGGGTTTCGGCGCGGTCGTAGTCGCCGCGCCGGATGCTCTCCACGTCCAGGTGGTGCAGCGCGACACCCCACTCGAACAGCAACGCCAGCAGCATGTTGTAGAACGGCTGCGCCAGGTACACCGGCGACCACTTCTGGTCGCGGGTCATGCGCAGGATTCCGTAACCGACGTCGCTGTCGAGACCCACGATGTTGGTGAACTTGTGATGGACGTAGTTGTGCGAGTGCTTCCACCCCGACGACGGGCACGTGTTGTCCCACTCCCAGTTCGACGAGTGGATCTCGGGATCGTTCATCCAATCCCATTGGCCGTGAATGACATTGTGGCCGAGTTCCATGTTCTCGATGATCTTCGCCGCACCCATCAAGGCGGTACCCAGGATCCACGCCGGTCTCTTCCGGCTACCGAACAGGACGACCCTGCCCGCGATCGCCAGCGACCGCTGCAGTTTGATCGCCCGGTCGATGTACCGCGCGTCGCGGGCGCCGCGGGACTCTTCGATGTCTGCCCGGATCGCATCGAGTTCCGCGCCCAGCGCCTCCACATCCGCATCGGTGAGGTGGCTGTACTCCTTGATATCGGTGATGGCCATCTGGTCTCGATACCCGGTTCACCCGATTCTCAATCTGCGAATCCGGACAACTGTTGCGCAACCGTGTTGTGGTCACACGTCCGTGTGAGGGAGTCCGCTATTCTCTCCACGGTCGCCGAGCGTGTCGGTGACCGGGGTCCGGGGGTGGATCTCGATGCGGATATCAGGGGGAGATGTCGATGTCAGAGGGCGATATGACGTGGCCGGACAGTGTCCTTGCGTCGCTGGACGGGACCGGTGCGACGCAGCCTCCGCTGGCCGGCGTCCCCGGGCTGCCGCCGGTGCTCGGTGGACCGGACGTCGCCGTCGTCAAGGTCGACCCCGACATGCTGCGTGCGATGTCCACCGCGCTCGGCGCCATTGCGCGTGAGGTCGAGGCATTGGGTGGCCGGCGTAGCTTCGAGCACGCGGTCCGGGCCGTCGAGGGGTCCGACACTGCGGCGGCGTGCCGGGACGCCGGCGACATCCTCGCGTCCGCGCTGGGGGTTGCCGCGAGTCGCATCGACGAGATGGCGTTCATCGCCGGAGACGGCGCCGAGAACTACGAGGTCGCCGACACGTCGTTCGCGTCGCAGCTGTCGGCGATGGGGGAGATGTGATTCCGCGTAGGTCGCAACTGCACGTCTGGAATCCGCGGGACCTGACACTGGCGGGCGAGGAGATCGGACGGACTGCCGAAGACACGCGAACCCGGGCGGACGACGTCCAGCGTGCTGTCTCGGATCTGGGCCGGCACGACGACTGGCGCGGTCCCGCTCAAGCGGCCGCTGAGCAGCGGGCGAACAGTGAGCGCACGGAAATCCGCCGGCTCGCAGATGATCTGGAGGATCTGTCGAACGCGCTCGTGGGCGGAGCCGATCGCCTCGGTCACGCGCGGGACTACGTCGCCACCGTGATCGACAAGGCGGCAACCGACGGCTTCACCGTCTCCGACGACTGGCAGATCGTCAGCCCGCCGAAGACGATGAGTGAGGCCGAAGCCGCCGAGCATGCCGACCTGATGGAGTACTGGCGCAGTCAACTCGGTGGAGCGCTGACGGAACTCGACACTGCCGACCGGGACATGGCGACGGCGATCCGCGACGCGCTCGGGGCCGTCGCGGCGACTGCCCCGGCGTCCGCCGGCCTCTCGGGGCACGAGGGCACCGCGCTGGGCGAGCAGGTCGCCCGGGGCGGTTCCGACATTCCACAGGACGTCCGTGACCGTGTTGCCCGGGAGATCGCGGCCGCAGGGCTCACTCCCGAACAAGTGAAGACGCTGGCCGACGGCGGCAAGGTCACCGATCTTCCGCAGGGAACGATCGACTTCCTGCAGCAGTTCTATACGGCGGCCGGCAAGGACGGCTTCCTCGCCCTCTCCGAGCAGTACAGCGAGAACGGACGCACCCATGCCGCCGGCGCGTTGTCCAACGGCCTCGCCGTGATGTCGAACTACAACGTCAGCAGTGCCAGCGGCGACGTCGGCGGTCAGAGCCACATCCCGGAAAGCCTTCGTGGGCTGTTCGAGGGACCGGTGACCTCGACCGGCAACCTCACCAAGGGTGCGCACGACGCCCCGCAACCGTCTTTGATCGTCAACAACGGCGACGACCTGGCACGCTTCACCAAGGCGTTCGGGCTCGCGGACCCGGGCGTTCAGCAGGGCAGTGAGTTGAGCGAGAGCCTCCTCTCCCGTGCCGGCGAGATCGCTTCGGCCACCAACGACAAGAGTCTGCTGATCGGGGACTCGTTCGACCACAACGCTCTGGGTCGCGACAGCGTCGACACCCTCCTGCAGGACATGGTCGGCGTCGGTGGTCGCGACCATGTCGCCGTCCACAGCATCCTGTCCGGTGAAGGCATGCCGGCCGACTACAACCGCGACGACGTCATCATGCCCCTGCTCCAACGTGATTGGGCCGACGGGGGCGAACAGAAGGTCGCCGGGATGTTCGACTGGATCGCCGACGACGCCAGGCCCTCCGATCCATCCGATCCCGGAGAAATGTTCCGGTCGACACAAGCCGGCGAATCGGCATTCGGGCTCGCGCAGATCCTTGCAGCGAAAGACGCAGAACTACTCGACATCCCTGGGATGAAGGGGCAGGCAATCGGTGAGGTGAACCCCGAAATTACGCAGGCGTTGGGCACAACGCTCGCACCCTACATCGGCAACATGGTGGGGGTGCCCGGCGACTTCGCAGGCACTTCGGGTTTCGCCAGCCCGACAGGCGGAGAATTCGGGCTCGAGAACGCGCCCCGCCTCTTCTCGGTCATCGATTCCAATGCCGATGCGGCAAGCTACTTCAACGCGCAGGCGTTCGGAATGTCGGCTCAGCTCGAGCAGGCGTGGGCTTTGGAAGGTCTCACTCCACAGGTGCCGCACTACGAGTACGGTTCTTGGGCAGGAAGTATCCAGGGTGTGGTCGACAAGGGGCTCGATCTCGAATTCGCGGACCGTGTCGGCGACGAATCATCCAACAATTCAGCAAGTTTCGAGAGCAAGGGCGTCGCGTACGACACGATCAGAACCGTGGTCAGCAAGGGCGCCGAGTTTATTCCCGGCGCTGGACCGATCATCTCGAGCGGAATCGATCTCGCGGATTCTGCATTCAAGAGCGCGGTCATCGGCGTGGTACCCGACAGCACCGTCCAGCCGAACACTCAGTTCGCGGAGGATTCCCTTCTCGCAAAGCAGTATTACCAGATTGCTCTCGGTCTTCAGGCGGCAAATGGCGGCTCGCTCGACCCATATGTCGGTCTCGAGGATTTTCGAGAGGGTGTGAACGGCCCCCTGCTGCCGTATGACGAGATCGTCTCTGATCGTCCCAGTTTTACAACGCCGCTGCTTTCATCGAGCTTGGCCGGGTACATCACCGAAGCGGGCTTTACCGGAGTTGGTGAGTTTGTCGATGCCATGAACGCTGGTCGCGAGCAGGTGCAGAACATGGAGTTCGGGCGATGAGGGCTCAGATGTCGACCGTCCTTGCTGCAGTTGTCGTGTCGGTAAGTGGCTGTGGCACCGATGATGCGAAAACTCCGATTGATACTTCGGAAAGCGTTGTCGCCGATTACAGCATCCCCGAGAACGTCGACTACAACGTTCGGTGGTCAGCGGAATCCGGTATCGATCTGCTCAGCAGGCCTGCGATAGCGGTCCGGGCGTACATCGAGTCGTACTACGTCGCGATTCATGCTCACGCGTTGTCGGCGGGCTACCCAGGTTTCGCTGACGCGACGTCACGGCAGCGCGACCGGGTCGACTTCGACCATTCGAACGATCCGGAACTGGAACACCTTGTCGGAACCCAGTTCGAACACCTCCTGGCACTGACGCCGACGGGGGACGGGTGGGTCGCCACGGTGTGTTCGGGTAACTACACCGTAATGGCGGAGAAGGACGGTCGGTTCTTCAATTTGACAGGTCCGTCCCCGCAGGCGGAAACGGTAAGAATGGTGGCGCCCGAGCAGACGCATTCTGTCCCTTCTGAACAGTTTGTTGCGGAGGGTGCAGAGCGTGCTCCATCAGTGGATGTATTCGCTGGTTGGACGATCAGTGAGCATGTGCCGGCTGCGCGCGATCAGAACGCTTACGCGGAGTGCGACTCGCGCATGCCCGATGCCAGGGATGTGAGACCGCAGAAGGCGAACCTCCCACACGACACCCCCTACCCGACGCTCGCTCCGTATCCGGGCTGGCCGCGCTACGACGAGAACTGACGGCCTTTCCTACCGCCGGCGGAAGGGCACTGTCACCGCCGCGCTCGTCCGGTCATATCCTCGACGTCAGCCTTCGTGTTCGGTGGAGGCTCGAGCAGATGATCGGACGGTTGGTAGTGGACAGCAAATGTGACGTCGTTTATGCGGACGACCTCCGGGTGGGCGAGAAGTTCGAGCTGGGCTCGTACACGGTGACGGAGGAGGAACTGGTCGAGTTCGCGGGGCAGTGGGATCCGCAGTCGTTCCACATCGACCGCGAATCTGCAGATGGCGGCTATTTCGGCGGGCTCATCGCGAGTGGTGTGCACACGATCGCAGTGTGTCAGCGACTGTCCGCGACGACTCTTTATGCAGGGTGGAGCGTCATTGCGGGGACGCGGATGCGCGACGTCAACTTTCTCCGGCCGGTGAAGCCGGGTGACGTGCTCACCGGAAAACTGGTTGTCGAGGATGTGACGCCTGACGATCGCGGACGGGCTCTGGTGACGGTCGCGGCGGAGATTCTCAACGGGTCGGGCAGGCAGGTCCTGACGTCGGTGACCGAGATGTACATGCGCTGCCGCCCGGAAACCGACTGATCGTCGAATTTCTTGGACTCTTCGAGGATTGTTTTCCGGGTTTCTGGGTATCGCCCCGAGAGGCCAGGTAACCAACGGAGGCAGTTATGAGAATGGGCAGGAGAGTGGCCGCGGTGGCAGTATTCGCGGCGTCGATCGGTTTGGGAGCATCAGGTGTCGCCTGGGGCGGCAGTCTCGACTCGGTGGTGCCGGTGCGTCGGCCGGACGTCATTCAACCGATGCCGCCCGGGTTCCCGCAGAACGGTCCGATCGGGTGCGACGACTGGGCGGAACCCTACGAGAACAACGTCCCCGCCTGGGGCACCGATCCGTACAACCAGTTCGACAACTGGTGCGACGGTCCCGAGGACGGCCTTTCCGCGCAGCAGCCGCCGGTCAATGACGAGCAGGGCCGGATCGTCAATCCCTGATTCGACGTCGATCATCACGCGAGGCAATTGGCCGGCGTGTGGGTCCGTGGTGGTCTGAAACCGACCGTCCGTCCGTAAAGGTCGGCTCGAGATTGGCTGCGCTCGCTGTGTTCGCGGCCTCGATCGGTTTGGGAACATCCGGTGTCGCCTGGGGTGACGCGCTCGACCCGGCAGTCGTGCCGGTGCGCGCACCGGACACGGTTGCACCACTGCCTCCTGGTGTTCCGCCGACCGGCCCGGCGGGCAGCGACGGCTCCGAGGACGATATGCCGCAACCGGCCACCTTCAGCGGTGACGAGGGCGGAGGCGACTCGCCGAACGAGCCGCAACCGACCGATCCGAATCAGTGCGCCCCGGGAGTCTCCGTTCCGGGCGCGCTGATTCAGTTGCCGGAGGGCTGTTCGTGCAGTCCGAAGGCGGAACCCTGATCGTCGTGGCACAGCATGAACCGCCCGAATTTCGCCACCGACTCCGGGTCGTCGCCCAGGTCGACGGCGTCGACGGTCCCGCCCAGCGCCAGCACCTGCTCGACGGCGGCGTCGAGGTCCGGCACCCGGAAGAAGACGTACGGGCTGGCGCCCTCGTCGCCGCCGTGGATCCCGCCCGGGACGTTCGGTGTGTTGATGGAGTAACCCGACCCGCCGGGCCCGGATTCGAATTCCCAGCCGAACAACGCCGAGTAGAACTTTCGGCCCTGCTCGGTATTGGCCACACCCAATTCGAAGAATGACAGTTCGCCCGACATGAGCACTCCTCCGTCGACAGTGTCCCCGTGACCTCGTAGCGTAGCGCGCAAGCCCGGTCCTTCAGGGCCGGGTTAGCGCATCGACTTCGGCCTACCGGGAGCACGGGGCGGTCGCCGCTGCTGCTCGATGTACTGCCGGATGATCGAGATAGGTGCCCCGCCACACGATGCGGCGAAGTAGCTCGGGGACCAGAGGTGTCCGTTCATCGAGTGCCGGTTCACCCATCCGCGGTACTGGTCGCGCAGGCGGCGTGCGGAGACGCCTTTGAGGCTGTTCACCAGCTTCGAGATTTGGATGGTCGGAGGGTAGTCGATCAGCAGGTGCACGTGGTCGCCCTCCCCGTTGAACTCAAC
>NZ_JBHXWI010000019.1:0-166379 GCF_042671975.1 Rhodococcus sp. NPDC127593 | reverse complement strand
GGAGAGTAGGACACCGCCGAACATCCGTTACCGAAAGCCCCCCAACCTTGTTGGGGGGCTTTCGGCATTCCCGGACACCCTTCACCGACCACAACTTGATAACGCTGCGGTAACGTCCCCCCGGTTCCCCTATTGGCAGATCCTTCGCCTGCGTAACGTGGCCCGGGCAGATCCGTTGGGATCGTGCCGTGCGGTGCGCGTCCTCCCGGATCACCCGAGGTGACGAAGGGAATCTGTGGTGACGAGCACGATGTCGAAACAACGTCCGGCGGTCAGAGCCGCTGTCGCCTTCGCAGGCATGATGGTGGCTGCCGGCTCCCTGGCGGGGTGCACGAAGACCGACACGGCCAGCGGCGGATCGCTCCTCCAGCAACTGCAGGACAGCGGAACGGTGACCGTCGGCTTCGCCGGCGAGGCGCCGTACAGCTTCGAGCAGGACGGTCAGTTGACCGGCGCCACTGTGGCTCTGCACCGGGAGATCTTCAAGAACCTGGGCATCGACAACGTCGAGGGTGTGAGTACCGACTTTGGCGCGCTCATCCCCGGACTGCAGGCCCGCCGCTTCGACGTCGTCAGCGCCGGTATGTCGATCCTGCCGCAGCGGTGCGAGCAGGCAGCGTTCAGCGAGCCGGAGTTCAACTACACGACCGCACTGATGGTGCCGAAGGGCAATCCCGCGAAGCTCACGGACATGCAGTCGGTGCAGCAGAGCGGGGTGCGGATGGCTGCGATGACCGGGGCGATCGAATCGGACTACGCGCAGCAGCTCGGGATCGATGCGATGCAGGTGGCGTCGCCGCAGGACGGAATGGACGCCGTCGCCAACGGGCGAGCGGATGTCTTTGCGCTCACCGGGATCTCGCTGAACTGGCTGGCGCAGAACAACCCGCAGGCCCCGGTAGAAGTGACCAACTCCTTCGTCGCTGTGATCGACGGGGTACCCCAGGTCGGTGCCGGCGGCACCGTCTTCCGCAAGGAGGACACCGAGTTGCGCGACGCCTACAACGCCGAGCTGGCCAAGATCACTTCCGACAAGGACAAGTACCTGTCCATCGTCGGACCGTTCGGATTCACCGCGGAGGAACTGCCCGATCCGAACCTGACCACCGCCAAACTCTGCGGCGGGGCCGGCTGATCGTCGTAGTGGTCTGCTGCCTGTGAAGGAGAATATCGACGCCCTACTGGATGCGTGGCCGAGCATCCAGGAAGGGATCGTCGTCACGCTCCAGCTGACGGCGGGCGGTGCCCTCCTCGCGTTCGTCCTCGCGCTCGCGCTCGGGTTGGCAGCACGTGCACACAACATCGTGATCAGAGGATCGGCGCGCGCGTTCATCGAATTCTTCCGGGGCACTTCGCTGTTGGTGCAGCTCTTCTGGTTGTTCTACGTGGTCCCGCTGTTCGGCTATCTCATAGACCCGGTGCTGTGCGGGATCCTTGCGCTCGGGCTGAATTACGGCGCCTACGGAGCCGAGGTGGTGCGCGGCGCGATCAACTCGGTGCCGCAATCGCAGTGGGAGGCAGCGACGGCACTGGACTTCAGTCACTGGCAGCGGTTGCGCCGGGTGGTGTTCCCGCAGGCGTGGGCGGAGATGATTCCTCCGTTGACGAACCTCCTGATCCAACTCCTCAAGGGCACGGCGCTCGCGAGCTATATCCTCCTGCAGGACTTGACCTTCGAGATCGACCAGCTCCGGCAGACGACCGGGAACACGCTCTTCGCGTTCGGCGTCGGGCTCGTCATTTACTTCGTCATCGGCTACGTTCTGACACTGCTGATGAACGCGCTGGAGGTGCGGGCGAAGAATCGCCTCGGTACTGGGCCCTCCCTGCGTGAGATCTTCAGCCTCGCACCCTCCGATCCACGGGGACTGGAGGCCGCGAAGCAATGAGCGTCCACTGGAGTTGGGATCGAGCGTTCGAGGCTCTGCCCGTGCTTCTCGAGGGTTTCAAGATCACCCTGATCGCGACCGTTCTCGGGTTCCTGATCTCCGTCGTTCTCGGACTCGTCATCGCATTGATCCGGCAGGCCGCGCCGCGGTGGGTGAGTGTCCCGGTCCGCGCGGTCAGTGAATTCATCCGGCTGACCCCGCTCGTCGTGCAACTGCTGTTCGTGTACTACACGTTCACGGGACTGTCGCCGCTGCAGATCGGTGTCGCCGTACTCGGAATCCACTATGCGACGTACATGGCCGAGGTGTACCGGGCGGGTATCGAAGCAGTGCCCGTCGGTCAGTGGGAGGCGGCGCGGGCGTTGTCCATCGCGCCCACTCGGACGTGGCGGGCGATCATCCTGCCGCAGGCCATCCGTCGCGTCGTTCCCGCGCTGGGCAACTACGCGGTGTCGATGTTCAAGGACACCCCGTTCCTGTTCGCCATCACGGTGGTGGAGATGGTGACGGCCGCGCAGCAGTTCGGCGCCCGGCATTTCCAGTACCTCGAACCGTTGACGCTGGCGGGTGTGATCTTCCTGGTCGCCAGCTACCCGACGTCCCTGCTCATACGGCGATTGGAGAGACGTCTTGCCCGATGACGCGAGCGCAGCAACCCCGATGATCCGATTCGACGACGTCGTAAAGCAGTTCGGCGACCACGTCGTGCTCGACCACCTGGATTTCCAGGTCGCACGCGGCGACCGCGTGACCCTGATCGGCCCGAGCGGATCGGGCAAGACGACCATTCTGCGACTGGTCATGACCCTCGAGAAGGTGAACGACGGCGTCATCTGGGTCGACGGGGACCGCCTGACGCACGAAGAGAAGGGAAGCAAACTCGTTCCGGCGTCGGAGAAGTACACACGCCGGATACGCCGCCGGATCGGCATGGTCTTCCAGCAGTTCAACCTGTTTCCCAACATGAACGTGATCGAGAACATCACCGAGGCACCCATCCACGTTCTCGGACTCGACAAGGCCGCTGCCGTGAAGCGCGCACGCGAGTTACTCGAGACGGTCGGGCTCTCGGACAAGGAGACCGCGCACCCGACGCAACTGTCCGGCGGCCAGCAGCAGCGGGTCGCGATCGCGAGAGCACTGGCGATGGACCCCGACATTCTGCTGCTCGACGAGGTCACGTCGGCGCTGGATCCGGAGTTGGTGGCGGACGTCCTCGACGTGCTGAGGAACGTCGCGCGCACCACGGACATCACGATGCTGATCGTCACGCACGAGATGCAGTTCGCGCGGGACGTGTCGAACCGGGTGATGATGTTCGACGCCGGGCGGATCGTGGAGGAAGGCGACCCGGCGACGATCTTCACCGCGCCGAAGAACGAGCGCACCAAGACCTTCCTGAAGGCCGTGCTGGCCGACTGATTCCCGGCTAGCTCGAACTGGTCGCGAGTTCCGTCTCCTCTGTGGCGGCGCGGCGCGCCAGCCGGCCCGCCATCCACGCGCACACCAGCAACTGCAGTTGGTGGAACAGCATGAGCGGCAGCACGATCAGGCCGATCGGCTGGCTCGCGAACAGGACGGTGGCCATCGGAAGGCCGGTGGCGAGGCTCTTCTTCGACCCGCAGAACGTGATCGTGATCTGATCGGCGCGGTCGAAGCCGAGTCGCTTCGACCCGAACCACGTGACGGACAGGACCACGGCGAGCAGCACCGCGCACACCGCGAGCAGTGCCAGGAGCCGGCCGACGGACAGCGTGCCCCAGATGCCCTCGTTCATTCCCTCACTGAATGCGACGTAGACGACCAGCAGGATCGACCCCCGGTCGACGAGCTTGAGCGGTGCCCCGTGCTTTTTCACCCAGGGACCGATCCACCGTCGCACCGCCTGGCCGGCGATGAACGGGAGCAGGAGCATGACGAGGATGCCGATCGCGGAGGACGCGTCGAAGCCTGCCCCCTCGCTCGTCATCAGCAATGCCACGAGGAGCGGTGTGACGAAGATGCCGAGGATGTTGGAGAACGAGGCGCTGACGATCGCACCGGGCACGTTGCCTCGCGCGATCGACACGAAGGCGATCGACGACTGGACGGTCGACGGCAGCAAGCAGACATAGAGGAGGCCCAGATAGAGGGGTTGGGTCAGGATCGTCGGGACCAGCACGCGCGCAGCGATTCCGAGTAGCGGGAAGATCACGAACGTCGCCGCGAGGATGGTGACGTGCAGACGCCAGTGACGCAGGCCGTGGAGCGCCTCCTGCGTGGAGAGTCTGGCGCCGTAGAGGAAGAACAGAATTCCGACGGCAACCTTCGTGGCCCAGGTGAACGCGCTCAGGGCCGTGCCGTCCGCGGGGACCAGACTGGCGATCCCGACGGTGATCAGGATGCCGAGAATGAAGGGATCGAGTCTTCCGAGCAGCGGGATCTTCGTCAGCATGGTTCGACCGTAAAGAACTCGTTGATATTTCGAAAGACGATTGTCGCGTTTACTGTAATGCCGAACCGTGATAACAATGGGTGATGTTCGATCCGGTTCATCTGCGGAGCTTTCTCGCGGTCGCGCGCACCCGGAGTTTCACCGCCGCGGCCCGGCGACTGAACCTGCGGCAGTCGACGGTCAGCCAGCATGTGGGAAAGCTGGAACTGGCGGCCGGGCGCCGCCTGTTTCTGCGGGACACGCATTCCGTCGAGCTGACCGCGGACGGCTCGGTGATGGTGGGTTTCGCGACGTCGATACTCGAGCGGCACTCGGACGCCGAGCGCTACTTCACGCAATCCGGTGTGCGGGGACGCGTCCGGTTCGGGGCGTCCGAAGATCTGGTTCTGCACGAGCTTCCTCGGATTCTGGGCGAGTTCCGCCGCAGCCATCCGCTCGTGGATCTCGAACTCACGGTGGCGTTGAGCGAAGTGTTGTTCCGGCAACTGCACGAAGGCCGGCTGGACCTGGTATTCGGGAAGCGTCGCAGAGGCGACCGGCACGGCGAACTGGTGTGGACCGACCGTTTGGCGTTCTTCGCGGCCCCCGACTTCGTTCCGGATGTAGAGGGGCCGGTGCCGCTGGTGACGTATCCGCCGCCGTCGATCACGAGGGAGGCGGCGCTCGACGTCCTGGAGAAGTCCGGGCGAGGCGCGCGGGTGGCCTGTGTGACGGACAGCTTGAACGGGTTGCGGGCCGCCTGCCTGGCGGGTCTCGGCGTCGTGTTCCACGCGGAGACGCTTCCGCCGGCGGGGCTGGCGCCGGTGCGGATGCGCTCGCGCGACGAGTGGGGGCCCGCCGTCGACGTCGAATTCGTGCTCGAGGCCCGCCGGAGTGTTCTCAGCGAACCAGAGCAGGCGCTGCGTGCCGCCATCCTCGAGAACGCGGATCGACTGCGCGCGTGACCTCGGGGGGGATACCGCCCCACCGAGGCCGTCGACCCGTCAGAAGATGAACACGGACAGCGCGGTGGAGAGCACCAGGCCGGACACCACCGGAACGAAACACTTCCGGGCGAGTTCGAGGACGGGCACACGGGCGAAGCCGGCCACCGCGATCAACGACGACCAGGCGACGAGCGTTCCGCCGCCGGACCAGATGTTCCCCATCTGACCGATCGCCGCCAGGGTTGCGGGGTCCATCCCGACAGCAGGCCCGAGTGCGCCCGCGAGTGAACCGGTGAGCGGCAGCCCGGTGAACCCGGAGCCCTCGAGGCCCGCGATCATTCCGATGGCGAGAATTCCGAACGACGTGACGAACGCGTTCTGCGGCAGGTGGGACTGCGCGGCGTTCACCAGGTCGAAAAGCAGCGTCGGACCGGTCGCGTCCGCGGGAAGCCCGAGAATGGCGGCGGAGAAGTCACCGTTGCCGATGAAGAAGAATCCGGCGATCGGGATCACGATGCCCATGGCCTTGAACGCGAAGACCAGGCCGTCGATCAGATGCTCGGACGTCGTCTCGAGGAAGCCCTTCTTGTCGTTCGTCGCGGCAGCGGCGAACAGGATGAGCGCGGCGATGCCGCCGACCATCGCCGCAGCGTCGCCGCCCTTGAGGTCGGGCACCAGGTCGGTGAACTTGCCGACCATGAGGTAGACGATGAACGCCAGATAGGCGGTGGGCACCAGGACTGCGAAAGTCTTCGCGGCACGGATGCTCTTGAACGTGTCGTCGATGACCTGCCGCGCGGAGGCCGTGACGGGTTCGGCGAGAACGGCCGTCGACGTCGGGGGAGCGGCACTCGTCGCCGCTTCGGCCGGAACGTGAGCGATCGCGCCGCCGCCGGTGGGGGTCGTACCGCCCTCGGGGGCGTCGCCGCCGGGCTTGCCGAAGTCGCTCTCCGCGCGTGACTCCCAGTCGGTGAGCAGTTCCGGTGCGGGGCGGCGCATGTGCCTGCGCTGCGTGAAGTAGGCGATGAGGAGCGCGGTGAGACCGACGATCAGCGACATCACCAGCGCGCGGTCCGCGACGACGTCCGGATCGACTCCTGCCGACTTCGCCGACAGGCCCGGTGCCACCTTGATGATGTAGTCGGACGACAGCGCCATGCCCTGCCCGCAGATCGCGATCGCCATGCCGACCGCCATCGGGGGAAGTCCGGCGCGAATGGCGACAGGGATGAGCACGGCTCCGATCAACGGAACCGCGGGCGTGGGCCAGAAGAACAGCGAGATCGTGTAGGTGACGACGGCCAGGACGATGAAGCTGCTGGTGCCGCCGCGCATGACGCGCCGGAACGGCGCGACCATCAGCCGGTCGGCTCCCATCTGCCGGAGGGCGCCGAGCATCGCCGTCACCAGCGAGATGATGAGGAAGATGTTGAACAGCTCGCGGGCGGCGACGAGGCTCGCATTGAAAATCGACGCGAGACCGGTGACGAGGCTGTCGGAGAACACGAAGGCGGTCAGGAAGGTGCCGATGACGGCGGGGACGACGATGTTCTTCCGCATGAGCATCGTCCCGAGGATGACAATGATTCCCCCGAGATACACCCAATGTGCGGCGGTGAGACTTACATCCACGGTGCGCCCCTTCGAAATAGGTACAGACTAGTGGCACTAGTCACAGTGCAGTGATACTGCGCGGGGCGTTTTCCAGGGTCAACGTCCAGAGTGCACATCGATAACCAGCGTATTTGTGCATTGTGCCCGGCATTTTTCGCCGGGATTGCTTGTTGTCACGCGCAAGTAAAGGAATGCTCGGCAGAAGCCGTTTCACGGAATCCTGTGTTCATAATTAGGCTTGCCTAACCAAATTTGGCGAGCGGGGTGCGGCAAGGGTTCCGGCGAGAACTGGCATCGCCGGAACGCGAATTCTCGGATGAAAGTGGACTCTATGAACACGGCGGTCGGTCAGGCTCAGAGTGCAACCGCGGGTGACGAACGCGGACCCGGCACGTCGCCCGCGCTGGCGGCACTGCTCGCCGGAACGTTCGTCGGCACGGTCAGCAACAACATCGTCAACGTCCCGTTGAACGCGATCCTCACGGACTTCGACGCAGGCCTCGGCAGCGGTATCTTCGTCGTCGTCGGATTCCTCCTCACCTTCGCGGCGACGATGCCGCTGGCCGGGTGGGTCGGGGACCGGTTCGGTCGTAGGCGCGTGTACTGCGCCGCCCTACTGGGGACCGCGGTCTGTTCGCTCGGCGCGGCGCTCGCGCCGTCCCTGCCCGTGCTCGTGATCTGGCGGTCGCTCGGCGGTATCGCCGCTGCCGCGTTCGCGCCCGCGGTCATGGGCCTGATCGCGTGGCTGTTCGGGCCGGCACGGCGGGCGCGCGCCGTCGGTGCCTGGGCGGCGGTGAACGGGATCGGTCAGGCCGTCGGCCCGTCCATGGGAGGAATCGTCAGCGACTGGTGGGGCTGGCGGTGGGCATTCGTGCCACTGGTGCCGGTCGCCCTGATCGGGTTCGCCGCGACCCTCCGCTACATCCCGCGCTACCCCGGCAAGAAGATGCGGCTCGACGTGATCGGGGCGTTCGCCGTCACGCTCGGCGCGGTCCTGCTGATCCTCGGCCTCACGACCGTCTCGATGGAGCAGGTGCCCGTCTGGGCCAGTATCTCTACCATCGGCGGCGGAGTCGTCGTCACAGTCGGGTTCGTGGTCCACTGCCGGCGGGTGGCGAACCCGTTCGTGCCGATCGACCTGGTGATCGAATCGCGGTTCCTGCGTAGCGCTCTCGCCGCCTTCACCCAGATGTTCGCGCTGGGGGCCCTGCTACTCGCGCTTCCGCTCTACCTGACCGGTTCGGGCAGTTCGACCACACAGGCGGGGCTGATGCTCTTCGTGCTGCCGGTGGTCATGACGTGCGTCGCGCCCGTCGTCGGCCGTCTCGTCGACAGGATCGGGGCCCGGGTGGTGATGCGATCCGGCCTGGGGATCTTGATCAGTAGTCAAGTGGCACTGGCGATCACGTTGTCCGCCGACGTCCGGAACCCGGTCGCCGTCGGCGCCGTGCTCGTCGTCGCCGGAGTGGGGGTCGGCATGGTCCAGACGCCCGCCGCGGCCGGCTCGACCCGATCGCCCGCGGGGGCCGTGGGAACGGGTCTGGGACTGTTCAACCTCATCCGCTTCGGCGGCTCCGCCGTGGGCGCCGCCTGGGTGGGCGTGGCGGTGCACCTGGCGGCCGATCCGTACGGACTGCTGTTCGCCGTGGCGGCCCTCGTCGTCCTCGCCGGATTGGCCGGGACGTTCGCCGGCGAGGACCCGGTGGCCGTCTGAGCTAGCGGGTCACGATCTCGTGGTTGACGGTGTCCTGCACCTGGGAGAGCAGATCGAGACGGAGGGCCAGCCACAGCGTGAACTGGTTCTCGGGTTCCCGGATATCCATCCCGATGAGCCGCGACGTGCGATCGAGCTTGGCGATCATCGTGTTCCGGTGGATTCGGAGACGCCGCGCGGCCGCGTTGATGTTGCCGCCTTCCTCGAGGTAGGCGAACAGCAACTCCTCGGTGTCGGCGTGCGAACTCGACGCCCGAAGGGGACCGAGGACGTCACGGATGAGCCGTCGGCTCTCGTCGGTGTCGGTCGCCCGGGCGAGCACACTGAACCCGCGCAGGTCGTTGTAGGCCACCGAACCGGACAGCCCGAGCCGCTGGGCGATGCCCAGGGTGATGCGGGCCTCTCGGTAGCTTTCCCCGATGTCGCGGGCGCCCGCCGCGGGACGTCCGTGGGCAACCGGAATCCGCTGACCCAAACGGGTTTCGAGGTCGAGTGACATGGCGTGCGCGTACTCGCTGATCTCGGATTCGACGCCGGGCGCGTCGGCGGAACTCAACGATCGGATCACCACGAGCACGTCGCCGATGACGGTGACGTGAGAACGTACGCCCGGACGCGGCAGGACGCCGGCGGCGTACCGTGCCAGCCGGACCATGCTCGCGCCGGGCCGTCCCGACGCCCGGTCGACGAGGCCGGGAGCGACGAACACGATGTAGTGCAGGTCCAGATCGATCTCGTGCAGTGCGGCCCGGGTGCGCAGGTCGTGGTCGTTGGCGAAGTTGCCGTGCACGAGGGCCTGGACGAAGTCGCCGCGCGCCCGCTCCTCGGCCTCGTCCACGCTCCGCTGCCGGAGCATCTCGGTGCCGATGATCGTCCCGGCCTGTTCGACGACCACCCGGTGCTGTGCGATGTCGTGCCTGCGGGGGTTCGCCCCGGGCACGATGACCACGATCCAGCCCTCGTAGCGGCCGGCGAGTTGCATGGCCCCGGCGACTGCGGTCGTGGGCGCGAACACCCCGTCCGGATGCTCCAGGCGGAACACGTGAACGTTGTGCATCCGTGCCGGTGGTGATTCCTCGAGCCCCGGCAGGGCGTTCGCGAGAGCCTCCAGCAGGGCGACGGTGCCCGGGTCCTCGGCGTCCGGCAGGCCGGCGTGCGCGAGGAGGCGTCCCCGGACGTCCAGGGCGACGGCGACGTCCGAGGTCAGCGCCGCGACCTCGCGGATCAGCATCGGCAGGCCCGCTCCGCGGTGCAGCAACCCCGCGAGCGACTGGTGCACGGTGAGGGCATAGCGCATCACATGCGCTTCCTGGGTGAGTGCGCGCTCGGCGAGGAGCCGGTTGAGTGCGGTGAACCCGACGGGAAATCCCAGCTCCACGACCGTGAGTCCGGTCGGCCAGACCGTGCCTGCGGGCGCCGATCCGTCGACGAGGAGGACGCCGGCTCCCCGTGCCACCAGCGATTCGAGTTCACGTCCGTGCGCGGACAGGGTTTCCGGCCGGGTGTACACAGCGACCTCGGCGAGCGAGTCGGGCCGGCTCATCACCTCACCCCACGGCAGGCACCACGTCACCGGACCGCTCAGGGCGTCCGTGCCGGACAGCAGCCGGGCCGACGCGAGCAGGGGCTCTTCCAGCAGGCCGCGTAACGACAGTCGTTCGTCCTCCTCGTTCGGTGTCGTGGTGTCGTCCACTACGGACCCTCCTCGGGTGGCGTCGAAAAGTGCAGTATGGCGGAGCGCGCGCCTGCTCTTCCTATGCACTATGCCCTGATTTTGCCGAGATTGCCGGATAGTTTGACCATGGTTCCTTCGCCGATGCCGGTGATAGAAATCGGTGCATCACTTCCTCCCGAATACGCAACGGAGAAGACAATGCATCAGGTTCACCGAATCACCCTCGACGACGCACTCCCACTGCTCGCCGCGGGACGCGCGAAGGCCGAGGAAATCGGCGTCAAGCAGACCCTGTGCGTCTGCGACGACGGCGGCAACGTGCTGGCCCTGCACCGACTGCCGGGAGCGCGCCTCACCGGCGTCGACATCGCGATCGCGAAAGCGTTCACCGCTGCCGGCCACGAGCGGGCAACGCACCTGTTCAACGAGGCTCCCGACGGTCCCGCGTTGCCCGGGAACGAGGCATTCGGCATCAGCCAGATGCTGCCGGGCAAGTTTGCGGTGTTCGTCGGCGGATTTCCCCTCGTCTTCGACGGCCAGATCGTCGGCGGCGTAGGCATCAGCGGCGGAAACGGCAAGCAGGACAAAGCAGTCGGAGCGGCGATGCTGGCCGAATTCGAAGCCCTCGCCGCAGTACCCAGCTGAATGTCCACGATGCGCCGACAACGTGCACATCGAAACCCTTCCAACGCAGTCACTTCGACCGTGGTCGGGCAGACCGCGAGTCGATAACGTCGAATTCACTCCAGTCGGAGCATCCCCAACCATTCTCATACTCGAGGAAGACGAGGCACATCATGACCGAACTTCTAGGCAGGGACGAATTCCGCACAGCTCTGGAGAATGCCATCAAGGGCCGCGAGGCGAAGAACGCGTCGTTCAGCAAGGCGTGGGCCGAGGGCAAGCTCGAGAAGCACCATTTCGCGCGGTGGGCGGAGAACCACTACCACTACGTCGGACCCTTCGCCGACTACCTCGCGAACATCTACTCGAACACCCCCGACACCTTCACCAATGCAAAGGATTTCACCCTCCAGAACATGTACGAGGAGGAACTGGCCGACATCCGGCACACCGATCTCCTCATCAAGTTCGCCGAGGCGTGCGGCACCACGAAGGAACGCGTCGAGGACCCGTCGAACATGAACGCGATCACCCGCGGACTGCAGTCCTGGTGCTACGCGGTGTCGCAGCGTGAACACTTCGTCGTGGCCACCGCCGCGCTCGTCGTCGGACTCGAGTCGCAGGTACCGAGCATCTACAAGAAGCAGATCATCCCGCTGCGTGAGGTGTACGGGTTCACCGAGGACGAGATCGAATTCTTCGACCTGCACATCACGTCGGACGTCGTGCACGGTGAGCGTGGATACCAGATCGTGCTCGACCACGCCGATACCCCGCAGCTGCAGCAGCGTTGCCTGCAACTCGTGCAGTGGGGAGCCGAGATGCGCTTCTCGTACACGAAGGGCCTCTACGACACGTACGTGGCAACCGACCTCGAGCTCGCGACCGCCTGACCGTGCGAAGGGAGGGGCCCGCATCGGGCCCCTCCGGACGCAGGCGTCTCGCCCGACAGGAGAGAACGATGGAGACGAACTGGACCCGGCTGGTCACCGTGCGTGAGCTCGGCCGGCGCCGGAAGCTTCGCGTCGAGGTCGGGGACACCGCGGTGGCGTTGTTCCAGGCCGACGACCGGATCTACGCCTTTCGCGATCTGTGCATCCATCAGGATCGGTCACTGGCGAAAGGCACCCTGCTGCACGGGCGGGTCATCTGTCCGGGCCACCAGTGGGCGTTCGACCTCGACACCGGCTACGAGGAGGACCAGGACCTGTGCCAGCCGACCTACGCGGTGAAGGTCGAGGACGACGTCGTCTACGTGGATCTCACCCGCAGCCCCGATTACGCCGAGACCGCGACTTCGCCGGCCGAAGTCGACTGAGAGAGCGAGTGACCCCATGACGTTGAACACCATCGTCACCATCGGTGCCGGCCAGACCGCTGCCGTCGCGGCGCGCACCCTGCGGCGCCGAGGGTTCGACGGCAGGATCCTTCTCGTCGGCGACGAGCCGCACGCGCCGTATCAGCGCCCACCGCTGTCCAAGGAATTCCTTGCCGGGCAGGAGAATCGTGAGTCTTTGATGCTGCTTCCCGGCGCGTGGCGCGACAAGCAGAACGTCGAACTCCTCACCGGCACGACGGTGACCCGGATCGACGCGAGCGGCGGGTCGGTCGAACTGTCCGACGGGCGGAGCATTGCGGCCGACGCGGTACTCGTCGCGACCGGCGGCAGACCGCGCACGATGCCGGTGAACGGTCCTGCGTCCGAACGCGTGCACTACCTGCGGACGATCGACGACGCCGAACGGCTCGCCGCCCAACTTCGCCCCGGCGTCGGCCTGGTGCTGATCGGCGGAGGCTTCGTCGGACTCGAAATCGCAGCCACAGCAAAGACTCTGGGCGCGGAGGTGACCGTCCTCGAAGCCGACGCGGTGCCACTCGCCCGAATTCTCGGACCCGAGATGGGCGACATCTGCACTCGGCTGCAACGGGAGAACGGCGTCACCGTCCGCGCCGGCGTCCGGGTCGACACCGTGACGACCCGGCCCGACGACGTGCTCATCGCGCTCGAGGGCGGAGAGGTGATTCAGGCCGACGTCGTGGTGGTGGGGATCGGGATCGTCCCCAACGTCGAGGTCGCGCAGGCCTCCGGCCTGGCCGTCGACGGCGGAATCCTCGTGGACGCACAGGGGCGGACTTCGGTTCCGCACGTGTACGCCGCCGGCGACGTGGCAGCCCGATTCTCCGACACGGCAGGCAGACACGTTCGCGTCGAACACTTCGACAACGCGAGCAAGCAGGGGGCGGCGACCGCGAACCTCATGCTCGGACGCGTCGGGGTGGTGGACCCCGCGCACTGGTTCTGGTCCGATCAGTTCGGCAAGAACATCCAGTTCACCGGCACTGCCCGGTACACCGACCTGGTCTTTCGCGGCAGCGCCGACGACGGCGAGTTCACCGCCTTCTATCTGGACAGCGGTGTCGTGCGCGGCGCCTTCACGCTCGACCGCGGCGACGAGATCAGCGCGGCCAGAGAACTGATCGACCGGTCGATCGCGCCGGCCCGGCTGGCGGACGAAGGCGTCGACCTGTTCGACCTGATGGACGATGACGAGGAATTGGTGACGGTGTCATGATCGAGGGACTCAATTTCATTGACGGGCAGTGGGTCCCGGCGTCCTCCGGGGCGACGTTCGAGCGGCGTAATCCCGCCGACCACGACGACGTGATCGGCGTGTTCCCGGATTCCACCGAGGCAGACGTGGATGCCGCCGTCAGCGCACTGGCCAAGGCTGCGCCGCAGTGGGCCGCGACGCCGCCGGAACACCGCGCGGCGATCCTGGAAGCCGCGGCCGCGCACCTCGAGGCGCGGGCAGACGAACTCGTCGACGAACTCGTCCGAGAGGAGGGCAAGACCCGGGCAGAGGCGACCATGGAAGTCGGTCGCACGCCGATGAACCTGCGCTTCTATGCGGGCGAGGCGCTCCGCACCACCGGCAGCACGTATCCCACCCCGGGTGAGGGGCTCGTCATCACCCTCCGCGAACCTGTCGGAATCGTCGGAGCGATCACCCCCTGGAACTTCCCGCTCAACATTCCGTCGCGCAAACTCGGACCGGCGCTGACCGCCGGAAATGTCGTGGTGTTCAAACCGTCGGAGCTCACGCCGCTGATGGGTCAGCGGCTGGTGGAGGCACTGCTGGCCGGGGGACTTCCGGGCGGGGCGCTCGCCCTGGTCCAGGGTTCCGGTCGTGCCGGTGCCGCGGTCGCGGCGGACGGGCGCGTCGATGCCGTGACGTTCACGGGCTCCACCCAGGTGGGTCGCGCGATCCACGCGGCGGTGGGTCCGTCTCGCCGCAGTCAGCTCGAGATGGGCGGCAAGAACCCCGTCGTGGTCCTCGACGACGCCGACGTGGACAAGGCGGCCGCACTGATCGTCAAGGGCGCCTTCGGATTGTCCGGGCAGGCGTGCACGGGCACCAGCCGGGTGATCGCGGTGGACGCGATCCACGACCGGTTGCTGGACCGCGTTGTGGAGCTTGCCGGCGGGATCACCGTCGGACCGGGCGCCGACCCTGGTGTGGGCATGGGGGCTCTCGCGAGCGCGGGGCAACTCGCCAAATTCCTCGAGTACGTCCAGATCGGCCGCGACGAAGGCGCCGAACTGGTCTGTGGCGGAACCAGTCTCGACAGGGAGAACGGCTATTTTGCCGTCCCGACGGTGTTCGCCGGTGGCAGCCCGGACATGCGGGTAGTCACGGAAGAAGTGTTCGGACCACTGCTGGTCTTCCTGCGGGTGTCCGGCTTCGACGAGGCTGTCGCACTCGCGAACGACACGGAATTCGGGCTCAGCGCGGGAATCGTCACCAACGACGTGACCAGGGCACTCGCGTTCGCGGGCCGTTCCGAATCGGGTCTGGTGAAGATCAACCAGCCCACCACCGGCATGAGCATGAACGCGCCGTTCGGCGGATACAAGGCATCGAGCACGCAGACCCACAAGGAACAGGCGGGGGACTCGATGATGCAGTTCTACCAAGCCGAAAAGACCGTCTACCTCAGCCCTTCGGCCTGAGGCCTACCTGTCGACAGAGGGAGAAGACCATGGAATTCACTCGCGTTGCGCGCTCCGGACAGGTTTCCGAAGGCATCGTGCGCCGCTTCTTCGCCGGCGAACACGAGTTCGCCGTGGCCCGCCTGAACGGGAAGGCCTACGCCACCTCCAACTACTGCACGCACCTGGACTGCCTGCTCTCGTCCGGGAAACTCGTCGACGACGGCATCGGATGCTCCTGCCACGGAAGCGTATTCGATCTGGAGACCGGGGAACCCGTGTGCCCGCCGGCGACGGTGGCCATCAAGACCTACCCGGTCGAGGAACGTGACGGCGAGATCTTCGTCGGCATCGACCCCGACGACACCAGCTCCATCCCGCGCCGGCGGGCAGCGCGGGGGTGCATGAAGTGAACCCTCGACCGTCCACTCTCTCCGCCGACGGCATGGTCTCGTCCAGTCATCCCGCGGCGAGCACCGTAGGTGCCCGCGTACTGGCCGACGGCGGCAACGCCATCGACGCGACGCTGGCCATGGCCGCGATGACCTGGCTGACGTTGCCGGGACAGTGCGGGATCGGCGGTGACGCGTTCGCCGTCGTCCGCGAACCGGACGGATCGGTGTGGACGGTCGGCGGCAGCGGCTTCGGGCCCGACGGCGGTGATGTGGACTTCTACAGCGAACGTGGGCTGCGGTCGATTCCCCTCGACGGAGCGCTGGCGGTGGCCGTTCCCGGAGCGCCGGCGGCCCTCGGCGCGCTGCACGCGGGTGGCGCCACCCGCTCGCTGACGGACCTCTGGGCGCCGGCGGTGCGCGCGGCGGAGAAGGGGCTTCCCTGCTCGGCCAAGACTCGGGACGACGTGCGAGAAGCCCAGACCGCGATCGCCGCCGACCCCGGACTGCGTGCGGTGTACCTCCCGGACGGCCGGTTGCCGCAGGTCGGGGAGTTGCTGCCGCAGCGCGATCTGGCCCGGACCATCCGTGCACTGGCGCGCGACGTGCACGGTTTCTACAGCGGCCGGTTCGCCCAGCAGGCTGTCGAGGCGCTCCGCGCCGGCGGGGCGCCGTTCGGCGGGGACGAGTGGGCGGCAGGCGCCGACGTGCGATCGGAGATCGCGATCAGCGGGCACTACGCCGGTGCGGTCATTCATCAGACACCGCTGCCCACTCCCGGGTGGATGGTGCTCCAGCAGGCGGCGCTGAACGACGGTGTCGTCGGCTTCTCCCCGTGGCTCACCGCTCCGGCCGTCGATCGCATGGCCCGAGCGGCCCGCCTGGCCTTCGAGGATCGGTTCGCGACCTGCGGCGCCGGCAACGACGAGTGGAAGGCCGTACTCGAGCCGGCCGCGGTCGGGGCGGCGCGGGACCGGCTGGACAGCAACCGGGCGTCGTCGGGCGCCTTCAGCGTGAGTGCCGGAGACACCACCTCGACCGTCGCGGTGGACTCCGACGGCCGTGCCGTCAGTTTCATCCACTCGCTCGCCTTCACGTTCGGCGCCAAGATGACGGTCCCCGGAACCGGAGTGGTGCTGAACAACCGATACGGCCGCGGGGCCTATCTGATCCCGGGACATCCCAACGCCGCGGCGCCGCGACGGAAACCGCTGCACACCCTCAACGCCTGGGTGATCACCGATACGTCGGGGAATCTCCTGCACGTCGGAAACACCCCGGGCGGGGACGGGCAGGTGCAATGGAACATGCAACTGATCTCGCACCTGCTCGATCACGGGCTCGACCCGGCGGAGGCCGTCGCGGCACCCCGCTTCACGGTCTTCCCCGGAAGCGACGCCGATGTGGTCGGTCGCCCGGCGGAACTGCGGTGCGAGTCCCGCATTCCGGAGGAGGTGCGCGCCGAGTTGGAGCGCCTGGGTCACGACATCGCACTGCAGGGTCCGTGGGCCGCCGGTGGTAGCGCTCAGATCATCTCCCTCGATGCAGCGCGCGGCCTGCTGTCCGGTGCCGCCGACCCCCGCCAGGAAGGAATAGCACTCGGTGTCTGAGCAGGAATCCGTCGCCACCGCCCCGCGACCCCAGGGCCGCTACATTTCCGCCGTCGTGCACGACGGGATCGCGTACAGCGCCGGGATGACGCCACGCCGCGACGGTGTGCTGACGGTTACCGGCATCGTCGGACGGGACCTGGACATCCCGCGCGCCCGGGAGGCGGCCGGACTGGCGGCGAGAAACGCGATCGCCGCCGTCGCCGCGGCCGTCGGCGGCACGGCGGCCATCTCCCGGTGCCTGCGCATGAGCGTCTTCGTCGCGTGCACGCGCGACTTCCGGGAGCTGTCCGCGGTGGCCGACGGCGCGTCCGACGTGCTGGTCGAATGCCTCGGTGTCGACGCGCTGCCGGTGCGCAGCGCGATCGGCGTGTACGCCCTGCCGTCCGGCGCACCCGTGGAGATAGAGCTCACAGTGGCTGTCCGTGCATAGACCCGCGTCCGGCTCCGGAGTATAAATACATCTTGTGTCTATGTTGTATTCCGCCGCGGAGCAGGCCTATCGCGAGGTCAAGGAGCTCATCCTGTCGGGCGGTCTGCCCGGCGGTGAGCTGATCAGCGAGGGCGAGATCGCCGGACGCATGGGGCTCAGCCGCACCCCCGTGCGCGAAGCCTTCCTCCGACTCGAGGCCGAGGGCTGGATGCGGCTGTACCCGAAGCGGGGCGCACTCGTCGTCCCCGTCGCGGACGGCGAGGCCGAACACGTGGTCGACGCCCGCCAACTCGTCGAGACGCACAGCGTCCGGGTGCTGGCCGATCAGCCACACGCCCGCGAACTCCTCGTCGCCCGCCTGCGTGAGAACCTCGTGGAGCAGCGGGAGATCGCCGAGCGCGGCGACGTCGCCGCCTTCAGCGCCGCAGACGCCGACTTCCATCGGATGATCGTCGAGGCGGGCGACAACCCGCTGCTCGCGACGTTCTACTCCAGCATCCGAGAGCGTCAGCGCCGCATGACGGCACACTCGATCACCCGTGATCCGGGACAGCTGCCCAGGATCATTGCCGACCACGAGCAGCTGACCGAACTCGTCGAGGCGGGTGACTCCGCCGGGTTCGACGCCGCGGTGCTCGTCCACATGCGCCAGGTCCACGCCCTCAACCCGAGAGGAGTTGCGCGATGACCGTTGTCCGCGAATCCCCGATGAAGGTGCCGGAGGCCCTCGCGTCGCCGCGCGTCTGGCTGTTGGTGGCCGCGACCATGTTCGCGGTGGCGTGGGGCGGCAACGAGTTCACGCCGCTCCTCGGCATGTACCGCGCCGATCACGGTTTCGCACCGGTCACCGTCGATCTGTTCCTGTTCGCCTACGTTCTCGGGATCGTGCCCGCCCTCCTCCTCGGCGGACCACTCTCCGACCGACTCGGCAGGCGGCCGATCCTGCTCCCGGCACCGCTCCTGACGGTCGCCGGCTCCGCGCTCCTGGCCCTCGGCGCCGACTCCTCCGCGATGCTCATCGTCGGCCGCGTCCTGTGCGGTGTTGCGCTCGGCCTCGGCATGGCCGTCGGTGGCAGCTGGGTGAAGGAACTGTCGACCGCGCCGTGGGATCCCGCGGCCACGGACGGTGCCGGTGCGCGTCGGGCGGCGATGAGCCTGACCGGCGGATTCGGCCTCGGCGCGGGTGTCGCCGGCGTCCTCGCGCAGTGGGCGCCACTGCCGAGTGTCCTGTCCTACGTCGTGCACAGCGCGATCGCCGTCGCCGCTTCCGTCGCACTGTGGCGGGCACCCGAGACCCGCGCCGCCCAGCCGGCCTCCGAACGGGTGTCGCTCGCCCGCGATCTCGCGATCCCGTCCGCCGCCCACAAGCGGTTCCTCTTCGTGATCGCGCCGCTCGCACCGTGGGTGTTCGGTACGGCGGCCGCCGCCTACGCGGTGCTGCCGTCGCTGATGTCCGGGAACACCGGTGGGCTGCCGCTCGCGTTCTCGGCGCTCATGTGCATGGTCGGCCTCGGGGCAGGATTCGCGATCCAGGCACTCGGCCGCAAGATCGACACTCCCCGCAACGCGCGTGCCGTCGTGGTGTCGCTGGTCGTCGTCCTCGCCGGAATGGGCGTCGCCGCCGTCGCCGCGTCGGCCCTGACCGTTCCGCTCGCGCTCGCCGCGGCCGTCGTGCTCGGCTGCGGATACGGCATGGCCATGGTGTCGGGACTGCAGGAGATTCAGCGGATAGCGGGACCGGACGACCTCGCCGGACTGACCGCCGTCTTCTACTCGCTCACGTATCTGGGATTCGGGACGCCCGCCGTGATGGCCTACCTGTCCGAGACGTTCCCAGCGGTGACGTATCCG
The DNA here is from genome assembly GCF_042671975.1 of Rhodococcus sp. NPDC127593. Lineage (NCBI taxonomy): Bacteria > Bacillati > Actinomycetota > Actinomycetes > Mycobacteriales > Nocardiaceae > Rhodococcus > Rhodococcus sp. NPDC127593. The sequence continues at coordinate 147,226 of NZ_JBHXWI010000019.1, read as the reverse complement.
CGGATGTTCGTCTTCGGCGCGATCGCGGCCGCCGGCTGTCTTGCGCTCGCACTCACGAAGTGGCGCGCGCACCTGCCGAACTCGGAGTGACCGCAGCTCACATCGGTGGCAGGGTCTTCTCCCCGAGCCAGGAATCCCAGAGCCGGCGCAGCGGTTCGTCGGTGTAATGGGTTGCCAGGTCGGTGAACTGCTCACTCGTGACCGTGGAGTGACGATGAGCCAGAGTCCACTGCCGCAGCAACGCGAAGAACTTGTCGTCGCCGAGCCGGCGTCGTAATGCATGGAGCGTGAGCGCGCCGCGCTTGTAGACGCGGTCGTCGAACATCAACTGCGGCCCCGGATCGGCGATCACCAGATCCTGCGGTTTCCGGGCCAGGCCCTGATGCGCCTGGACTGCGAGTCGGTGCGCCGAAGGCCCACCGGAGTTCTCCGACCAGATCCACTCCGCGTAACAGGCGAAGCCCTCGTGCAGCCAGATGTCCCGCCACTGGCCGAGTGTCAGGCTGTTGCCGAACCACTGGTGGGCGAGCTCGTGCGCCACCAGCCGTTCGGACCAGCGCCGGCCGGTGCAGTGATTGGCGCCGAAGATCGACAGTCCCTGCGCCTCGAGCGGGATCTCCAACTCGTCGTCCGTGACGACCACCGTGTAGTCGGCGAACGGGTAGGGGCCGAACAACCGGCCGAACACGTCCATCATCTGAGGCTGCCTGCCGAAGTCCACGTCGAACGACGCACGCAGTCGCGGCGGGTGGACGGCGAACATCGGAACACCGCCCGACGCGAAGCTCCGGCGTTCGTACGGTCCGATCTGGATGGTGGCCAGATAACTCGCCATCGGCTCGGTCTGCTCGTACACCCAGGTCGTCTGGCTCGCCCGAGTCTGCTTGCTGACCAGTGCACCGTTGGCCACCGTGTAGTACGGCGAATCGGTCGTGATCGAGATGCGGTAACTGGCCTTCGAACTCGGGTGGTCGTCGCAGGGGAACCAGGACGCGGCCCCATTGGGCTGACTGGCGACGAGTGCGCCCTCGGACAGTTCCTCCCAGCCGACCTCGCCCCACACGCTGCGGATCGGTTTCGGGGTACCGCCGTACTGGACGGTGAGCACCAGGGCGCCGCCTGCCGGGATCGTCTGGGCAGGCGTGACGATCAGCTTGCCGTTCCGGTGCAGCCACTTCGTGTTGCGGGAACCGTTGGTCGCGACCTTCGTGACGTGCAGGTTGGACGCCAGATCCAGCGCGAACCGCGTACGGGCCTCGGTGGTGACCGCCGTGATCGTGGCCTTGCCTGCCAGCCGGTTGCTGTGGACCTTGTAGGTGAGGTCGAGTTCGTACCGGGACACCCGGTACCCGCGGTTGCCGTTCTGGGGGAGGTACGGATCGACCGGCTCGTCGATCCCCTTGTCGAGCTTCACGTCGCCGGCCACGGGGCGATCGGGTTGCCCTGCCATCGCGTGGACGGCGGCACCGTGTCGCCGCGCATGACGAGTGAGGCCGGACCGACCGTGGCGCCTTCGCCGATCCGGGCGGCGGGCAGCGCGACACAATGCGGGCCGAGGGTGGCGCCCGCTCCGAGGATGACGGTGTCCATGGACATGATCCGATCATGGAACAGGTGAGTCTGCACGACACACCCCCGTTCCACGGTCGCGCCGTCGCCCAGCGTCACGAGATCCGCCTCGGGGAGCCAATAGGTCTCACACCACACACCCTTGCCGATGGTGGCGCCGAGGCCCCTCAACCAGACGTTGAGCACGGCAGTGCCGGTGGCGGCACGGGCGAACCAGGGCGCGGCGACGGTCTCCACGAAGGCATCCGACACCTCGTTCCGCCACACGAACGAACTCCACAACGGGTGCTCGATCTTCCCGATCCGACCCACCACCAGCCACTTCGCGATCACGGAGATCAGCCCGGCGACCGCGCCCGCGACGAGGAGGACGATTCCACTGGCCAGCGCCGCGAGCCAGAAGCCGACGCGGTCGGCCATCGCCTGCAGCGCGAACAGCACGCCGAGGCCGATTCCGAACGTCACCATCACCGGGATGAGGCGGCACGTCTCCACGAACGCGCGCGCGACCTTGAGCCGGACCGGGGGACGGAACGTGCGGGACGCGTCGGTGTCGCCCGGCGCCCTACGGAGGCGGACGGGGGGACTGCCCAGCCAGGACGAACCGGATTTCGCCTTCGACGGCGTGGCCGAGAGCACCGCGACGAGACCGTTCTTCGGGACCCGCCGGCCGGGACCGGTCATCCCGGAGTTGCCGAGGAAGGCGCGCTTGCCGACCTTCGCGTGTTCGATGTGCATCCAGCCGCCGCCGAGTTCGTAACTCGCGATCATCGTGTCGTCGGCGAGGAACGCGCCGTCCGCCACGGTGGTGAACTTCGGCAGCATGAGGACGGTCGACGCTTCCACGTTCTTGCCGATCCGAGCGCCGAGCAACCGCAGCCATCCCGGCGTCAGCAGGCTCGCGTACAGCGGGAACAGGAAGGTGCGGGCGGAGTCCATGAGTCGTTCGGTGGCCCACACCTGCCAGCCGATGCGACTACGAACCGGGTGGTACCCCTCGCGCAGCGCGATGGACAGCAACCGGACGGACACGACGGTGAGGACGGCGAACACGGCGAGGCTGACGAGCGTCGCGGCGGGCAAGATCACCAGCGACTGAAGTACGGCGGACCCGATCGTGCCGGCGTCGCGGATCCACCACCCGATGACCACGATGCCGGCGACGAGGGCGAAGATCGGCAGTCCGGCGATGAGCATCGACGTCACGCCGAAGATCGGCACCCAGTAGGACGCGCGACGCGGGGTCTCCTCCGGCCACGGGTGGACGGCCTTGCCGACCTTGACCGCCGGTGAACCGGCCCAGTGCTGATTGGCCTTCACACGTCCGAAGACGGCGGAACCGGCCTCGACTTCGGCGTTGCGCCCGATGGTGGCGCCGGGAACCAGCGTGGACCGGGCACCCACCGACGCACCCGGACCGATCTTGATCGCACCGATGTGGACAACGTCTCCGTCGACCCAGTGCCCGGACAGATCGACCTCGGGTTCCACGGAGCAACCGTCGCCGAGTTCGAGCATGCCGGTGACCGGCGGGAGCGTGTGCAGGTCGACTCCCTTGCCGACCTTGGCGCCGAGCGCCCGCGCGTAGTAGAGCATCCACGGCGCGCCGGACAGGTTCGCGGCGCCGCTGGCCTCCGTCAGGCGCAGCGCGACCCACAGTCGCAGGTGCTCGCTGCCGCCTCGGGGATACGTTCCCGGTTCGAGTCCGCGCAGCAGGATCCGTGAACCGATCACCGAGATCGCCATCCGGCCGACCGGGCTGATGAACGCGAGGAACGCGAGCAGAATCCACCACCACGACACCGTGGGAGCCCACGACACCGTCGTGAACCACGAGAAGACGTTGTTCGCGATGGCCAGCCACGTGACCCACTGCAGGCCCGTGAGTGTGGTGAGCGGAACCGTGGCCGCGATCTGCGCGAGCTGGCTTCGACGCGGAGTCGGCGTGACGATGCGGGGTTCGGCGGCGTCGATCGGCGCCAGCTCGTCGAGGTATTCCGCGAGCGAACCGAGCCGCGGATGGTCGTAGAGCTGCGCGACCGTCACTTCGGGGAACCGTTCGCGCAGTGCCGTGACCAGCTGGGCTGCCGAGAGGGATCCGCCGCCGAGCTCGAAGAAGTCGTCGTCGGAGCCCGTGATCTCGGCGCCGAGAATCGCCGTCCACAGCCCGGCGACCCAGGCCTGCGTGCCCTCGAGCCCCAGTTTCTCCGCGGCGTCGTCGACACCCGGCGGGGGCCAGGGCAGGGCGTTCCGGTCGACTTTGCCGGACGTGCGGGTGGGGAGTTCGTCGACCCGCACCAGCCGGGGAACCAGCGCCGCCGGCAGCTGCTCGGTGAGCGCCGCGTGCGCCGCCTTGAGGTCGAATTCGGGGTTGGTGCTGGCCAGATAGCCGACGAGGATCTGGTGACCGGCACCGGTCCTGCGCACGGCCGCGGCCGCACCGCCGACGCCGGGAAGGTTCTGCAGGGCGTTGTCGACCTCACCCAGTTCGATCCGCCTGCCACCGAGTTTCACCTGATCGTCGGCGCGACCCTGGAACAGGAGTCCGCGGCGGTCGAGGCGGACGAGGTCGCCGCTGCGGTAGGCGCGATCCCAGCCGAGTGTCGGCATCGGCGCGTACTTCTCGGCATCCTTGTCGGGGTCGAGGTAGCGGGCCAGACCGACACCGCCGATGACCAGTTCGCCGACCTCGCCCTCGGGTACGGGTTCACCGGATCCGTCGACCACCGCGAGGTCCCAGCCGTCCAGCGGGAGACCGATGCTGACCGGACTCCTGCCGTCCATCCGCGCGCCGCAGGCCACGACGGTCGCCTCGGTGGGGCCGTACGTGTTCCACACCTCGCGTCCGTCGACGGCGAGCCGCTCCGCCAATTCGGGTGGGCAGGCCTCGCCGCCGAAGATCAGCAGGCGCACGGCCTCGAGGGCCTCGGCCGGCCACAGCGATGCCAGGGTCGGCACCGTCGAGACGATGCTGACGTCGCGTGCGACGAGCCACGGGCCGAGGTCCATGCCGCTGCGCACCAGGGACCGGGGCGCGGGCACGAGGCAGGCGCCGTGACGCCACGCGAGCCACATCTCCTCGCAGGACGCGTCGAACGCGACCGACAGCCCGGCCAGTACCCGGTCTCCGGGCCGGATCGGGTCTTCCTGCAGGAACATCCGGGCTTCGGCATCCACGAACGCCGCCGCGTTGCGATGGTTCACCGCGACACCCTTCGGGGTGCCGGTGGATCCGGAGGTGAAGATGATCCAGGCGTCGTCGTCGACGGTCGGCGGGCGGGCGCTCGGTGACTCGGCCCTGGCCGGCGCCGTGCCCGCGGTGATCCCGGTGCCGGTCACCACGCACCGGACCTGCGCCTCACCGAACACGAGTTCGGCGCGTTCCTCGGGGTCGTCCGCGTCGACCGGCACGTAGGCGGCGCCGACGGCGAGCGTCGCCAGGATGGCGACGTAGAGCGAGCAGGACCCGGAGGGCATACGGATTCCGACGCGATCGCCGGCCCCGACTCCCGATTCGGCCAGGACCTCCGCGGTCTGCCGGATCTCCTCGAGCAGTTCCTGGTAGGTCAGCGACGTCGAGCCGTCGTCGATCGCCGGGGCTTCGGGGTTCGCCTCGGCCGTCGCGACCAGGATGTCGACGAGGGTGCGCGGCGCCGGTGCGAATTCACGGCGGAGGAATTCCCGGGGTATACGGAGCGACAGGTCCGAATCCGTCGGCGACTGGAGAGACAATCCAGAATTCCTTCTCTGAGCGGGTGGTGGTGCGTACGGCTCGTTATCTCACGATCAAGTGGCCAGATGGTGAACAGTTGGTGGTTGGCAAAGCTTCTTCGACCATTCTTCACCCGCAGTTGCCACTTCTCTAATCTCACATGTCGAAGTTTCCCCCGCTTCTTCGTCGTCTGGTCAGAAGGAGCACCCGAGTTCCTTCTTTTCGAGGAAGGATGACCTCATGTACTACCTGGCATTGCTGGCCGACGAGAAGAACGCCACCGAATGGGCACCGGACAGTCCGGAGTTCGCGGTGGCCGTTGCGCGCCACCAGGCGTTCACGGAGAGAGCGGGCTCCGCGATCGTCGGAGGTGGTGCCTTGTATCCGAGCGCGGAGGCGGCGACCATCCGGAACGAGGGCGGCCGCGCGCTGATCACGGACGGTCCGTTCGCGGAGACCGCGGAGGTGATCGGCGGCTTCTACGTTCTCGAGGGACCGGACCTGGACGAGGTGCTGAATGTCGCGCGGCACATCCCCGAGGCGATCATCGAGTTGTGGCCGATGTTCGAGTGGATGCCCGTGACCGATCAAAAAGGCTGCTGGATGGCGCTGCTCCGCGAACCGGTGGCGGCGGCGGTGTCACCGGGAACACCCCAGTGGGACGAGGGGATGGCCGAGCACGAGAAGTTCGGTCGCCTCGCCGGGTCCGCGGTGCGTGGTGGCGGAGCCCTGTATCCGCCGGACTCCGCGACGACGATCCGCGTCCGCGACGGGGAACTTCTTCTCACCGACGGCCCCTTCGCCGAAACCGCCGAGGTCGCGAACGGCCTGTACGTGCTCGCAGCCGACGACCGGGAGAGCGCGATCGCGTTGTCGGCGAAGATCCCGGTGTCGCCGAAAGGCTGCATCGAACTCCGGCAGATCGTCGCCTTCGCCGAGTAATGGACGGCGACACGCTGAGCCGCGTCTTCCGGGAGGAGTCCGGTCGGGCGCTGGCCACCGTGGCTCGGATGGTCGGCGATCTGTCCCTCGCGGAAGACGCGGTGCAGGAGGCGTTCGCCGAAGCGATCCGCAGCTGGCCGGGGGCGGGGATGCCGAAGAACCCGGGAGCCTGGATCACGACCGTCGCCCGCAACCGGGCACTGGACCGGTTGCGTCGGGAGTCGTTGCGCGGCGACAAGGAGCATGATGCGGCGCGGCTCGTTCCGCCTCCGGACGAGGAAGAGGTGTGGCCGGTGCGGGACGACCAGTTGCGGCTCATGTTCACGTGCTGCCACCCCGCGCTGTCTCCGGAGTCGCAGGTCGCGTTGACTCTCCGTCTGGTGGCCGGGCTGAGGCCGGCGGAGATCGCCCGGTTGTTCCTCGTCCCGGAACCGACCGTTTCCCAACGGCTCAGCCGCGCGAAGTCGAAGATCCGGACGGCCGGTATCCCGTTCCGGGTTCCGCCCGACCATCTGCTGCCCGAGCGCACCCCGCAGGTGCTCGCCTGCATCTATCTGGTGTTCACCGAGGGCTATTCGGCGACGTCGGGCGACACCGCGATCCGGGACGAACTCTGCGAGGAGGCGCTGCGGATCGGCCGCTTGCTGTGCGAGCTGATGCCCGACGAGGGTGAGGCGTGGGCGCTGATGGCGCTCATGCTGTTTCACGACAGCAGGCGCGCCCAGCGAACGGACGGCGCGGGTGATCTCGTCCCCCTCGAGGACCAGGACCGTCGGCGCTGGGACCGGGCGAAGATCGAGGAAGGCGTCGTGTGCCTGCGGGCCGCACGGCGCAGGGGAGGCGGTCCGTACGGCGCGCAGGCCACGATCGCGGCCGCCCACGCGACCGCGCCGAACTGGGCGGCCACCGAGTGGAACACCGTCGTCGCCGGATACGACGAACTCGCCACGTACGGTGACTCGCCCGCTGTCCGCCTCAATCGTGCTGTCGCAGTGAGCTTCCGTGACGGCCCCGACGCCGGCCTCGCCGAGTTGGACGCGCTCGCCGGGGAGTCGAGGCTGGCGCGGACGCACACCATGCACGCGACCCGCGCCGACCTGCTGCGCCGAGCGGGCAGGCCGGCGGAGGCGAGCGCGGAGTACCGCGCCGCGATCGGCCTGGCGGCGAACGAACCGACCCGGCGATTCCTGGTGAGGCGGCTCGCGGAGGTGGACAGCGAGAACAGTGCCCGCTAGATCCGCCCGCGAGGCTGGTGCTGGGTGATGCAGTGGATGCCGCCGCCCCGAGCGAAGATCTGCCGGGCATCGACCGTGACGACGCGGCGACCTGGGTAGACGCTAGACAGGATGTCGCGGGCGAGGGCGTCGTGGGGGTCGTCGAAGCCGCACGCGATGACGCCGCCGTTGACGACGAGATGATTGATGTAGCTGTAGTCGACCCAGCCCTCCTCGTCACGCAGGACCGTCGGGGCGGGCACCTCGACGATCCGCCACGGCGTACCGGAACGGTCACAGCTGTCGGACATCACCTTCAGGATCTCGGCGGTCACCTCGTGGTCGGGGTGGGATCGGTCGCGCTGGGAGTGCACCAGAGCCACCCCGGGTGCGGGCAGCGCCGCGACGATGTCCACGTGCCCCTTGGTGCCGAATTTCTCGGAATCCCGCGTCAGGCCGCGAGGGAGCCAGACGACGTGCTCGGCACCGATCGTGCGCGCGAGCTCCGCCTCGACTCCCGCCGCGTCCAGGCCGGGGTTGCGCAGCGGGTCGAGTTGCACGGTCTCGGTGACGAGCACGGTGCCGCGACCGTCGACCTGCATCCCGCCGCCCTCGTTGACCATCGACGACGGGACCGGCTCCGCACCGGACCACCGGGTGACAGCCGAGGCGATCGACCGGTCGCGACCCCAGGTGGCCCACTCCTGTTGTCCCCAGCCGTTGAACGTCCAGTCGACGGCACCGAGACGGTCGTTCTCGTCGAGGACGAACGTGGGTCCGATGTCGCGCATCCAGGCGTCGTCGAGGGGAGCCTCGACCACGTCGATGTCGGAGGACAGGTATTGCCGGGCGACGGTCCGGTCCGCCGGATCGATGACCATGGTGACCGGTTCGAATTCGGCGATCGTGTGGGCGACGGCCGTCCACGCGGTCCGCGCCTCGTGCGCGTCGTCCGCGGTCGCGGTCATCGAGGCCCCGACGGGCGGGAACGCCATCCACACCCGGTCCTGCGGTTCGGTCTCGCTCGGCATCCGCCAGGTCATGACCGGGTCTCCGCGGCGGTTAGCGTCGCCGGAAGTCCGTAGGGGTGCTCGTGGTCCACGGGATCCGTCAGCCGGGTGTACGTGTCCGGCCGGCGGGTGGTCAGGAACGGGAAGAGGTCGAGCCAGTCCTTGCGCTGATCGAGGTCGAGATCGGCCACCAGGACCGCCTCGTCGTCGCGGGGCGCCGACACCAGCACGCGGCCGTAGGGGTCGGAGATGAACGAGGAACCGTAGAAGTCGATGCCCCCCTCGTTGCCGCAGCGGTTCGGGACCACCATGAATGTGCCACTGGTGATGCCATTTCCGACGATCACGTGCTGCCAGATCGGCTGGGTGTCGAAGGACGGGACGCTCGGCTCCGATCCGATCGCGGTGGGGTAGACCAGGATTTCGGCGCCGCCGAGCGAATACATCCGCGCGACTTCGGGGAACCATTCGTCCCAGCACGTCGGCAATCCGATGGCGGCACCGTGCAGTTCGGCCGGGCGGTAGACGGGGTAGGCGTCGTCGGCGGGACCGCCGCGGAAGTAGGTGTCCTCGTAGTAGCCGGCGCTGACGGGGATGTGCAGCTTGCGGGTCCGGGAGAGCAGTTCGCCGGACGGGGCGACGAGGATGGCGGTGTTGAAACCGAGACCGTCCGGGGCGTCGGCTCGTTCGTAGAGGGAGGCGTGGACGCAGACCCCGTGCCGGGCAGCGGCGGCCGCCGCGAAACGGTACGTCGGCCCGGTCATGAGCTCCTCGGCGTCGCGGCCGGGGGTCCCGGTCGCGCGGGTGTCGGCGGGGTACTTCGACAGCGTGAGTTCCGGCAGGAACACCACCGCGGCGCCGAGTGCGGCCGCCTCGCCGATCGCGTCGGTCAACGCGGTGCGCAATGCGTCCGCATCGGGACGCCAGCGGTGCTGCACCAGCCCGACCCGCAGCGGCGTGCGGGCGGATTCGGTGAAGCGCGCCGGTGAGGACGGTGCGGGCAGTGCGGTGATCGTGCGGATGGTCATGGTTCTTCCTTCGGTGTGGATGTGACGGGGGTGTCGGCAGTGGGGTGGGTGGGTTCGGACATCACGACGTCGATCGCGCCGAGCAGGTGGGCGTGGGCGTCCTCGGTGGTGATCTCCTTGCAGAGCCACCGCCCGGACAGTCCCTCGACGAGGGCGGTCATCGTGACCGCGGTGCGCTGGGGGTCGAGCGAGGGGGAGATCTCTCCGGTCGCCTGCGCCTGCCCGATCGCGTCGGCGATCTCGGCGACCCAGGCCGCGGTGGTGCGGGCGAGCGGCTCCCGCAGTGCCACCTCGTACACGGCGGCGGCGCGTAACTCGTTCCAGGCCAACGAGTTCTCCAGCACCTCGGGGCGATCCTGAATTTCCCCGAGGAGAGAGCGGGTGAGGCGGTCGCGGGCGGAGTCGCTCGATCCCTCACCCTCGCTGCGGTAGGCGCGCGCACGGTCGTTGATGTAGTTCAGGGCGGCCTCGAGGAGGCCGATACGATCCTTGAAGTGGTAGTACAGCAGGCCCGGCGACACGCCCGCGACCTCGGCGACATCGTTGACGCGAAGCCCGCGGATACCTCGTTGGGCAATGGCCGTCGCGCTGGCCTTCAGAATCGCATCGCGTCGCTCGCTCATCGGTAAATCTCCTTCGGTTCGTGTCGTCCTAGGACGTCGGCGCCTCGACCGGGGCCACGTGTTCGGGCCACAGTCGCAGCGCGACGAGGTAGCCGGCCACGGCGATGGCCGACGATCCGACAAGACTGACATCGACACCGTGCGCGATGTCGGCAAGGGGCCCGGAGTACAGCGACGTGTCGACGGCGAGGATGCCGAACACCGACCCGGCCGCCCACGGGACGACGGCGCGCAGGTTCCAGCCGCCGGTGAACCAGTACCGCCCACCCTTGCGGCCCAGGTTGAAGACCTGGAGGTCGACCGCGTCGTACTGCCCTCGCCGCGCAATCAGGAAGCCGGCGACGTTGATCGCCACCCACGGCGCGGCGAAACCGTTGAGCACCAGGGTCATCGCGGTGATCGAATCGACGGCGTCGACGACGAAGACGCCGATGTAGAGCAGGGCCACCGCGAGCGCCGACGTGATCAGCGTGGTGTGGACGCGGCGCAACCGGGGGATCAGCGCTTCCAGGTCGAGGCCGCTGGCGTAGACGTTGAGGACGCCCTGCCCGAGTCCGCCCGCGAGGGCGACGAGGACGATCGGCAGCACGTACCAACCGGGCGCCTCCGCCACCAGGTCGGCAACGTAGGAGGCGCTGAGCGTGGTGAACGTCGAGGCGGTGAACGACCCGAACGCCGCGGTCAGGAACAGTCCGAAGAAGATGCCGGCCATGGTGGCCGCGACGATCGAACGGTCGCTGAACCGCACCCGGGAGATCCGCCTGCTGTAGTCGCCGAGCGTCGGGGCGTACGACAACGGACCGCCGACGGCGAGGACCACGGCCAGAATCCAGGTGGGCCAGAATCCGCCGAGGAGATAGTCGCCGCCGCCCGCGCCGCCGTCGAAGCGACCACCGAATGCGAAGACACCGAGCAGGAGCAGCGCGGCGACGACGGGCAGCACGAACTTCTGGAGCGCGACCACCGTGCCGTGGCCGAACAGCGCGACGGCCACGATCTCGGCGGCGATGATGCCGTAGCCGAGCGCGAGCATGCCGTTGTCGACCGGGGTGCCGAGCAGGCGGTGGGCGGCGGCAATCAGCGCGTCACCCGAGGTCCAGACCGCGATCGCGGCGTACGCGAGGGCGAAGAGCAGCGTGAGACCGGATCCGATCATCCGTCCGCTCACTCCGAAATGCGCACCACTCGACACGGTGTTGTTCGTGCCGGTGCGCGGACCCAGGAGTGACAGGGGAGCGATGAGGAGCGTGCCGAGGCCGATGCCGACCGCGCTGGCCGCGACCGCGCTGCCGAACCCGAGCCCGAACGTGATGGGGAGCCAGCCGAACACGATCACCGAGAACGCCAGGTTGCCGCCGAAGAACACGGCGAGCATGTTGAGCGGTCGCGAATCGCGCTCCGATTCGGGGATGTACTCCACGCCGATCGTTTCGACGTGTCCGAAGCGGTCCTCCGGCGGGGAGGGGGCGGTGTCGTCGAGGGGCGTCGCCGGGTCGAGATTCGTGGACACTGCGGACCTCACATTCTGGGGGCGGAGGTGACCGTCATCACGTCCTGTTGGGTACCGAAGATATTCCAAACTGAAAATTCAGTCAAGACCTGCGAGCGACGTGCACCACCGATGGCGGTGCGAAGTTTGCGCTACGACGACCGGGCTTCCCGCAGAACACCGCCGCGTCCTGTGCGGCTCCGCAGGGCAGTCTCGGCGTCCGCAGCGCGAACCGGATCGTGTTCGGCGACCCCGCCGCCGTGCGGCCGTGGGACTGCACACCCAAGAAGGACCCGAACAGGTTGGCCCTCAACCCGATTGCACATCAGCTCGCCCCGCTCCGCGCGGCGACCCCCAACTGACGCGAGTTCACGGGCGCGGATCCCGGACTCCCGGGTTTCGGGTTGACAACTGCGCGTCGATCCTGCAATCTTCGAAACAGGTCACGAGTACCAGCGTCAAGCCCCGGCTAGCTGGTCGGCAACCCTCCACCGCGGCGGGGTGCTCCGGGTGACGACCAGGCTGAGGTCCATACCGGATCCGGCAAGCGCGGACTCCGAGAGGGCACCGACCCTGCGACGAGTCCCTGACTACTAGGGATGTCGTGATGACTGCTGTATTGACCGCTGACGTGTGTGTTGCCCCCCTGGCTCAAGTTTCGGGCTCCGACCTGCGGGTTCCGCTCGTTCAGGGCGGTGACTGCACCTACGTCAACTTCGACTACGCCGCCAGTGCGCCGGCGTTGGCGCAGGTGACCGACCGAATCGGGGCACTGCTTCCGACGTACTCCAGCGTGCACCGCGGCGCCGGCTACGCGTCGCGGGTGTCGACCGAGTGCTACGAGAAGGCCCGCGACTCGGTCGCCCGGTTCGTCGGAGCCGGCGAGGACCAGGTGGTGGTCTTCACCCGGAACACGACCGACTCGTTGAATCTGCTCGCCGGCTGTGTCCCCGGCAGCACCGTGGTCCTCGACATCGAGCACCACGCGAACCTGCTGCCGTGGAAGAACTCTCGTGTCGTGAGGGCGGCGGACACGCTGGACGAGACCGTCCGCCTGCTCGTCGCCGAACTGTGCTCCAAGCCCACCGCCCTGCTCGCGGTGACGGGAGCGTCCAACGTGACCGGCGAGGTGCTGCCGATCGCCGCCCTCGCCGAGGTGGCGCATCGTTGCGGCGCACGGATTCTCGTCGACGCCGCTCAGCTCGCACCGCACCGACGCATCGACATCGAGGAGTGGGGTGTCGACTACCTCGCCTTCTCCGGGCACAAGCTGTATGCCCCCTTCGGCTCCGGCGTGCTGGTGGGCCGCCGGGACTGGCTCGACGCCGCCGAGCCCTACCTCGCAGGCGGCGGAGCGGTCCGGAACGTGACCGTCGAATCCACCCAGTGGGCGCCCGCCCCCGCCCGGCACGAGGCGGGGTCGCCCAACGTGCTCGGCGCGGCGGCGCTCGCCGCCGCGTGCGATGCGCTGTCCGAGCTGGACTTCGGCACGGTGGCCGAACACGAGGCGGCGCTCACCGGCCGGCTCCTCGACGGCCTCGGCTCCGTCGACGGCCTGGAGTTCCTGCGGCTGTGGTCGGACGCGCCCGACACCGTGGGGATCGTGACGTTCACGATCGACGGGTTCGAGCCGGGAGAGATCGCCGCCTACCTGTCCGCCGAGCACGGAATCGGAGTTCGCGACGGGCGTTTCTGCGCCCATCCGCTGCTGGGACGCCTCGGCCGGCCCGACGGCGCCGTGCGCGTGAGTGTGGGTCTCGGAAGCTGCTCCGAGGACGTGGATCGGCTGGTCGACGCGGTGCGCACCCTGGTGGCGGGGCGCCGGAACTGGACCTACGCCAAGGAGAGCGGCCAGTGGAATCCGGTGCCGGAGACTCGTTTTTCGCGGGACGCGCTAGTATGACCGCATGGCATCGCAGGCTGGGAGCACAATGATTGCTCACTGGTGCCGTCGGCATGTCGATCTGTGCCGAACCGCCTCGGGTATGTGTTCGAGCTGACCGGTCTTCCAGCTCCGTTTCATTCACACGTCATTCCCGAGGAACCCCAATGTCTCGAGACAATGTCTTCGCTTCCCGTCCCCTTCGCGTCGCCGTCGAACTGACCGGATCGGGCCACCACCCGGCGGCCGAGGGTGCCGCAGGCACGCGGCCGATCAACGGCGCGGACTACTGGGTGGACCTGACCGCCGACTCGACGGATCAGCTCGACCTCACGTCGTTCCCGCCGAACGTCGTCCGTATCCGGGCGTCCGATCTGCGTGAGGCGCAGCAGGAACGGGCGCGGATCCGCGCCGAACTCGTCGCCGACGGTCGCGACCCCGACGGCGTCACCGTCCTGGTGGACCTCGAGGTGCTCATCGCCGGAGAGGCCCGCGCCGCGCGTAAGGAGCTGGCCCTCCTCGACAGCGCGCTGGAGACACCGCGTGCTCCGTTGTCGTTGCAGTACATCGGAACTCCGGTCGGCCTTGCCGGGCTCATCGCCGACATCCAGGCGGCCGGCGTCGCCGACGGTGTGACCCTGCTGCCGCTGTCGCTGCCCAGGGTTCTGGAGCAGCTCGTCGACGGCACCCTCCCGTGGCTGGAGGAGCGAGGTCTCGTCACCTCCGCCGACGCCGTCGACGAAGCACTGCGTCGCTTCGACCTCCCCCTCCGCGAGCGGGTACTGGCGTCCTGAGCAGGTCAGTTGCCGTTGTTCGCTGAACCCAGCGGCGTGGGCCGGTAGTACCGGCCCTCGTGATACAGCAGGGGAGCCGACGCGGAATCGTCGTCTGCCTCGGCATGGACTCGGGTGACGAGGCCGATGACGAGTGTGTGATCGCCGACGGGAATCAGCTGGTCCACGATGACCCGCAACCAGCTGGGAGTTCCGTGGAGGACCGGTTCGCCGGTGTCGAGTCGCGCCCAGAGGGACACGTCGGCGAACCGCTGGTCGGCGCTTCGGGAGAATCGCTGAGCCAGGTGCTGCTGGTGCTCGCCGAGGAGGTGGATCACCAGCGAATCCGCGGAATGGAGTGCCTCGATGCTGGACGAGGTGTTCGCGATGTTGAAAGACACCAACGGCGGGTCCAGTGAGACGGACGAGAACGAGGATGCGGTGAAGCCGACGGGGCCGGATCCCGCGTCGAGGGTCACGATGGTGACGCCCGCCGGGTGACGACGCAGGGCTGCGCGGTAATCCTCTGCGCAGATTCCGGGGGCGAGTTGAGGGTCGCGGGGGAGGTCCGAACCATCGACGGTTTCGGCGTTCTCGGCTCTGTCGGACAAATCATTCTCCGGGTCGGCCCGTGTGGGCACTGTGTCATTCTCGCTCACGTCACTCTCGTTCACGAGATCTGACGTCAACTATAGGGGCGTGAACCGCCCGGGATTCAGTCGACGTCGATCGCCAGGCCCGCGGTGATCCGAACCAACTCCGAGAACGACGTGCGGAAGACGGTGTCCGGGTGCCCGGCGGCCGCCCACAGTTCCGCGTACTCGGACAGGGCGTTGTCGACGTAGGTCGGAAGGTTCGTGGGATGGCCGAGCGGGGCGATACCCCCGATCGGCTGGCCGGTCGCGATCCGCACCATGTCGAGGGGCGCCTGGGTCAGATTTCCCTGCAGACGTTTGCCGGTGTTCGCCAGATCCACCTCGTGCGCCCCCGACACGAGGAGCAGGATCGGGTCGTCGTCGAGAAGGAACACCAGCGACTTGGTGATGGCCCCGATATCGACCCCCAGAGACTCCGCCGCCTCGGCCGCGGAGTGGGTGGAGTCGGGCTGGGTCACGATCACCCCATGGTGTCCTCGCGCGATCAGAGTCTCGGCGACATGCGCGGCGTGGGGGTGCAGGGGCGTCGGCATGAACCAAGAGTAGGTCCATTCCCCCGGAACGACATCAAGAAGCGTCGTCCGACACGACATCGGAACGGGGCGTAGTCGATTCCGGGTTCCGGAGGCGCCGGACGGTGAACCCGAACAGCAGTCCGAGCCCGACCGCGGAGTAGAGCGCGAGGGCGACGGCGGGCTGTCCCAGCCCCACGTTGTCGAAGTACACGATGCTGCGAATTCCCTCCGTGCCGGCGCCCGGGGTGATCCAGCGTCCGATGGCCGCGTAGAAGGCGGGGATGACGTTCGAACCGAACGCCCCGCCGGCGCTCGGATTGCCCAGAATGACGAAAACGGCGATCGCGAGAGGCACCGCGAGGATGCCGATCGAGGCACGCAACCCCAGCGTGAACACGGCGGTGCCGAAGACGACACCCGTTCCGAGGAGCCACAGCGGGAACCAGTGGCCTGCGAACGTCCCGAGTACGTGAGTGGTGATCAGGGCGCCGAGGGCACCGGACAGCACGGCGTAGCCGAACAGGACAGCCGTGTGCACGGACGCCTGACGCAGGGTCCGCGGGGCGCCGATGAACAGGCCGATCGCCGCCGCGAGCAGATAGCCGCCGACCACCCACCCGACCGCCAGATAGAAGCCGGACAGTCCGCGGTTGTCGTGCGCGCCCACCGGAATTTCGTCGCGGACCGTGAACTGGCGACCCTGACTGTTCTCCACCTCGGCGAAGACCGATTCGAGCGCGCTGGAGATGGAGCTGCCGCCCGCACTCGCCGTGATCAGGGTGTCGGGGCCAACAGGGTTCACGACGAACGCGCCCTGGATCTCGCGGTCGTGGAGGAGTCGACGGGCTTCCGCGGTGTCCGAGACGACACGGGCGCGCAGCGGCCTGCCGTCGATCGCATCGAGCCGGTCGGCGACCTGCTGGTCCGTGCCTGCGGGCAGTCCCTCCGCTGCGACGGCACCGATCTCGATGTCGCGGGGCGTGGGCTGATGGAACGCGGCCACGTAGCTGAGGATGAAGCCGAGCTGGAGGAGGAGAACGCCGAAGACCAGCGCGACCATCACCTTCGGTGCGCCGTACTTCGACACCGGACTGTCGTGGTGCACGGGAGCCGGGGTGGGGGATTCGCTGTCGGTCATGGTCATCGGGCGTCCTCGATCCTTGTCGATACCGTGGGTATTGAATACCCTAGGTATCGTGATTGGAGATCGTCAACCGGACAGTCGTCACACCGAATGGGCGCCCACGACGCGTCCCGGTCGTGACGTCGTGCGTCAGCGCCTCCTCGACGCGGCGGCGGAGGAATTCGCGGAACGTGGCTTCAGCGCGGCCAGGCTCGCCGAGGTGGCGCGCCGGGCCGGGTTCACCAAGGGGGCGGTCTACTCGAACTTCGAGTCGAAACAGGACCTGTTCGCCGAACTCTTCGCGGCGCGCTCACTCGAACTGGCGGGACGGGTCCTCGCCGAGATCGCCGGCATGAACCCCTCGGACGCCGCGGGCAAAGGCGGCGAGGCCGTCGCGTCGTGGATGGTGCGCGAGCCGGGATGGTCGCTGCTGGTGCTCGAATTCGGCGTGCTCGCCGCACGCGACCCGCAGATCGCGCAGGCGTACCTGCGGGAGCGGCGGCAACTGCGGGGAAGGCTCATCGAGCTGATCGGTGAACGCGCACGGGAGTGGGCGGTCGACGACACGTTCGACGTCCGCACCACGGCCATCTCGCTGATGGCCCTCATCTCCGGCCTCGTGCTCGAACACTCCGTCGACCCCGAGGAAGTGGATCAGTCGACGATGGGCGCCGCGGTCACCGCACTGTTCGCGGGCGCCGTCGCGAGGGCCGGGCTGACCTGATCTCAGGCGGTCTGCGCGACTACCCCGTCGAGGAAGCCGTCGATGTGCGCCCACGTGGAGTCCCTGGCCTTCGGTCCCGCGACGAGTCCCAGGTGGCTGCCCGGCGCGGACTCGAACCGCACCGACGGAGAACCGGTGAGCACGTCCGTCGCCGCCCGGACCGACGGGATCGGCGCGATGACGTCTTCGGTGCCGCCGATCGCGAGAACCGGCACCGCGAGATCGGCCAGCGTGATCGCGCCGTTCCGGGTCTCGAAACTCCCCGCGGCGAGCGCGTTCCCGAGGATCAGCTGGGTGCAGACCTGGCGGAAGAACCGGGCCGGATAACCCGGCATGTCGGCCATGAACCGGTCGATGGACTCCATGCGCGCGAGGGTCTCGGTGTCGTGTAGGTTCCGGGCGATGAACCACGGCTTGGTGAGCTCGCGCTGAAGCGCGGTGAAGCGGTAACTCGCCTGGACCAGCGGCGCGGGCAGCCCGCCCATCGCCCGCGTCGCGGTGGTGAGGGGGCGATCGCCGGTGAACCGGCCGACCATTCGTAGTGGCGCGATCATGGTCACCGACTCGTAGTCGATCGGTGTGCCGATCGCCGTCACCGAGCCGATCGGCAGATAGTTCCGGCCCGCAGCCGTGAGCAGCGACATCGTTCCCCCGAGGCTCCAGCCGATCAGGTCGATGGGTGCGCCGTCGTGGAGCCGGGACACCCGGTCGACGGCCGCCGGGATGAAGTCGTCGATCCAGTCCTCGAACCCGAGGCCGCGGTCGGAGTAGCCCATCGAGCCGTAGTCGACGAGATACGCCGCTTTGCCCGAACCGACCAGGTGCGCGGCCAGGCTCTGGCCCGGCCGGAGATCGAAGCAGTGCGCGGGCGCCGCGAGCGGGGGCACGAGAAGGACGGGCCGGCCGCCGTCGGTCTCGGTGGTGTCGTATCGGTACAGGTCCTGATGGGGCGCCTCGTGGATGCGCGTCGACGGGGTTCGCTGGACCGGGGCGATTCCGCCGCCGAAGGACAGTCGCCAGGCGTTGCGGGTCAGCGTGTTCAGCGTCGGGTTCCAGGCGATGTCGAGCACGGATTTCCTCTCATGGCGGCGCAGACCCTTCAGGTATCTGTGACGTCAACATACAGGTAATCTCGCGCTCGCCCGTCAGCGGGAGGCGAGCAGAACCCGCAGCACCGTCGCCGGGCGGAACAGCGTCCCCGGGCGGTCGAGAAGATGCGTCACCCGGAGGAACGCGGACCCCACGGCCGGGTCGACGGACGCCGCCCGATCGAGCCGGGACGTGTACGCATTGACCAACCGGACCCGCGCCGACCGCCGACCGGGCACGGCCGGGATCCGGAGATCGTTGTCGACGGTGAGCGTCCACGCGGCATCGATGCACCGGTTCGCCCCGCGGAGGAACCGGCGAGCGAGATGCGTCCGCCCCGACCGCAGGCAGTCCCGCAGGATCGTCGCCTCCACCGCGGCGACGCTCATGCCCTGGCCGTAGATCGGGTTGAACGAGCAGATGGCGTCCGCGAACGGCAGATAATTCGACGGCAGATCGTCCGCGGAATAGTGCCGCCGGACGGTCGTCGGAATCCGGTAGCGCACGCCGTCGTCCACCGGCTCGGCCGTGCGCAGTGCGTCGTACATGTCCGGTGCGGGGAACGACTTCACGAAGTCGAGGAAGCCGTCCGGATCAAGTGGCGGCACATCCTCCCCGTACCCGGCGAGAGTGACGATCCAGGTGCCGTCCTCCTGCACGCCCATGAATCCACTGCGCGGACTCGACGGTCCCGGCGCCATCCCGATGCCGGAATCCCCGTCCAGGTGCGGCGGTTCGAGCCGGAAGTGCCTCGTCGCGTAGCTGACGTCCACGGCCAGCTGCGACTCGGACGGCGGTGCGAACCCCAGCTCGCCGAGCCGGGCGACAGTCTGCGAACTGCGGCCGGACGAGTCCACGACGAAATCGGTCTCGATGACTTCCGGTGGGACGCCGCCCCGGTGCTGCACGGTCACGCCCGTCACCCGCCCACCGTCGACGGTGAGGCCGGTGACGTCGGAACGGTCCAGTATCCGCACAGTCGGCAGGGCCTCGACCCGTCTGCGCATCTGCCACTCGACGAGCGGCCTGCTCGCGAGAATGCCGGGGACCCCACTGATCTCACGCGCCATCCGATGCCCGTCGACGATCCACCGGATGTCGCCCAGTGCGTCGCCCGCGGTGGCGCCGAGGGCCAGGAGCTCGGCCACGAACCCCGGAAGGAGGTCCTCCATCGCGGCCTGCCCGCCGGCGAGAAGGGCGTGCACGTGCCGGGCCTGCGGCACACACCTGCGCGCGGTGGCCGTGTCGGGCAGGATGTCGCGGTCGAGGACGACGACGCTTCGGAACGTTCCGGCGAGAGCCGCCGCGGCAAGCAGTCCCCCCATTCCGGCACCGACGACTACGGCGTTGCCGACCGGGGTCGTCCGGTGCGTCATGGCGGCTGTCCGTTCACAAGACGGTGCAGAGACCTCCAGGGTATTTCGCCTGACCTCGAAGAGCGGTGGTTACTCTGGAGTAATGACCGAACAGAAGACCTGGAATGCGTTCACCGTCGAGCGCAAGGATCACGTCGCGCAGGTGACACTCATCGGACCCGGAAAGGGCAACGCGATGGGCCCGGATTTCTGGAGCGAGCTCCCCGAGATCTTCGGCGAACTCGACGCCGATCCGGACGTGCGGGCCGTGGTGATCGCCGGCTCCGGCAAGAACTTCTCCTTCGGTCTGGACCTGCCCGCCATGAGCGGCAGCTTCGGGTCCGTCCTCGCGGACAAGGCGCAGGCCGGCCCGCGTACCGCGTTCCACGACATGATCAAGCGGATGCAGTCCGGCATCAACGCGGTCGCCGACTGCCGTAAACCGGTGGTCGCGGCCATCCAGGGCTGGTGCATCGGCGGCGGGGTCGACCTGATCTCCGCGTGCGACATCCGCTACGCCAGCACCGACGCGAAGTTCAGCATCCGTGAGGTCAAGGTCGCGATCGTCGCCGACATGGGCAGCTTCGCCCGGCTGCCCGCCATCATCGGCGACGGACACCTGCGGGAACTCGCCCTTACGGGTAAGGACATCGACGCCGGGCGCGCCGCGAAGATCGGTCTCGTCAACGACGTCTTCGCGGACGCCGACGCCGTCCTTGCCGCCGCGCACGAGACCGCGGCCGAGATCGCGGCGAACCCGCCGCTCGTCGTGCACGGTATCAAGGACGTCCTCGACCACTCCCGCGCGGCCGCCGTCGACGACAGCCTGCGCTACGTCGCCGCGTGGAACGCCGCGTTCCTGCCGTCGCAGGACCTGACCGAGGCGATCACCGCCGTCTTCGAGAAGCGCGCCCCCGAATTCACGGGCGAGTAGTCCGTTCGCTGACACAGCCGCGCTCCGAGAAGGGGTGCGGCTGTGTCCGACGCACACGCTTATCCTCAGGTAAAGCCCAGTTCATCAGTTGCCCGAAACCTCGCCGCGCTCGCATACTTGCGGACTACAAGTAAACGACAGCGCAGCGAGGAAACAGTGTCGAATTCGGTCGAAACGCCGGTGGCCTACACCCACCGGCAGATCCTGGCTGTACTCAGTGGGTTGATGCTCGGCATGTTCCTCGCCGCGCTCGACCAGACGATCGTGGCGACGGCGATCCGGACCATCGCCGACGACCTCGACGGGTATTCACTGCAGGCGTGGGCCACCACCGCGTACCTCGTCACCGCCACCCTGGCGACGCCGCTCTACGGCAAACTCTCCGACATCTACGGCCGCAAGCCGTTCTTCATGTTCGCGATCACGGTGTTCGTGATCGGCTCGGTCATGTGCACGTTCTCGACGTCGATGTACATGCTCGCGGCCTTCCGCGCAGTGCAGGGACTCGGCGCGGGCGGCCTGTTCTCGTTGGCGCTCACCATCATCGGCGACATCGTCTCCCCACGTGAACGGGCCAAATACCAGGGTTACTTCCTGGCCGTGTTCGGCACCTCCAGCGTCCTCGGACCGGTCCTCGGCGGAGTGTTCGCCGGGCAGGACGAGATCCTCGGAATCGACGGCTGGCGTTGGGTTTTCCTCGTCAACGTGCCGGTGGGACTGGTCGCGCTCACGGTCGTCTCGCGCGTGCTGCACCTGCCGCGACGACCGAGCGGAAGCCGGCGGATCGACTGGTGGGGCGCGATCGCCCTCGCGGTGGGTGTGGTGCCGCTGCTCGTGGTCGCCGAACAGGGGCACAGCTGGGGATGGGACAGCTCGAAGTCATTGGCGTGCTACGTGATCGGCGTCATCGGCGTGCTCGCCTTCGTGTCCGTGGAACTGGCGATGAAGGACGACGCACTCATCCCGATGCGCTTCTTCCGCAACAGCACCTTCGCGCTCGGCGTCGTGATCAGCCTCGTCGTGGGTGCCGTCATGTTCGGCGGCATCACCCTCCTTCCTCAGTACCTGCAGGTGGTGAAGGGCTCGAGCCCCACTCTGGCCGGGTTCCAGATCCTGCCGATGGTCCTCGGTCTCATGGCCGGCTCGGTGGTCAGCGGTCAGATGATCTCGCGGACCGGGCGCTACCGGTACTTCCCGATCCTGGGCACCGCCCTGATCGGGATCGGCGCGTTTCTGCTGCACACGCTGGCCGCCGACACCCCGATGCCCGTCGTGATGGTGTTCATGCTGATCCTCGGACTCGGTCTCGGAAACCTGATGCAGCCACTCACCCTCGCCATTCAGAACGCACTGCCCCCGCAGGACATGGGGGTCTCGACCGGAGCGGCCACGTTCTTCCGGCAGATCGGCGGCACCGCCGGCGTCGCAATCTTCCTGTCGATCCTCTTCTCCCGCCTCACCCCGGCCATCGGCGAGCGGGTGACAGCCGCCGCCGGCACAGCCGACTTCCGTCGAGCCGTGGCCGCGGCCGCACAGAGCAACGACCCCGCGGAGGCCGCCATGGGCCAGGGAATGCTCAGCCCCGACCACGCCGGCGTCAGCGGAGTCCTCACGGACAGCTCGGTGATCGGAAAACTCGACGACGTGCTGGCCCTGCCCTTCCGGGAAGGATTCGCCGACGCCATCGGATCCGTCTTCCTCAGCGTGTCGATGCTCGCCGTCGTCGCCTTCGTCCTCACCGTGTTGTGGAAGGAAGTACCTCTCCGCAGCGAGTCCGGACTCCAGGCCGCGGCGCGGGGGGACGCGGAGGAGTGAGACGACAACGGCGCCCACCCCGTGGGGGATGGGCGCCGCCGGCGTGAATATCGCGGGGGCTCAGTGCCCGCCGTTATCCTTCAGACGCTTGAACGAGGCCTCGACCTCGGCCTTCGCCTCGGCGAGTCCGACCCAGTCGGCTGCCTCGACGTGCTTGCCCGGCTCGAGGTCCTTGTAGTGGACGAAGAAGTGCTTGATGGCGTCCAGTTCGAACTGCGGGACGTCGCCGATGTCCTGGATGTGGTCCCAGCGTGGGTCGCCGGCGGGCACGCACAGCACCTTGTCGTCGCCGCCGGCCTCGTCGACCATCTTGAACATGCCGACGGGACGTGCCTCGACGATGACGCCGGGGAACACGGACTCGGGGAGCAGGACCAGCGCGTCCAGCGGGTCGCCGTCCTCGCCGAGGGTGTTCTCGATGAAGCCGTAGTCGGCCGGGTAGCCGAACGCGGTGTAGAGGTAGCGGTCCAGCTTCACGCGACCGGTCACGTGGTCGACCTCGTACTTGTTTCGCTGACCCTTGGGGATCTCGATGGTGACGTCGAACTCCACGCCGATTCCTCGCTGTCGTGTCGATGATGATTCGGGGAGAGGATATCGGGTCGAGGATAAGGTTGGTTGTCTGACCACCCACGAATCACAGTGAAGACGGAGGCGCGTTGCCGGGCCAGGGAAAGAAGAAGATGGGCTCGTTGGCGGGACGCCACCGTCGGAACATGCGAATTCTGTTCGCGTCGGTCGTCGTCGTGGTGCTTGCGATGGCCGCTGTTCTGGTGGTCGCGGTGTCTGCGCACAACGCGTCGGCGGGCCGCGGCGAACTGGCGATCGCGCCCGAACCGGCACCGATCACGGCGGCCCCGCAGGTCACGCCGGTGCCGGACGACGCGCCGATGCCGACGGCGCAGGGGATCGCGACCGCGGTCGGTCCGGCCGCCGCCAACCCCGACCTCGGCAAGTTCAGCGGAACGGTCGCCGACGCGGTGACCGGTCAGGTCCTGTGGAGCGTCAACCCGCAGACCCCGATGACCCCGGCGTCGACCACCAAGGTCCTCACCGCGGGATCCGCGCTGCTGGCGCTGCCGTCCGACCGTCGCGTGACGACGAAGGTGGTGCAGGGGGCCACTCCCGGCGAGATCGTCCTCGTCGCCGGTGGTGATCCCACTCTCACCGCGAAGCCGGTCGGGGAGAACGGCTACTACCCGGGTGCGGCGCACATCTCGCAGCTGGTCGATCAGATCCGGAACGCGGGCATTGCGGTGACGAGCATCGTGGTCGACACCAGCGTCTACTCGGGCGACACCATGGCGCAGGGGTGGTTCCCGACGGACGTCGGCGCCGGATTCATCACCCCCACCGAACCGATCATGATCGACGGCGGACGGGCCGACCCCCTCGTGGACGAGTCGCCGCGCAGTTCGACGCCCGCGCTCGACGCCGGGCGGACGCTCGCCGGTGCGCTCGGCGTCGCCCCGTCGGCGGTCACGTCGGGGGTCGCGGCGCCCGGTGCGGCTACCGTGGCGAGTGTGCAGTCCGCGCCGCTGCGCGACCGGTTGCGGCAGATGATGGAACACTCGGACAATGTGCTTGCCGAAGCGATCGGGCGGGAGGTTGCCATGAATGCCGGCGCGGAAGCATCGTTCACGGGAGCCGTCGCGACCATCGGCCAGACGCTGACCGCGGCCGGATTCGATCTGACGGGGCTCACGCTGCACGACACGAGCGGCTTGTCCGTCGACGACCGGATCGCCCCGCACACGCTCGACCAGGTCCTGACGGCCGCCGCGGGCGACGGCAATCCCGCCCTGCGGCCGATGCTCGACTACCTGCCGGTCGCCGGTGCCACGGGCAGCCTGTCGGACCGGTACGCGTCGGGGAACCGGACGGGCGCCGGGTGGGTGCGGGCGAAGACCGGCACCCTGTCCACGGCCAGCGCGCTCGCCGGCTACGTGGTGGACCAGAACGGGCGTGTGCTCACGTTCGCGCTGATGTCCAACGACCGCCCGCCGGAGGTCAGCCGTCCCGCACTCGACGCACTGGCGGCTGCGCTCCGCACGTGCGGGTGCCAGTGATGGCCGCCGAGGGAAATGCCTTCAGCGGTGCCGTCGACTGGAAGCTCGCAGCCAAGACGGGGGTGAAGCTCGCGCGCAGCGGGCCCGTGACGTCGCGGTACACGGCCGAAACCGTGGTCGCGGAACTGGCCGACGCGTCGATGCGCGCGGAACTGCCCGTCCGGGAGGTCACCGGCCTCGCCGACGGACTTCCGGTGCCGGCCGCGCAGGTCCTCGATCGGGCCGGGTGGATCCACGCCGCGGCGCATTCGATGTCGCAACTGACGGGCGGCGACGCCGCTCCCGGCATGCTGGTCGGCAAGCCGGCGGGTATTCAGGCCGGGGCGATGCTCGCGTACCTGTCCTCGGCGATCCTCGGTCAGTACGACCCGTTCACCGGCGACAACGGAACCCTGCTGCTCGTGGCGCCCAACGTGGTGTCCGTCGAGCGCACGTTGCGGGTGCGGCCCAGCGACTTCCGGCTCTGGGTATGCCTTCACGAGGTGACGCACCGGGTGCAGTTCTCGTCGTCACCGTGGCTCACCGGATACATGCAGGAGTCGGTGGAGACCCTCGGATCCGCCGAGGACGAGTCCGTCACCGACGTGGTCGGCCGGTTGTCCTCCGCGCTGCGCGACCGCGGGCGCACGGAGCCGGACGAGTCGGGCGCACCGGGCGGAATCGTCGGACTGCTGCGCGCGACCCAGGCCGAGCCGCAGCGTGAGGCACTCGACCGTCTGCTGGTACTCGGCACCCTCCTCGAGGGACATGCGGACCACGTGATGGACGCCGTCGGCCCGGCGGTCGTGCCGTCGGTGGCCGCGATCCGGGCCGCGTTCGACCAGCGGCGCCGCCGCAAGAGCAACCCGGTGCAACGCCTGATCCGGGCGCTGCTCGGGATGGACGCCAAGATGGCGCAGTACGTGCGCGGTAAGGCGTTCGTCGACGCCGTCGTGGACAAGGTCGGGATGGACCGGTTCAACGTCGTCTGGAGCGGCCCCGACACGTTGCCCCGGCTCGCGGAGATCGACGCGCCGGACGCGTGGGTGTCCCGGGTACTGGGCTGATTCGCGAAGGGCTGAGCCGGTGATGGTGCTTCCCGAGGAGCCGGCGATCCTCGAGGTTCGTCACGCCGTGCGGCGCTGGGTCGCGGCGCACGCCCCGGACGGTGAGATCGCGGTCGCGTTGTCGGGTGGCGCCGACTCACTGGCGCTGACCGCCGCGGCCGCCGCCGAGGCGCGTTCGGTGTGTGCCCTCGTCGTCGATCATCGACTGCAGCCGGGTTCGGCAGACGTGGCGGACGAGGCGGCAGCCCGTGCCCGAGCGCTCGGCTGCACTTCCACCCAGGTGCTTCCCGTCGACGTGACCGGGTCGGGCGGGCTCGAGGCGGCCGCCCGGCAAGCCCGTTACCGCGCCCTCGACTCGGCGCGCGGAACCCAACCGGTGCTGTTGGGGCACACTCTCGACGACCAGGCCGAAACGGTGTTGCTGGGGCTGTCGCGCGGTTCGGGGGGTCGATCCATCTGGGGGATGAGCGCGTACGACAACCCGTGGGGGCGACCGCTGCTGGACGTGCGACGCGCGGTGACCCGGCAGGCCTGCGCGGAACTGGGACTGCGCCCGCACGAGGACCCGCACAACGTTTCACCCGACTTCGTGCGGGTGCGGCTGCGCACCGAGGTGCTGCCGCTGCTCGAGGACGTTCTGGGCGGCGGCGTCGCCGGGGCCCTCGCCCGCACCGGGGCACACCTACGCGAGGAGGGGGCGGTCCTCGACGCGTTGGCCGCCGACGCCGAAGCGAAAGTCGTGGTGGACGGCGAAATCGACGCGTCCGCGCTCGCCCTGTCGGCGCCACCCGTCCGCCGGCGGGTGCTGCGCAGCTGGCTCCTCGCCGCCGGTGCGCGCGGTCTCGGAGATACCCAGCTGCGGGCCGTGGACGACCTCGTCGCACGGTGGCGGGGGCAGGGACAGGTGGCGATCGGGGGCGGAACTCCGGACGCGAGGTTGGTGGTCCGCCGACGACGTGGCAGGCTGAACGTCGGATTGGACGACCGACGAAGGGTTTGATCGCGTGTACGAAGGCGACATCGCATCGGTACTGATCTCCGAGGACGAGATCCGTCGACGTATCGTCGAACTGGCCGAGGAGATCGCCAAGCGCTACCCGGAGGGTGCCCCGGAGGGGGATCTGCTCCTGGTGGGTGTCCTCAAGGGCGCCATCTTCTTCATGACCGACTTCGCGCGGGCCCTCCCCATCCCCACCCAGATGGAGTTCATGGCCGTCAGCTCCTACGGGTCGTCCACGTCGTCCTCCGGCGTCGTGCGGATCCTCAAGGACCTCGACAAGGACATCGCCGGCCGCCACGTGCTGATCGTCGAGGACATCATCGACTCCGGCCTCACGCTGTCCTGGCTGATGCGGAACCTGTCGACGCGTAACCCGGCGTCGCTCGAAGTCGTCACGCTGCTGCGTAAGCCCGACGCCATCAAGGTCGACATCAACGTCGCGAACGTCGGCTTCGACATCCCCAACGAATTCGTCGTCGGGTACGGCCTCGACTACGCCGAACGCTACCGCGACCTGCCGTACATCGGGACCCTCGAGCCCGCCGTCTACGGCGGCTGATTTCCGCGCTGCTCGTCAGCGGACGGGTTCGTGGGACACGGCGAGCTCCAGCGCCCGCAGGTCCTGCTCCAGTTGCCGGAACAGCCAGTACACGCCGACGAACGCGAAGATGCCGCCGACGCACAGAATGCGGACCGCAATGATCACCAGCGTGATCTCGTCGGGCGACAGGAACGTCACCCCGGCCACACCGGCCAGCGGAACCGAGGCGGCGACCGCGAGATACAGCGTGCTCCGGCGGTCGAGGCCCCGGAGTTTGTGCGCGTCGGCGCTGCTGGCGATGTCCTGCGGCAGCAGGGTCGGGTAGATGCAGCGCACCGCGAAGAACGCCACCACGAAGAACGGGTACGCCACCGACACGGCACCACACACGATCAGTGATGCGATGAAGTGCACGTACGCGCCCGGCGGCACGTTCCCCGCCGCGAGTTGCAGGGAAATCGGATAGGCGATGCCCGCGATGACCCACAACCCGAACACCACGAGCACGACGCGGTCGCCGAGCAGCAGCGTGTCGGTGCGGGCCCGGGCCAGTGTCTGGCGGTCGTACGTTTTCCCCTTGCGCAGACCCCGCGGAACGAGCAGCGGATATCGGCACCAGTAGAGCAGCATGATCGCGCCCAACGGGAACGCAATCGAATTGATCACCAACTGGATCGACTCGAACGAGTGCTGGGCCTCCGGGGTCAGATTGCTGATGATCAGCATCTTGTTGTGGTGGTAGTTGTAGGCGCCGGCGAGGGCGTTCGGCACCGCGATACCGATCACCAGAATCGGGAGCGCGAAGCGCCGCAGCCGCATGCGCCAACTGTTCGGCGGCGGATCGACGAGGTCCCGAGCCCGGGGATTCAGGCACAGGTCGAATTGCTGGGCCAATTCGGCACCGGACGACCACCGGTCCTCCGGCTTCGGTGCCAGACACGTCAACAGAACCCGTCGCAGCGACGGCGGGCAGTCGTAGGGCAACTGGTCGAGAAACTCCGGGTCGATGTCGCGGCCGCGGCGGTCCAGCATCGCTTCGAGTGCGACGAGCGACTCGCTCGACACGTCCTCGTCCTCGAACGGACGTCGCCCGCACATCAGCTCCCACAGCATGACCCCGAGCGCGAAGATGTCGCTGCGGGTGTCGAGGTCCGCCGCCGTCCCCGGCATTCCGCGGTGACACGCCTCGAGTTGTTCGGGGGACATGTAGGCCAGCGACCCGCCGAAGTAGGCGAGCGGTGACGCCCCGGTGACGGTGTCGCTGAAACTGATGTTGAAATCGGCGAGCTTCGGCACACCCTCGGCCGTCAGCAGGATGTTGGCGGGCTTGATGTCGCGGTGCAGGACGCCGCGCTTGCCGGCGTAGTCGAGGGCTTCGGCCAGTCGCCGGCCCAGCCACGCGATCGTCTCCGGCCAGGTCAGCGACGCGATCTCGTCCCGCACACTCGAGTCGGTGGGCCTGAGCTCGCCCTTCTCCCGCATCTCCTCGTCGACCACGTCCAGCAGCAGGCTGCCCGTCCGGTCCTGTTCCGGGGTAACGCGCACTCGGCGCAGAACCCGCAGCAGGGTGCCGCCCGGCAGGTACTGCATGTAGAGAAGGCGCAGTTGGCGGTCTTCGAGCAACCGCTGGTCGAACACGCGCACGATGTAGTTGTGGTCGAGCTGTGCGAGGGTCTGCGGCTCGTTCCCCTTGTCGTGCGAGATCTTCACCGCGACCAGTCGCTGCATCGACCGCTGGCGCGCCAGGAACACTCGGCCGAACGCGCCGCTGCCCAGGCCCATCAGCAGATCGAAGTCGTCGACCTGCTGCCCGACCTCCACATCGTCGAGCGCCGCATTGCCCGGCGGCCTGGTGATGAGCGTGTCCGGCTGCCGGGCGGTCACGGTCGGAGTGGCGGCCGCGGTCTGATCGGAGGGTGCGGTTTGCTCTGCCGCGGAGGTTTGTTCGGCGGCCGCGGTTTGCTCGGCGGGCATCGTCCGCGCGGACACGGTTTGCGCAGCAACAACCGTCGACGGGGCGGCCGCGACCGTCGACTCGCTGCTCTCGTGTTCGGAGTTCATGGCTCCGACGGTCCGTTCGGCAGAGTCCGGTCCAGCGGCCGATCCGTCTCTGCCCGACCCGTTTCCTCTGGTCATTGCACATCGAGGGTTCTACTGGGCGGGTTCTCTGGGCACATCGAGGTTGTCTGGAGCGGTGTGAAGAGTCCCATCCAGGGACAAGCGAATGGTAACCCCGCAGACCTACCGTATCCAGCGCGAATACTCGAAATGACTGCATCCCTGCGCCATATACTCGGGTGATGGGGGACTCCCCGTTCACCGCAGCCGTCGTCGTCGCCGAGCAGGTTCGCTCGGGCGTCTCGAGCCCGATGGAGCACGTCGAGGCTGCACTCGCGGCCATCGAGGAGCGTGAACCGAAGATCCAGGCGTTCGTCACCGTCCTCGCCGAACAGGCCCGAGCCGACGCGCTCGCCCTCTCCCTCCGGCCGGATCTGTCCACACTTCCGCTGGCAGGAGTGCCCGTCGCGATCAAGGACGTCATCCCCGTGGCCGGACTGCCGATGCGCGAGGGATCGGGCGCAACCAGTGCCGAACCGAAGGTCGCCGATCATCCGGTCGTCGCGCGGCTGCGGGCGGCGGGAGCGGTGGTCGTGGGCCTGACCACTCTCCCCGAACTGGCGGTGTGGGGGACCACCGACGCGCCCGGCCACATCACCCGCAATCCGTGGAATCCGTCGCGGACCTGCGGGGGTTCGTCCGGGGGAGCGGCCGCCGCCGTCGCCGCGGGGATGGTGCCCCTGGCCCACGGGACCGACGGTCTCGGTTCGATCCGCATCCCCTCGGCGAATTGCGGGGTGTTCGGTATCAAACCGGGCAGGGGAGTCGTGCCGTCCGAACTCGGAGCCACCTCGTGGTTCGGCATGGCCGAGAACGGGCCCATCGCGACGACCGTCGACGACGCCGCCCTCATGCTGTCCGTCCTCGCCGACCGACCCGAACTCGCGCGGATCGGCGCATCGGAACCACTGCGGATCGCGGTGGCGGCAGGGTCGCCGACATTCCTGGCCACAATCGATCCGCAGTGGCGGGATGCGGCCGTGCGCGCGGGCACGGAACTGACCGGCTCGGGCCACGACGTCGAGCCTGCGACCTTGCCGTATCCGGTCAACCTGCTTCCCGTTCTCGCCCGCTGGACCGCGGGAACGGCCGCCGACGCGAAGGGGCTGGATCTGCGGCAATTGCAGCCGCGGACCCGCAGGCACGTCGCGGTGGGCCGCGCGCTGGGCCGGTTCGTCCGTCCGGAGCAGGTGGGCCGGCTCGAAGAGTCGCTGCGCGAATTCTTCGAGAACTATGACGTGGTGATCACACCCGCTCTCGCGCAGCCGCCGCTCGCGGCGACGACGTGGAGCGAGCGGTCGTGGTTGTCGAACATCGTGGCCAACGTGCGGTACGCCCCGTTGAGCGCGCTGTGGAATCTCGTCGGGTGGCCGGCGGCGAGTGTGCCCGTCGGCACGCACTCGCATTCGGGTACCCCGCTGGCCGTGCAGATCGCGGCGCCGCCCGGGGGAGAGGCCAGGATCCTGGCGCTGGCCGCTCACATCGAGCGGGTGGGTGGCGGCTGGCCGAGGTTCGCGCCCGCGCGGTGAACTCCGGCACATTCGGGCCCGGATCGAGTCCGAGGGAACCGATGGGCGACCGCATGCGTTGAAAGAAAAGAGACCGCTCCCAACGGCGGTTGGCTGCTACCTGGAGTCGCCGGGGTGCCTTCGCGGTAACCTGGTTTGTCCGGTTGGCAGCCGGAAGGCGCACCCGGAAGACCCGCACTCTCGAAAGGACCGGCCATATCGGCCGACCTGTATGAACCGTAAGACTGTGTTTCGAAACCTGGCGATAGTTGCCGGCATCCTGCTGGTGATCTACGCCTTCAGCTACTTCGGCAACGACACGCGCGGATTCAAGGGTGTCGACACCTCCGTGGCGATCGCGCAGCTCGACGCGAACAACGTCGACAAGGCGCAGATCGACGACCGGGAGCAGCAGGTCCGCCTGTGGCTGAAGGACGGGAACGACGCGACCGACGGCAAGACCGAGATCCTCGCGAAGTACCCGGCGTCGGCGTCCGAGCAGATCTTCAACGAGATCTCCGACAAGGGCCTGCAGAGCTACAACACCACGGTCACGCAGGAGAGCTGGCTCACGTCGATCCTGTTGTTCGTCCTGCCGATGGTGATCCTGCTCGGCATCTTCTTCTTCGTGATGAGCCGCATGCAGGGCGGTGGCCGCGGCGGCGTCATGGGCTTCGGCAAGTCGAAGGCCAAGCAGCTCAACAAGGACATGCCGAAGACCACGTTCGCCGACGTCGCGGGTGCGGACGAGGCCGTCGAAGAGCTGTACGAGATCAAGGACTTCCTGCAGAACCCGATGCGCTACCAGTCGTTGGGCGCGAAGATCCCACGCGGTGTGCTGCTGTACGGGCCGCCCGGTACCGGCAAGACCCTGCTCGCCCGCGCGGTGGCGGGCGAGGCCGGTGTCCCGTTCTTCACGATCTCCGGTTCGGACTTCGTCGAGATGTTCGTCGGTGTGGGTGCGTCCCGCGTACGCGACATGTTCGACCAGGCCAAGCAGAACAGCCCCTGCATCATCTTCGTCGACGAGATCGATGCCGTCGGACGCCAGCGTGGCGCCGGCCTCGGTGGCGGTCACGACGAGCGTGAGCAGACCCTCAACCAGTTGCTGGTCGAGATGGACGGTTTCGGTGACCGCACCGGCGTCATCCTCATCGCCGCCACCAACCGCCCCGACATCCTCGACCCGGCGTTGCTGCGTCCCGGCCGCTTCGACCGGCAGATCCCGGTCGGCGCCCCCGACCTCGCCGGTCGTCGCGCCATCCTGAAGGTTCACTCGCAGGGCAAGCCGATCGATCAGCACGCCGACCTCGAGGGCCTGGCCAAGCGGACCGTCGGAATGTCGGGTGCCGATCTGGCCAACGTCATCAACGAGGCCGCGCTGCTCACGGCCCGCGAGAACGGCACCGTCATCACGGAGGCCGCACTCGAGGAGTCCGTCGACCGTGTCGTCGGCGGTCCGCGTCGCAAGAGCCGCATCATCAGCGAGCACGAGAAGAAGATCACCGCGTACCACGAGGGTGGGCACACGCTCGCCGCGTGGGCGATGCCCGACATCGAGCCGGTCTACAAGGTCACCATCCTCGCCCGCGGCCGCACCGGCGGTCACGCGATGACGGTGCCCGAGGACGACAAGGGCCTGATGACGCGGTCCGAGATGATCGCTCGACTCGTCATGGCGATGGGTGGCCGCGCGGCCGAGGAACTCGTGTTCCACGAGCCGACCACCGGTGCGTCCTCCGACATCGACATGGCGACGAAGATCGCCCGGTCGATGGTCACCGAGTACGGCATGAGCGCCAAGCTGGGTGCCGTGCGGTACGGACAGGAGGGCGGAGACCCGTTCCTCGGCCGGTCGATGGGTCAGCAGTCCGACTACTCCCACGAGGTCGCACGCGAGATCGACGAAGAGGTCCGCAACCTCATCGAGGCCGCGCACACGGAGGCGTGGGCCATCCTCAACGAGTACCGCGACGTGCTGGACATCCTGGCCACCGAACTGCTCGAACGCGAGACGCTCACCCGCAAGGATCTCGAGAAGATCTTCCACAGCGTCGAGAAGCGCCCGCGCATCACCGCGTTCAACGACTTCGGCCACCGGACCCCGTCCGACAAGCCGCCGGTCAAGACGCCGCGGGAACTCGCGGTCGAGCGCGGCGAGCCGTGGCCCCAGCAGCCCGAGCCGGTGTTCGCCCAGCAGCAGTCGCAGCAGGCTGCGCCGCAGCAGCAGTACCCGCAGCCTGCGCCCGCCAACGGCTACTCGCAGCCGGCGCCGGCCAGGCCACAGGGTGGGATGACGCAGCCGCGTCCGGACTACGGCGCCCCCGCGGGATGGTCGGCTCCGGGCTGGCCGCCTCGCGATCCGGGCAACCAGAATCCGGAGGGTCAATACTCCGGGAACCAAGGTCCGGGGAACCAGTGGAACCCGCCGCACGAGCAGCGTGGCACCGGGGACGACGACGCGCAGACGAGGGCCTGGAAAGGACCGGACGGATCGAACTGATCCGCCCGACACTAGGCTGTTGCTTCGGGACGATCGGTCCCGGTACTGGAGGAGTTTCGGTTGTCGGTGAATCATCTCGGTAGTGAGCCCGTGGCACTCGAGACAGGCCGGGTGTTCGATCAGCCGCGTGCCGAAGCTGCGGTGCGGGAACTGCTGATCGCGATCGGTGAAGACCCGGACCGCCCTGGACTCCGGGATACGCCCGCCCGCGTGGCGCGGTCGTACCGCGAGGTCTTCGCGGGCCTGTACACCGACCCGGACACCGTGCTGAACACGACGTTCGACGAGGGGCATCAGGAGCTGGTGCTCGTTCGCGACATTCCGCTGTACTCCACGTGTGAGCACCATCTCGTGTCGTTCCACGGGGTCGCGCACGTCGGGTACATCCCCGGTAAGACGGGCAAGGTGACCGGGCTGTCGAAGCTGGCGCGTGTGGTCGACCTGTACGCCAAGCGTCCGCAGGTCCAGGAGCGTCTGACCAGCCAGATCGCCGACGCCGTGATGCGTAAGCTCGACCCGCGCGGTGCGATCGTGATCATCGAGGCCGAGCACCTGTGCATGGCGATGCGGGGCATCCGCAAGCCTGGTGCGAGTACCACCACCTCCGCGGTGCGTGGTCTGCTCCAGTCCAGCGCGGCCTCACGTTCCGAGGCTCTGGACCTTATTCTGCGGAAGTGACCGTGATCGAGCTGCCGTCGCCAGGCCGAA
This sequence comes from Rhodococcus sp. NPDC127593, assembly GCF_042671975.1. NCBI lineage: Bacteria > Bacillati > Actinomycetota > Actinomycetes > Mycobacteriales > Nocardiaceae > Rhodococcus > Rhodococcus sp. NPDC127593. Next base: position 113,280 of record NZ_JBHXWI010000019.1, on the reverse strand, counting down.
CCGTGGTGATGGGCGTCCTGAACGTCACCACCGATTCCTTCTCCGACGGCGGACGCTTCCTCGATCGTGACGCGGCGCTCGCGCGCGGTCTCGAACTGAAGCGTCTCGGCGTCGACATCGTCGACGTGGGCGGTGAGTCCACCCGGCCGGGGGCGGCGCGGGTCGATCCCGACGTCGAAGCCGGTCGCGTCGCACCCGTGATCGCGGATCTCGTGGGCGAGGGCATCTGCGTCAGCGTCGACACGATGCGGGCGTCGGTCGCGGAGGCCGCGATCGAGGCGGGTGCGTCGATCATCAATGACGTTGCCGGTGGCCGTGCGGATGCCGCGATGGCCTCGGTCGTCGCGGACGCCGGAGTTCCGTGGATCCTGATGCATTGGCGTTCGGCCGACGACTACGTGCACCGCGGCACCGCAGACCACTATGAAGACGTGGTCCGTGAGGTCCGGGACGAACTGATGACCCAGGTCGACCTGGCCGTGAAAGCGGGGGTGGATCCGGGTTCGTTGGTGCTGGATCCCGGTCTCGGTTTCGCGAAGAACGCCGACCACAACTGGTCTTTGCTGAAGGCGCTGCCCGAGTTCAACGAGCTGGGCTTCCCCGTCCTGATCGGCGCTTCCCGCAAGCGGTTCCTGGGTTCGCTGCTGGCGGATGCGGACGGTGAGCCGCGCCCGCCCGCCGGCCGGGAGATCGCCACCGCCGTCGTCTCGGCACTCGCCGCGACCCACGGAGCGTGGGGAGTGCGCGTGCACGACGCGCAGGGTTCCCTCGACGCCATCGCGGTCGCCGAGGCCTGGGCAAGGGGTGCATCCGGACGTGAGTGACCGAATCGAGTTGCGCGGCTTGAAGGTTCGTGGCAATCACGGCGTCTTCGAACACGAGAAGCGCGACGGTCAGGACTTCTACGTCGACATCACCGTCTGGATGGACCTCGCCCCGGCCGCCGCATCGGACGACCTCGACGACACCCTGGACTACGGCGGGCTGGCCGAGCGCGCAGCCGCGATCGTCGCGGGACCCTCACGGGACCTCATCGAGACCGTCGCCGCGGAGATCGCGGACGGGGTGATGACCGATCCCCGCGTCCGGAGCACCGAGGTGGTGTTGCACAAGCCGTCCGCGCCGATCCCGCTGACGTTCGCGGACGTCGCGGTGGTCGCGCACAGGTCGAGGTCATGAGTCGCGCAGTGCTGTCGATCGGGTCGAATGTCGGCGACAGTCTTGCCCATCTGCAGTCCGTTCTCGACGGCCTGGGTGACGCGGTCGTGGCGGTCTCTCCCGTGTATTCGACGGCGCCGTGGGGCGGTGTCGAGCAGCAGGACTTCCTCAACGCGGTCCTCGTCGTCGACGATCCCGCCCTCGACGGTTACGGCTGGCTTCGGCGCGGGCAGGAACTCGAGGCCGCCGCCGACCGGATGCGGGTCGAACGGTGGGGCCCGCGCACGCTCGACGTCGACGTCGTCACGTGCGACGACGTCCGCAGCGACGACCCGGAACTGACGTTGCCGCACCCGAGGGCACACGAGCGCGCCTTCGTGCTGATTCCGTGGCTGGACGTCGAACCCGAGGCCGTGTTGCCGGTAGGCGGGACGACGACCCGGGTGGACGCGCTGCTGCCACTGCTGGACGACGAGGAACGGGCCGGTGTGCACCGGACGCAGCTCGTTCTGGACCGGCGGCCGCGATGAAACCGGAACCGACGGGCACGATGAAACCCACCCGCATCTGGGATCTGCTGTTCCTGGCAGCTCTCGCCGTCGCCGCCACCTGGATTCTGGTCCGCGTGTTCTACGGCTCGTTTCCGCCGATTCCCGTGTACGCCGGGGCGTCGCTGTATCCGGTCGCGCTGATCGAGGTCGTGCTCGCGTTCATGGTGCGATCCCGGGTCAGCAACCATCAGGTGGGCGACGGACCGCGTCAGCTGCACCCGATCACCGCCGCCCGCGTTGCGGCGCTCGCCAAGGCGTCCGCGCTCGTCGGTGCCGCGACCGCCGGGGTGTGGGGCGGCTTCCTGCTGTACCTGCTTCCGCAGCGTTCGGTGCTCCGGGCCGCGGGGTCGGACAGTCCCGGCGCGTGGGTGGGTCTCGTTGCCGCCCTTGCCCTCGTCGGCGCGGCACTGTGGCTGGAACACTGCTGCCGCACCCCCGACGACCCCTCGGACGAGCCCGCGCATTAGGGCATAGGGGATCGCCGCAGGTCCGATGGATGCGCGGCGGACCCTTCGCGGCCAAGTACCCTGGCACCATGACGAATCCTGGTCGCCTCAAGTCTGCGCGCCGCAACAAGCGCAGCGCGAGCCAGATGATCGTTGCGGGCTTGCTCGCCCTCGCGGTGATCGCGTCCCTCTTCCTGATCTTCAGCGACAGCGTGCAACTCCTTCGGGTGGGCCTGGTGGCCGCACTGTGGGCTGCCACGGTCGGCGCCATCGCCATGACGAAGTACCGGCGCGAGTCGGCGCTCGACAAGGCGAAGGTCAACGACCTGCAGACCGTCTACGAGTTGCAACTGGAGCGGGAGATCTCGGCGCGCCGCGAATACGAGCTCACCGTCGAGAAGCGGGTGCGCAGCGAGGTGCGCGCCGACGCCGAAGAGCTCGCCGCGTTGCGTGCCGAACTCTCGTCGCTCCGCAAGAGTCTCGAGGCCCTGTTCGACGGCGCGATGCCGACCGAACGGATCGCGCTGCGGGCGGATTCGACGCGTGTGCAGGAACTCGCAGGCGGGTCGTACAGCAGCTACCAGCCTGCTGCGTCGGGCCTGTACATTCCGGGTGCGGGACACGCCGCCGGAGCCGGGCATCAGAGCGGTTCGGCCCAGCAGACTCAATCGTTCGCGAATCCGGACGACGATCCGGTCACCGCTGAGACGTCGATCGTCGAGCCCGTCGACGCCGCCCGAATCGAACCCGAGATCGAGGTCGAGCCGGAACCGGAGCCCGAGCAGGTTGCCGAGACCCCGCCGGCACCCAAGCCGGAGCCGGTCGCGGAGGTCGAGCCGGAACCTGTCGCGGAACCCGAGCCCGACTCCGAGGCAGAGGCAGAGCCCGAAGCGCGGCGGGGCCGCCGACGGGCGCCCGAGGACGACGAATCGTCGGGTGCGCACTCGAACGGGTTGTCCGTCGCCGAGATCATGGCCAATATGCAGTCGGCATCCGGGGCCGCCCAGAGCGCCGGAGGCAGGCGTCGCCGGGCCGAATAAGGCCGGACGCGCCCGAGGATCAACCCGCATCGTGTGAGGCATATATCACTCTGCCGGCGCATGGCGGGGTGCGTTCGAGCCGGGCTATCCTCACCCTGGAACGTCTGGTACCCGCCGAGCGGGACTGGAACGAACGAGAGGACGAAGGTGACCTCTTTCGGGATCACTAATGGCCCTGCGCCTGCGAGGTTGACGGTAGGAATCGTCTCCGCCGGCCGGGTCGGTACAGCAATCGGTGCCGCGTTGGAGCGGGCAGGTCACGTCGTCGTCGCCTGCTCGGCTGTCTCCGACGCGTCACGTCACCGGGCCCGCACCCGGCTCCCCGAGACCGAGATTCTGCCGGTGGCAGAGGTCGCGGCCCGCTCCGAACTGCTCATTCTCGCCGTCCCCGACGCCGAACTGCCGTCGCTGATCGCCGGGCTGGCCTCCACCCGTGCGGTGCCCAGTCGCGCGATCGTGGCCCACACGTCCGGTGCGAACGGCATCGGGATCCTCGACCCCCTCACCGAGCAGGGCGTCGTTCCGCTCGCGATTCACCCCGCGATGACGTTCACCGGGCACGACGAGGACACCGTCCGTCTCGCATCCGCCTGTTTCGGCATCACCGCCGGCGACGACATCGGATACGCGATCGCGCAGTCGCTGGTCCTCGAGATCGGCGGCGAGCCCGTCCGGGTCCGCGAGGACATGCGACCGCTGTACCACGCCGCTCTCGCTCACGGCAGCAACCACCTGGTGACGCTCGTCGTCGACGCCGTGGCCGCACTGCGCGTCGCCCTCGAAGGCCAGGAACTGCTCGGCCAGGAGCTGATCGGCGACGATCCGAACGGCCTGGCCGAACGAGTTCTCCAGCCGCTGCTGTCCGCGGCGCTCGACAACGCTCTGCGGCGCGGGCCGGCGGCGCTGACCGGGCCGGTTGCGCGGGGCGATTCGGAGGCGGTCGCCACGCATCTGCGGGTACTCGAAGAGGTCGATCCGCGGATCGCGGCCGGCTACCGCGCCCTGTCTCTGCGGTCGGCGCAACGCGCCGGCGCGACACCTGAACTGCTGGAAATCCTGGAAGACCGGAGGTGAGTTCCGTGAGCGATCTGCAGGGCGGATACAAGCGCGGCGAGCTGACCGTGCACCACGACCCGAGCGTGCTGACCCGGGTCTCGAAGGCCCTGCGCGGTGTCGGCCGCCAGGTCGCGCTCGTGCCGACGATGGGAGCCCTCCACACGGGTCACCTGGAGCTGGTGCGGCAGGCGAAGCTCACCGGCGCGGTGGTGATCGTCTCGATCTTCGTCAACCCGTTGCAGTTCGGCGCCGGCGAAGACCTCGACGCCTACCCGCGCACCCTCGACACCGATCTCGAACTGCTGCGCGAGGCCGGAGTCGAGCTGGCGTTCGTGCCCACTGCAGCCACCATGTACCCGGCAGGACCGCGGACCACGATCCATCCCGGACCGCTGGGCGCCGAGCTGGAGGGCGCGTCCAGGCCGACGCACTTCGCGGGCATGCTCACCGTCGTCGCCAAGCTGCTCCAGATCGCCGCGCCGAACGTCGCGTACTTCGGCGAGAAGGACTACCAGCAGCTGACGCTGATCCGGCAGATGGTGACCGACCTGAACTTCGACGTCCGGATCTTCGGCGTGCCCACGGTGCGTGAGCACGACGGACTGGCACTGTCCTCGCGCAACCGCTACCTCGACGAGGCGCAGCGCAACGCGGCGACGGCATTGTCGGCGGCCCTGATCGCCGGCGCCCACGCCGCGGCCGGTGGCACCGGGGCGATCCTCGCCACCGCTCGCGAGGTGCTGGCGTCCGTCCCGGAGGTGGAGGTCGACTACCTCGAAGTGCGGGGCGTCGATCTCGGCCCCGCCCCCGATCGAGGCGACGGCCGGCTGCTCGTCGCCGCCAAGGTCGGGACCACCCGCTTGATCGACAACGTCGGTGTCGCCGTCGGCACCGGTTTCCTCGAACGCGACGCCGAACCACAGTCGGACGCGTCGGCCGCAGACGAACTTCTTTCCCGCTAGAAGAGTAAGGACCGGAACATGTTTCGCACCATGATGAAGTCGAAGATCCATCGCGCCACCGTCACGCACGCCGACCTGCACTACGTGGGCTCGGTGACGGTCGACCAGGATCTGATGGACGCCGCCGACCTTCTCGAGGGCGAGCAGGTGTGCATCGTCGACATCGACAACGGCGCGCGGCTCGAAACCTATGTGATCGCCGGCGAGCGGGGAAGTGGCGTCATCGGGATCAACGGTGCGGCAGCGCATCTGGTCAAGCCCGGCCACCTCGTCATCCTCATCGCCTACGGCGTCATGAACGAGCAGGAGGTGCGCGACTACGAGCCGCGCGTCGTGTTCGTCGACGCCGCCAACTCGCCGATCGAGCTCGGCGCCGACCCGGCGCACGCGCCCGAGGGCTCCGGTCTCATCACCCCGCGCATGCTGTCGACGCTCGACGCCGAGCGCGAATCCAGTTTGGTGTAACCCATGCTCCTCACCGTCGACGTCCGGAACACGAACATCGTTCTCGGACTGTTCACCGGTTCCGGTGAACACTCGAAGTTGGTGCAGGACTGGCGGATGCGCACCGACGCGAGGATGACGGCCGACGAGCTGGCCCTCATCTTCCGTGGGCTCCTCGGCGCGCACACCGATCAGATCACCGGTGTGTCCGCGCTGTCGACGGTGCCGTCGGTGCTGCGGGAGATCCGCGTGATGCTGACACGGTACTGGGGACACGTCCCGCACGTGCTGGTGGAACCCGGGGTGCGAACCGGTGTTCCGCTGCTCGTCGACAACCCCAAGGAGGTGGGCGCCGACCGGATCGTGAACAGTCTTGCGGCGCATCACCTCTACGACGCACCGTGCATCGTGGTCGACTTCGGGACGTCCACGTGCGTCGACGTCGTGTCCGCCAAGGGCGAGTTTCTCGGCGGCGCCATCGCGCCCGGCCTCGAGATCTCCTCGGACGCACTCGCGTCGCAGTCGGCGGCGCTGCGCAAGGTCGAACTGGTGCGGCCCCGCTCCGTCGTCGGCAAGAACACCGTCGAATGCATGCAGTCCGGTGCGGTGTTCGGTTTCGCCGGGCTCGTCGACGGGCTGGTCCGCCGCGTACGCAAGGAACTGCCCGCCTTCTCCGGTTCCGACGTCGTGGTGATCGCGACCGGTGACCGCGCGCCGCTGATCATGCCCGAGACGGAGACCGTCGACGAGCACGAACCGGACCTCACGCTCGAAGGGCTGCGCCTGGTCTACGAGCGGAATCAGGCTCGCCGGGGTGCGCGTCGCAGCCCGCTCGAGTGACGGGTTCCCTCTTCGCGGAAGTTATGTCAGAATGGTCCCCGTGAATCTCTGCACGAGTGCTCAGGAGTGTTGTCGAGGCTGAACGCTGCCTTGACCAATTCACACTTCTGGGAGTCTCTCTCGTGCTCGCAACGTATTCTTCTGCATCTGTACCCACCCGTCTTCGCCCGGCTGACCTGCTGCGCATCACCGATCAGGGTGCTTCCGAGGTCCTCGACGGCCGCCACGACGTCCTGCTCCCGCAGAGCTGGCCCACCGACGAGCGCTGGTCGACCCGGCTCTACTCGGACGACGACGTCGACGTCTGGCTGATCAGCTGGGTTCCCGACCGGAACACCGAATTGCACGACCACGCAGGTTCTTTCGGAGCGCTCACCGTTCTGAGTGGGGCGTTGTCCGAGTTCCGTTGGGCGGGTGACCGACTGCGTCACCGCATTCTCGACGCCGGCGATCAGGCCTCGTTCCCGCTCGGCTGGGTCCACGACGTCGTGCGGGCGCCGGATGCACCCGGGGCGGAGGTGGTGACGCCGACGCTGAGCGTGCACGCCTACTCGCCGCCGCTATCGGCCATGTCCTATTACGAGGTCACCGACCACGGCACGCTGCGCCGTACCCGGACCGAGCTCACCGATCTCCCCGAGGGTGGTTCGAAGTGAACATCGACCAGATGCTCGAAGAGGCCCGTACCCAGATCGACCGCATGTACGCATTCGAGCTGCCCGAGTCAGTGGCGCGCGGCGCGATCGTCGTGGACATCCGCCCGCAGGCGCAGCGGGCGATCGAGGGAACGCTGCCCGGCGCGCTCGCCATCGAACGCAACGTCCTCGAGTGGCGTTGCGATCCCACCAGCTCGGCGCACCTGGCGCTGGCAGTGGACCACGACGTCGAGTGGATCATCGTCTGCTCCGAGGGCTACACGTCGAGTCTCGCCGCTGCGGCGCTGCAGCAGCTGGGTCTGCACAAGGCGACCGATCTCGTCGGCGGGTACAAGGCGATCAAGGCTGCGGGGTTGCTGGGCTCGCTCATCGCCACGCAGCACTGCGTGCGGGAGCTGGCCACCGTCTCGGCTCACTGATGTTCGGCTTGACGCTGACGGCGAGCCGTCGGGTTGACGCTGACGGCGAGCCGTCGGGTTGACGCTGACCTCTGAATAGGGGCACGCCCGGCCGTCGATTAGGCTGGTGACCCGTGAGTGAAGTAGCAGCCCAGCCAGTCGACGACACCCCCGAGCAGCTTCGGATCCGCCAGGAGAAGCGTGAGCGCATCCTCGCGGAGGGACGCGAGGCGTACCCGGTGTCGGTGGCGCGCACCCACTCGCTGGCGGAGATCCGGGCCAAGTACCCGGAACTCGAGCCCGACACGACCACCGGTGACCAGGTCGGTGTCGCCGGCCGGGTGATCTTCGTGCGCAACACTGGCAAGTTGTGTTTCGCGACGCTGCAGGAAGGCGACGGCACCCAGCTGCAGGCGATGATCAGTCTCGCCGCTGTCGGCGAGGACGCTCTCGCCTCGTGGAAGGCCGATGTCGACCTCGGTGACTTCGTGTACGTGCACGGTGAGGTGATCAGCTCCCGTCGCGGTGAGCTGAGCGTGATGGCCGATTCGTGGCAGATCGCGTCCAAGTCGCTCCGGCCCCTCCCGGTTGCGCACAAGGAGATGAACGAGGAGTCCCGGGTCCGGCAGCGCTACGCCGATCTGATCGTGCGCCCCGAGGCGCGGGAGAACGCGCGTAAGCGGGTGGCTGTCGTCCGTGAGCTCCGGAACGCGCTCGAGCGTCGCGGGTTCCTCGAGGTCGAGACGCCGATGCTGCAGACGGTGGCGGGTGGCGCGGCGGCCCGCCCGTTCATCACGCATTCCAATGCCCTCGATATCGACCTCTATCTCCGTATCGCTCCCGAACTGTTCCTCAAGCGGTGCGTCGTCGGCGGTATCGAGAAGGTCTTCGAGATCAACCGGAATTTCCGCAACGAGGGTGTCGACTCGACGCATTCGCCGGAATTCGCGATGCTCGAGACGTACGAGGCGTACGGCACGTACGACGATTCCGCTGTCATGATCCGCGAACTCGTGCAGGAAGTGGCGCAGACCGCTTTCGGTTCGCAGGTCGTCACTCTCGCCGACGGCACCGAATACGACCTCAGCGGTGAATGGAAGACCCTCGAGATGTACCCGTCGCTGTCGCAGGCGATCGGTGTCGAGGTTTCTCCGGACACCACCGTCGAGGAATTGCTGGCGCTCGCCGAGAAGGTGGGCCTGGAGGTCCCCAAGGACAAGGGTTACGGGCACGGAAAGCTCGTCGAGGAACTGTGGGAGCACCAGTGCGGCGACCAGTTGTTCGAGCCGACGTTCGTCCGTGACTTCCCGGTCGAGACGTCGCCACTGACTCGTGACCACCGCAGCAAGGCCGGGGTGACCGAGAAGTGGGACCTCTACATCCGCGGGTTCGAGTTGGCCACGGGCTATTCGGAATTGGTCGATCCGGTCATCCAGCGTGAGCGGTTCGTCGACCAGGCGCGTCTCGCGTCGGCCGGCGACGACGAGGCGATGGCCCTCGACGAAGAATTCCTCGCCGCAATGGAGCAGGGAATGCCGCCGACCACCGGCACCGGAATGGGAATCGACCGTCTGCTCATGGCTTTGACGGGATTGGGAATCCGCGAAACAATCCTCTTTCCCATTGTTCGGCCTTCTTCTCGCTGATTCACCAGGGTGAATTCGGGCGGATAAATTCGATCCATTCCTCGTATTCCGAATCGGAAGAACAGGGGTATGGTTACCTCCGGGTCGTAGCTCACGTTGACGATGAGACGTCGCTTCATTCGAGAGGAATTTCATCCCATGGCTAAGAAGGTCACTGTCACCCTGATCGACGATGTCGATCAAGAGGCGTCTGCCGACGAGACGGTCGAGTTCGGACTCGACGGTGTTCAGTACGAGATCGACCTTTCCTCGGATAATGCGGCGAAATTGCGCGAGCAGCTCGACGTGTGGGTTTCCCACGCGCGCAAGGTGAGCTCGCGCAAGCGCGGCAAGGCCGTGGCGGCCCCGGCTGCCACCAAGTCCCGGGTTTCGGTCGATCGGGAACAGAGCGCCGCTATCCGTGAATGGGCGCGCAAGAACAACAAAAAGGTTTCTGCGCGCGGACGTATCTCCGCGGAAATTATCGAGGCCTACAACAAGGCGAACTGAAAGTTAGCTGGGAACAGAATTCGCTGATTCGCTCCGCGAGGTGACCTGGACTGTTACCGTCCCGCACTGATCCGTTAATCGGGAAGTCCGGGGGGTAGCTGTGCGTCGCTGCGTGGCCGTTTCAGGGATTCTGTTCCTGGCGTTCGTGATGTGGGCCGGGGTGGCGTCCGCAGCGCCGACCTATCCGGTGCCGGATTCGTTCCTCGCCGGCGTGCCCCTCGAATTGGGAAATCCGGGCAGTTCGGCCCCGGGTTCGAACGACTGGTCCTGCCGGCCGAGTGACGCACATCCCGAACCGGTGGTCCTCGTCCACGGCACGGGAGGAGCACGCCAGACCAACTGGGCGGTGTACGCACCGCTCCTCGCCAACGAGGGCTACTGCGTGTACTCCCTCACCTACGGCAACTTCCCCGAACTGCCGTGGCCGCTCGATGCGATCGGCGGGATGACACCCATCGACACCGGCACCGCTCAGATCGCCGCATTCGTCGACCAGGTGCTGTCGAGCACGGGGGCCTCGAAAGTCGACCTGGTGGGACATTCCCAGGGCACTCTCCAGGCGAACAACTACGTGAAGTTCTTCGGCGGAGCCGACAAGGTCTCGAAGGTCGTGTCGCTGGCACCGCCGTGGCACGGTACGTACGGCAACGATCAGATCAGCGTCGGGCGATTCATGCGGTCGCTCGGCATCGACGACGAGGTGGCGGCAGGTTTCCCCGTCTGCGGGGCCTGCCCCGAGATGCTCCAGGGGTCCGCGTTCATCGACCGCATGCGGGCGGACGGGGTCTACGTCCCCGGCATCGAGTACACGAACATCGCCACCCGCTACGACGAATTGGTCGTCCCGTACACCAGCGGCATCGAGCCGGGCCCGAACACCACGAACATCGTCGTCCAGGACGGTTGCGAGCAGGACTACTCCGACCACGTCGCGGTCGCCGGTTCGGCACGGGCCGCCGGATTCGTGCTGAACGCGCTCGATCCCGACCATCCGCGGGACGTGCCGTGCCGTTTCGTCGCCCCGGTTGCGGGGTAGCCCTGCCCGACAGGCGTCGCTGCGCGGCCGGTTACCGGGGGTGGCCTGAGCAACCCGCTGGGTATCGCCACCGACGCCGGCGGAAACTTATGGGTGGCGAACTCACAGCTCATCGACATACCCTGTCCGGACACGCAGGTCTCGCTTCCTTCGGGGAGCGGGTCGCGAACTTCGCGGGCAAGCGGTTGTCGCATTTCTGCGAAACCACCGTCGCGACGTGCCCGCAGGGTCCCGTCCAGGAACGTCTGGATGGCGAACAACTGGAAAGAAGTGTCCATTCGAGCCAGTCCCAGCGGCACGAAATGGTGGTCCACATTGGCATCGCGGGACCTGTTCGCTCCAGGCGTACAGCGAAGGGGAAACGATTGCCGGAGCTGGGGCGTTAAATACGGGTAAGCAGGCCTGCTCTTCCATCTAAAGGGGTGGAGGGGCAGCAGGTCGATCGGCAGCCAACTAGAGTAATAGCTGGGGTCGTGGAACGTTCGTCGGTTCGGGGCTTCTGCCCTCGGAGCAGGCGCTGGCGATCTGCTTGTAGTGCCGGAGCGAAACGCGGCGAACAGGGACGAGACACCCGGTCTCGTGACTGCACGTCGGAAAGTGTGAGGGAGAGCGATGTTCGAGAGGTTCACCGATCGCGCACGGCGCGTTGTTGTCCTGGCTCAAGAAGAAGCCAGGATGCTCAACCACAACTACATCGGTACGGAGCACATCCTGCTCGGCCTCATTCACGAGGGCGAAGGTGTCGCTGCCAAGTCGCTGGAGTCGTTGGGCATCTCCCTCGAAGGAGTGCGCAGCCAGGTCGAGGAGATCATCGGCCAGGGCCAGCAGGCCCCGTCCGGCCACATCCCCTTCACCCCGCGTGCCAAAAAAGTCCTGGAGCTCAGCCTGCGCGAGGCACTGCAGCTCGGACACAACTACATCGGTACGGAGCACATCCTGCTCGGCCTCATCCGCGAGGGTGAAGGCGTCGCAGCGCAGGTGCTGGTCAAGCTCGGTGCCGACCTCAACCGGGTGCGTCAGCAGGTCATCCAGCTGCTCTCCGGCTACCAGGGCAAGGAGCCGGCCGAGGCCGGCGGCACTCGCGGCGAGGCGGGCACCCCGTCCACGTCGCTGGTGCTCGACCAGTTCGGTCGTAACCTCACCCAGGCCGCCCTCGAAGGCAAGCTCGACCCCGTCATCGGCCGCTCGAAGGAAATCGAGCGCGTCATGCAGGTGCTGTCGCGCCGTACCAAGAACAACCCGGTGCTGATCGGCGAGCCCGGTGTCGGTAAGACCGCCGTCGTCGAGGGTCTCGCTCAGGCCATCGTCAACGGCGAGGTCCCCGAGACGCTCAAGGACAAGCAGCTGTACACGCTCGACCTCGGGTCGCTCGTGGCCGGCAGCCGCTACCGCGGTGACTTCGAAGAGCGCCTGAAGAAGGTCCTCAAAGAGATCAACACCCGCGGCGACATCATCCTGTTCATCGACGAGCTGCACACCCTCGTGGGTGCCGGCGCGGCCGAGGGCGCCATCGACGCGGCCTCGATCCTCAAGCCGAAGCTCGCCCGCGGTGAGCTGCAGACCATCGGTGCCACCACCCTCGACGAGTACCGCAAGTACATCGAGAAGGACGCCGCACTCGAGCGCCGCTTCCAGCCGGTGCAGGTCGGCGAGCCGACGGTGGAGCACACCATCGAGATCCTGAAGGGTCTTCGCGACCGTTACGAGGCGCACCATCGCGTGTCCATCACGGACGGTGCACTCGTCGCCGCGGCCACCCTGGCCGATCGCTACATCAACGACCGCTTCCTGCCGGACAAGGCCATCGACCTCATCGACGAGGCCGGAGCCCGGATGCGCATCCGCCGGATGACCGCACCGCCGGACCTCCGCGAGTTCGACGACAAGATCGCCGATGCCCGCCGTGAGAAGGAGTCCGCGATCGACGCGCAGGACTTCGAGAAGGCCGCGAACCTGCGCGACAAGGAGAAGACCCTCGTCGCTCAGCGCGCGGAGCGGGAGAAGCAGTGGCGTTCCGGTGACCTGGACGTCATCGCCGAGGTCGACGACGAGCAGATCGCCGAGGTCCTGGGTAACTGGACCGGCATCCCCGTGTTCAAGCTCACCGAGGAGGAGACCACCCGTCTGCTCCGCATGGAGGACGAGCTGCACAAGCGGATCATCGGTCAGGAAGACGCGGTCAAGGCTGTCGCCAAGGCCATCCGTCGTACCCGTGCCGGCCTGAAGGACCCGAAGCGTCCGTCCGGTTCGTTCATCTTCGCCGGCCCGTCCGGTGTCGGTAAGACCGAGCTGGCCAAGTCGCTCGCCAACTTCCTGTTCGGTGAGGACGACGCTCTCATCCAGATCGACATGGGTGAGTTCCACGACCGCTTCACCGCGTCGCGGCTGTTCGGTGCCCCTCCCGGCTACGTCGGCTACGAAGAGGGCGGACAGCTCACCGAGAAGGTGCGCCGCAAGCCGTTCAGCGTGGTGCTGTTCGACGAGATCGAGAAGGCACACCAGGAGATCTACAACACCCTCCTGCAGGTGCTCGAAGACGGTCGTCTCACCGACGGTCAGGGCCGGACCGTGGACTTCAAGAACACGGTGCTCATCTTCACCTCGAACCTCGGTACCTCGGACATCTCCAAGGCCGTGGGGCTCGGCTTCACGTCCGGTAAGGGCGACGAGTCGAACTACGAGCGGATGAAGCTCAAGGTCCACGACGAGCTGAAGAAGCACTTCCGTCCCGAGTTCCTCAACCGCATCGACGACATCGTCGTGTTCCACCAGCTCACCACCGAGCAGATCGTTCAGATGGTGGACCTGATGGTGGCACGTGTCGAGGTGGCCTTGAAGAACAAGGACATGACGATGGAGGTCACCGACAAGGCCAAGTCGCTGCTGGCCAAGCGTGGCTTCGATCCGGTCCTGGGTGCGCGGCCGCTGCGTCGCACCATCCAGCGCGAGATCGAGGACCAGCTGTCGGAGAAGATCCTCTTCGGCGAGGTCGGCCCCGGTCAGATCGTGTACGTCGACGTCGAGAACTGGGACGGCGAAGGCGCGGGCGAGGACGCGAAGTTCACGTTCCGCGGCGAGGCGAAGCCGGTCACGGTCCCCGACGAGGTTCCGGTCGACCTGGCCAAGTCCGGCGCAGCCGACTCGGAGTAAACAGGCAGAAGGCGAACGAACGGGCCGCCGGTGGTTTTCCACCGGCGGCCCGTTCGTGTGTGCGGGGTCAGATGCTCTTGCGTCCCGACCAGTTGGCGAGGCGCTCGGTGGGACCGGCGGTGGGGTGCGGCTCGACCACGTCCGCAAAGGGCACGTGCCCGCCGCGCGTCTCCGCCGGGATCGCGTGCCGTGCGACGGCGAGCATGGCCTCGGCGAGTTCCGGGCGGGTTTCGGAGGGTTGGCCCGTGGCGACTGCCAGGTCCCAGCCGTGCACGAGCGTCTCGTTGATGTACCCCCAGATCGCGGCGCTGCCGGGGACGGTGCCCCACGGTGCGGTCACCGTCGCGTCGAGCCGGCTGTCGTCGGCCCAGACGGGCCACATGCGGTCGGTGGCGGACCGGTAGGCGTCGGCGTAGCCGTCGTCGGGGATGTCGGTGACGACGAGCGGAACGGTGCCCGGGTCGCCGCCCTCACCGATCACGCGGGCACGCTCCACGGTGGCGACCAGGTGGCCGAGCAGGGTGCGGACGTCGAAGTCGACGCAGGGAGTGGACGCCGTCAGCTGGTCCTCGCGGACCTTCTCGATGAGGCCGGTGGTCCAGGTGAGGGCTTCGCGGTAGAGGGGTCGGGGATCTGTCGTGTTGTTTGTCATGAGGCAACTATCGCCGCGATACATGACATCTCCTGTCATGTATTTCTGCCAGACTTTCCCCATGCGCGCCGACCGCCTGCTCTCACTCGTACTCCTGCTCCGTAACCGCGGCCGCATGTCGGCGTCGGAGCTGGCCCGCGAACTCGAGGTGTCACCCCGCACGGTGCTGCGGGACATCGACGCATTGTCGACGGCGGGGATACCCGTCTACGCGGAGCGCGGCCGGGCCGGCGGCTTCGAACTGCTCCCGGGGTTCACCACCGACCTCACGGGCCTGACCGTCGACGAGGCCAAGGCCCTGCTGGCGGCCGGGTCGGCGATGACATCGGAATCGCTGGGCATGGCACCGGCGTTCGCGTCGGCGATGCGCAAGGTGGTGGCGGCGATGCCGGACGCGCACCGGGCGGCGGCGACGAAGGTGGCGGAGCGGGTGTTCGTCACCCAGGGATCGTGGCTGACCGATCCGGAACCGGTCGACGATCATCTCGGGCTGATCCAGCAGGCGGTGTTCGTGGGCCGGCGGCTGAGCATCCTCTACCCGTCGCGGGGCAACGATGCGGTGTGGCGCGTCATCGACCCGCAGGGCCTCATCCATGCGGCGGGACGGTGGTATCTGGTCGCGACGGACTCCGGCCGCGACCGGACGTACCGGCTCGAGCGAATCGAGGACGTCCGCGAACTCGACGAGCCGGCGCAGCGATCGGCCGACATCGACCTCGCCGCGATCTGGGAGCGTCGCCGCTCGACGTTCCGGGCGCGCGGGACACCAGTGGTCGCCGACGTTCTCGTGCGCCGTGAGCGCCGCGACGACCTGGTGGAGCGCGCCTACGCCGTCCGGTCCGAGCAGTCGGCCGACGACGACCGGGTCCGCCTGGAAGTGGTATTCGGCGACGACTCCCACGCGAGCGGGGTTCTGTGGGCATTCGGCGAGGACGCGGAAGTGCTGGCACCGGATGATCTGCGGGCCGCCCTGCGTTCCCGGGCGGTGCGCATGTCCGCCCGGTACGAGTAGGTTCGAGACGTCAACCCGAAGAACCACGAGAGGATGTGGCATGCCGACACGTACCGCACGGACCGCTTGGAACGGATCGCTCGAACAGGGAAGCGGCCAGGTGGAACTCACCAGTTCCGGTGTCGCGACCTTCGACGTCTCGTTCCCCAAGCGGGCGGCCGAGGAGGCTGGTGGAACCACCAGCCCGGAGGAGCTGATCGCCGCGGCGCATTCCTCCTGCTATGCGATGCAGCTGTCCGCACTCATCGCGGAGGCAGGCGGCACCCCGCAGAGCCTCGAGGTGAGGGCGGATGTCTCACTCGGACCGGACAACCCGGGTTTCAAGCTCACCGGCATCAAGCTGACGGTCCGCGGTGAGGTAGAGGGTCTCGACGCCGACGGGTTCGCGAAGGCCGCTCAGGCCGCCAAGGAGTCGTGCCCGGTGAGCAAGGCACTCACCGGAGTCGAGATCACGCTGGACGCGGCACTCGAGTCCTGAGTCCAGCCGGCTACTGACGGCTGAACCGTGCGCGCACTTCCGCCATCTTCGCCTGGAGTTCGTCCGGGCTGATGACGCCCTTGTCCATCAACGCGTGAGCGGTGGCGACGACGGACCGGGAGCGGACGGGGAAGTCGCGGTAGATGGTTTCGCCCAACTGGTCCTCGGTGTGGCGCCTGTCGAGATTGTCCCAGGCGCCACGCCAGGACAAGCATTCCGCGGTGGCCTGCATGCTCGATTCCCACGGGTCGGGCTTGCGGTCGAGGTCCGGTAGTGTCGCGTCGTCGCGGGTCGTCTCCGGGGCCAACGTGTTCAGGATGACGTCGTATGCCTTGTCCGTCATCATCGCGCGGTTCCTCCGTTGTCCGAGGGTGGTGTGGTCGCGGTCCAATCGACCTGCGGGACGGCGACGCCGATCATGGTGTCGCGGGTGATGATCGACGCCAACTGTTCCTCACTCCACCCCTCGGTGCCCTCGGGGCGCATCGGCATCACCATGAACCGTGATTTCTGATTCGAATCATGCACGCGCACTTCGACATCCGATGGGAAGTGCAGACCGAACTCCGCGATCACCTCGCGGGGCCAGCGCACCAGCCGGCGGCGATAGTTGGGGGTGCGGTACCAGTCCGGAGACATACCGAGAACGGGCCGCGGATAGCAGGAACATAACGTGCAGACGATGACGTTGTGGACCTTCGGGGTGTTCTCCAGCACGTAGAAGTACGTGTAGTCGCTCGGCGTGCCCGATCCGGTCGGGTCGCGCCAGTCGATCCCCACTTCCTTACAGGTTTCGGTGCCGTCGGCCAGTAGTCGCTTCTTGAATTCCGGGTCGACCCACGCTTTCGCAACCAATTTCGAACCACCCGACGGCCCTACCGATTCGGCCCATTCGGAGAAACGGCGGTGGTCCTCGCGGGAGAACAGTCCGTGTTCGATGGACAGTTCCCGAATGGCGGTCTCCAGGATCTCGAACTCGCTGACCTCCTCCGAGGCCTGGATCGGGGCGTGATCGCCGTGCGAATGCGTCATGTGTCCGCCTCTCCTGCCGGCTCGAGCCAGCGCTCGGAGCACTCGGTTTCCAACGTGTCGATCTCGAATCCGGTGTAGCGGGGCCAGAGGTCGGTCTGCCGGAAGCGGACGACGTAGTACGGCTCGGTCCGGCCGTCCTCCACGCGTCCCCACGCCTCGTCCTCGGGAATCACCCACTCCGGGCGGTGTTCGACGACGACGCCGGTGTGCCCACGGATGAATGCCTGAGTTCGGGTGTGGAACATCGAGGTCGCGTCCTTGACGGTGACCCGGTCGCCGATCTCGAACTTCGTCATGACTGGCCTCCAGTCGCGTTCCCGGCACCCGACCGCGCCCGGACCTCGTCGATCTTGGCGGAGAGTTCGTCGGGCGTGATCAGGCCCTTGTTGATGAGCGTCTTGGCGGCCACCGTGATCCACCGCGCGTAGTACGGCAACCCGAAGTAGAGCGTTGCGCCCAGATCGTTCTCGGCGCGGCGGCGCTCCTCGGAGTTCCACACACCGCGCCACCCGAGGCATTCGCACGTGACGTATGTGCTCATCTCCCAGTCCTCTTCGACCTTCTCCTCGTACTTGACGGGGAGGGCGGTCTGGCCGCCGACGTCGTGGAGAACGTGCCGCAACGCGTCGAACGCGGAATTGGAGAGGTAATACGGCGAATCCATCTCAGTGTGATGGACCGGGCCGTACTCCGCGACCCTGTTCGCGTGTGCTTCGAAATCTGCTGGAGAGTTCATCGCGTGCTCCGGTCGTGGTGGAACTAGTGACAGGGAACTCCCAGGAGATGGCGGCCGTCGTGCATCAATTCGTGCAGGTACATGCCACTTCGGGAGATCGCACCCTGGTCGAATCCGACCAGGTAGAGGGTGAGCAGAGCGAGCAGGACGACTCCGACGGCGATCAGCACGATTCCGAGTGACTCGACGGACTTGCTCGGTGAGGAGACGTAAACCATGGTTACTCCTGGAGGAGTTCGGGTTCCACGATCATCGAGCCGCCGATTGTCCGGGCATCGCAACGAGCGCCCCTCACTCAGCGGCACGATCGATACGACGTTACTCTCGCCGTGTCGATCCCATCACCGTACCGTTCGGTCGAATCCGGCGTGCGGAAATGCAGCGCGTCGAGCCAAGACAAACGTCGAGCCAAGACAAACACCGTGTCGAACGTGGCGGAACAGAATGCGCCAGCGATTCGTTCCACTGAACTGTGACGATTCAGCAGAACACCGACGGCGACATCGAGATCGAGATCTGGTCCGACGTCGCCTGCCCCTGGTGCTATATCGGCAAGCACCGTTTCCTGTCGGCCCTCGCGGAGTTCGAGGGGCGCGACCGGGTGTATGTGGTGTGGCGGTCGTATCAGCTGTCGCCGGAGACGCCGGTGGGGGAGCGGCGCAGTGAACTCGACGCCCTGGTGGAGCACAAGGGTATGCCTGCCGAGCAGGTCCGTCAGATGTTCGGTCAGGTTGCGCGCACGGCGGCCGACGAGGGGCTGAGTCTCGATTTCGACACCGTGATCGCGGCCAACACCTTCGACGCCCACCGGTTGATCCAGCTGGCGGGCGACGAACGAGATGCCGTGGTGGAGGCGCTGTTCCGCGCGCACTTCGGTGAGGGAGCCGTGATCGACGACCGTGAGGTGCTCGTCGACATCGCGGCGCGGGCCGGGCTCGATGCCGACACCGTGCGCGCCGAACTCGAGTCCGATGCCGGTGCGGACGCGGTCCGCGCCGACCTCGAGACCGCCCGTCGACTGCAGGTGTCGGCGGTGCCGTTCTTCGTCGCGAACCGCCGAATCGCCGTGTCCGGCGCGCAGCCGAAGGACGTGTTCCTGCAGCTTCTGACGCAGGCGAGCGCAGCGCCGGTGAACTAGCGGCGCGCGAAGTACCGGTTGGCGTCGGGCCGGAACATGAGTGCCACCGCACCGATCACCGCCACGAGATGGGTGAGCCGGGCGGTCGCGATCACCGCGACGTCGAGCGTCACACCGGTGACGGCGGACATCGGGTCGTTGCCGGCCGACACCCAGGCGATCGGTTCCATCACGAGCGAAGCGACGCCGAACACGCCGAGACCGATCGCGAGGGTGTTCCGCGCCCACGCCCTGCCACTGCGGAAACGGGTCATGACGAACAGCACCGCGCCGTAGACGACGACGCGGACCGCGAGTTGTCCGGCGAGGCTCCCGACGTCGGCGTCCGGGCCCTGCAATGCCGTCGACGCGTGCGCGATGGCCTCGACCACGCCGGCGAACAAGGCGAGTCCGAGCAGCCAGTACGCGCGCTCGACCGGCTGCGGGACCGAGGGTGCAGTGCGAGTGGTCATGTCTCCATGCTGGTATCGGTGACGTCGCGGCACATCACCCCGGAGAGTGGAGTCCACCCCTACCCGGGTATCGGTGCGACGCGCTTGCCATCACCCCGGACGAGGGGCACATTGAAATGCACGTCGTCGGCAGGGAGGCACTGTGCGCGAGCAGACACGATCCGGAGATGCATGGCCGGCGTTGAAGGTGGACGACTGGACGTCGACGCGGGACACCCTG
Organism: Rhodococcus sp. NPDC127593; assembly: GCF_042671975.1. Lineage (NCBI taxonomy): Bacteria > Bacillati > Actinomycetota > Actinomycetes > Mycobacteriales > Nocardiaceae > Rhodococcus > Rhodococcus sp. NPDC127593. Next base: position 93,688 of record NZ_JBHXWI010000019.1, on the reverse strand, counting down.
CACATGTGGACGCAGATAGTCGGGAAGATCCGCTTGGCCCACGCACCGTTGATCAACCACTGGTGGCAGGTCCCGCTGTACGTGAGCCCCCGCGGTCTCACGACGTCGACGATCCCGTACGACACCGACTGTTTCGACATCGAATTCGACTTCGCCGACCACCGACTGGTGATCCGCACGAGCACGGGCGGCACCGGGACGATTGCCCTCGAACCGAAGTCGGTGGCCGATTTCTATGCGGAGACGATGGGCACGCTGGCCGAACTGGGTGTGGCGACGACCATTCTGGCCCGGCCCAACGAGGTGGACCCCGCAGTTCCGTTCGCGGAGGACACCCAGCACTGTTCGTACGACGGGGAGTCGGTGCACCAGTTCTGGCGGCAGCTCGTGCAGGCAGACCGCGTCCTACACGAGTTCCGTTCCCATTTCATCGGGAAGGTCAGTCCCGTGCACTTCTTCTGGGGTGCGCTCGACCTGGCCTGTACACGGTTCTCCGGGCGAACCGCACCGACTCACCCTGGCGGAGCACCGAACTGCGGAGACTGGGTGATGGTCGAGGGCTACTCGCACGAGCTGAGCAGCTGCGGTTTCTGGCCCGGTGGTGGTGTCGAAGGCGCGTTCTACGCGTACGCCTATCCGGAACCGGACGGCTTCGCCGACTACCCGGTCGGGCCTGAAGGAGCTTTCTACAGCAAGGAGAACGGGCAGTTCCTGCTGCCGTACGAGACCGTCCGCACCGCAGACGATCCCGATGCCGCACTGCTGAAGTTCCTGCACAGCACGTACGACGCGGCCGCCGAGCGGGGTGGCTGGGACCGGGCCGCCCTGGAGGCGGACCCGGCCCGATGGGACAGATCCCGCTGACCCCGAGAGGCGGGTCAGGCGGCGTTTGCCGTCGCGGGCGTCGTGGCCCGGGTGGCACGCTCCGTGAGGAACGCGAAGGCCAGTCCGAGAACCAGCCACAACGTGGCCTGCGTCGCGAGGGACGACAGGCGGAACTGCCACAGCAGCACTGCGGGGAAGTCGTCGCCCACTTCGTTGACGGTGGGCAGAACGAGGTATCCGATGGTCACCACCGCGAGGAAGGCGAGAACCGGCGCCGCGATCCGCACCGACAGGAACTCCTGCGCTGCGACGGCCTTCGCCGCGAAGACGGAGGCCACCACCGCGAGCAGGCCCAGCACGACTGCGGCGAGCCACAGCCAGGTGCGCTGGGTGATCGTTTCGGGGTCTCCGACAGCGGGCGGGTTGGCGGGGTACTTGAAGAACGGCACCGCCTCGATTGCCAACCAGCCCAACGTGGCCAGTGTCAGCCCGAGCAACGGCCCCGACAGCGTCGTCACCCGACGCGCGTAGTTCGCGACGACGGCGAAGATCGCTCCCAGAGCCAGGCCCGCGAGGGACGTGGCGAGGAACAGTCCGAAGCGCTGTCCGTCACGGCTGACCAGTGCTTCTTCCTCGTCGTGCGAGTGCCCGGCCGGCTCTTCTGCCTGGGTGGCGTCGTGCGAGTGGACTTCGGCTTCGGAAGCGCTGTGCGACTCTTCGATCGCGATGGCCGCATCGATGTGTGACTCACCGAGGACGAAGGCGACGCCACCGGCCAGGATGCCTGCGATCAGGCCGGCCAGCAGACCACGGATGAGGAGTTTCGCGAAGGAATCGGTCAGTGGCATGGCAGACCCAGGAGGTGGCGGCCGTCGTGCATCAATTCATGCATGTACATGCCACTGCGCGAAATCGCGCCCTGGTCGAAACCAACGAGATAGAGAGCGAGCATCGCGAACAGAACGATCGCGAAAGAGATGACGGCGAGGCGGGTCGTGTCGACCGACGAGCCGGGTGCGTAGGCGAGTGCCATAGTTCCTCCTGGGATTTCGCGTCCCCTAGGTCCAGGCGATGGCCGCAGTATCTGGCTGTCGAGGTGGCTCCCGTGAAGGACTACTCCGATTTACAGTGGCGCGACCGCTCCGGGATTGCACCGGATTCCTGCCGAACCATCGCTTTGTCCTGCGAACTTTTGCACCCGGCGGGCCGCCGTGTCAATCCTCCCGCTCGGCCCCGACTCTCAGCTCTTGCTCGCCGCCGCGACGTCGAGCACGACCTCGAACTCGAGCAGGGAAGCTCCGGACGCCACCGGCTTCTTCTGCTCACCGGCGTGTGCTTCCCTGGCCGGACCGTCGCGCCACGCCGCGAATGCCTCTTCGCTCTCCCACTGGGTGACGACGAAGTAGCGGCTCTCGCCCTTGACTGGGCGCAGAAGCTGGAAGCCGAGGAAGCCGGGGGAGTTCTCCACGGCGTGCGCCCGCGCCGCGAAGCGCTTCTCGAGTTCGGGGCCCGCGCCCTCGGGAATTTCGATTGCGTTGATCTTCACCACTGCCATGCGGGCGAGGTTACTCCGCTAGCGTCGGAGGGGTGGCGGGTGAGAGTGCGTTGCACGACGAGGGCGGGACGGGACAGCCGATTCTGCTCCTGCACGGGCTGATGGGCAGCGCGCGGACGTGGGGGCGGCACGTGCCGTGGTTGCGCGAACACGGCCACGTCTTCACCTTCGACGCCGCAGGTCACGGCAGGCCCGCACCGTCGCGGTTGACGACGGAAGCATTCGTGGAAGACCTGGTCGTCGCGCTCGCGCCCTTCGCCGGGCCGTGGGTGGTGATCGGTCATTCGATGGGCGCCCTGCACGCGTGGTGCCTGGCGGCCGAACACCCGGAGAAGGTGTCGGCGCTCGTGCTCGAAGACATGGCCCCCGACTTCCGGGGCCGTACCGCCGCGGACTGGGCGGCGATGATCTCGAACTGGCCGCAGCCGTTCGCGACGCGGGAAGACCTCTTCGAGTTCTTCGGTCCGGTTGCCGGACAGTACTTCCTGGATTCGTTCGAGAAGTGCGCCGACGGCTGGTACCTGCACGGGGACGTCGACACGTTCCGCGACATCTCCGAGGAGTGGGGCGGCAGGCACTTCTGGGACCAGTGGGCGTCGATCAGCGTTCCGGCCCTGCTGATCGAGGGAGAGTTCACGATCACTCCCGAAGGTCAGATGCGGACCATGGCGGAGCGGCACCCGGGCGCCGAGTACGTCCGCATCGAGCAGGCCGGGCACCTCGTCCACGACGACCAGCCGGAGCAGTACCGGAAAGTGGTCGAGGCATTCCTCGACGGGCTCGGCTGAGCGTTTGGCAGTCAGTTCCCCTCGCCCGCGAGGGCGAAGAGGCCGTCGTCGGTCTGCTCGACGAGTCCGTCGATCAGCAGGGAGTGGAGGGCGCGGTCGCGCTGCCCGGGATCGCCGAGCCACACCTGGTCGAGCCGGACGCGTTCGACGGGGGCGGAGCTCTCACGGAGTACGGCCATGAGCTTGCCGCGCACCTGACGGTCCGTGCCGGCGAACTTCTGGACCTTCCGGCGCTCACCCGTGTGCGCGGGACGTCCGGCATCCACCCAGGCGCATTTCGGAAGCGGGCAGCGGGCGCATTCGGGGGAGCGTGCGGTGCACACGGTGGCCCCGAGTTCCATCAGGGCCGCGGAGAACGTGGCGGCCCGCGCGCGGGTTCGGGGGAGCAGCGCGGACACGTCGGCGAGGTCACGCGTGGTCGACGGATTTCCCGGCTCGGCGCTTCCGTGCACGGCCCTGGCGACCACTCGCCGGACATTCGTGTCGACGACGGGTACGCGCTGTCCGTAGGCGAAGCAGGCGACGGCCCGCGCGGTGTAGGCACCGATGCCGGGCAGACCGAGGAGGGTGTCGACGTCACTGGGAACCACGTCGCCGTGCTCGGCGGCCAGCACCCCGGCGCACTCGTGGAGTCTCAGCGCCCGACGCGGGTAGCCGAGCTTGCCCCAGGCGCGCAGAACGTCGGCCTGACTCGACGCGGCCATGCGGGACGGGACGGGCCAGCGCTGCACCCATTCCTCCCAGATCGGGGCCACCCGGACGACGGGCGTCTGCTGCAGCATGATCTCGCTCATCAGGATGTGCCAGGCCGTGACGCCGCCGCGGCGCCACGGCAGATCCCGGGCCTGTACGTCGTACCAGCTGATCAGCGCGGAGGAGTCAACGGCCACTTCGTCCTCACAAGTCCCTTCGTTCACGGGGGAAACGGAATTTCCGCCGTCGTCACATTCCCGTTGCGACGGTGCGACGCGCCCGGTGCACAATGTTCCCATGCCTAATTCCAACCCCGTGTCCGCGTGGAAGGCCCTGCGTCAGGGTAACGACCGATTCGTGAGCGGCACCTCGCTCCATCCCAGCCAGGGCATCGCCGATCGCGCGAAGCTCGTCGGCGGCCAGCACCCCACGGCCGTCCTGTTCGGATGCGGAGACTCCCGCGTCGCCGCCGAGATCATCTTCGATCAGGGTCTGGGCGACATGTTCGTCGTCCGCACCGCGGGTCACGTGATCGACGACGCCGTGCTCGGGTCCATCGAGTACGCCGTCGGCGTCTTGAACGTGCCGCTCATCGTCGTGCTCGGTCACGACAGCTGCGGTGCCGTCAAGGCGACGCTCGACGCCCTCGACGAGGGCAACGTGCCGCCCGGGTTCATCCGCAGCATCGTGGAACGGGTAGCGCCGTCGATCCTCATGGGACGCCGAGAAGGCCTCACTACCGTCGACGAACTCGAGGGTCGCCACGTGGTGGAGACCGGGGCGCTGCTCATGCAGCGGTCGCGCATCATCGCGGAGAAGGTGGAGAGCGGCGCGTGCGCCATCGCGGGTGTCACGTACAAGCTGTCCGACGGCCGCACCCACCTGCAGGGCGCAGTCGGGGACATCGGTGAGCTCACGGACTGACCGCGACACGCCGCACCCGCTGAGCCGTTGCCGCGCGACGCCGAACTACCGTTGACGTCGTGCTGGAACCGAATGGACCGTTGCCCCCCGAGATTTACTGGCGCCGCAGGGCGCTGGCGATCGGCGGCGCCATCGTCGTGTTGCTGCTCGTGGTGTGGTTGATCAACTCACTTCGTGGTGGCGGTGACTCAGAGACGGATCCGGCGGCAGCGAGTTCCTCGTTGACCACCCCTGTGTCGATTTCCCCGACAGCCTCGGGTTCGTCCACGTCCAGCGGTGGGTCCGGTGGCGGCGGCGGTGGCGCCGCTGCCGCCGGCGGGGAGGCCTCCTCGGGCACGTCCGGCTCGTCCGGGGCGTCGAGCAGCGGCGCCTCGAGCAGCGCGGCTCCCAGCGGCCAGCCGGTCGCCGCGGGACAGTGCCCGGACCAGTCGCTGGCCATCAAGGTGGCCGCCGACAAGCCGACGTACCTGGCGGGTGAGGAGCCCAGCTTCACGACGGTCGTCACCAACATCGGCACCACACCGTGCGAACGCGATCTGGGCAGCAGCCTCCAGCAGGTGCTCGTCTACACGATCGACGGTGCCGTGCGTCTGTGGTCCAACATCGATTGCTTCCCACAGTCCGCGGCCGACGTGCGCACCCTCGCGCCCGGTGAGCAGGCACAGTTCACCGTGAAGTGGTCGGCCAAGACGTCCACGCCCGACTGCCTGACGCAACCGGAACCCCAGCGCGATCCGGTGGGGCCCGGTGCGTACACCGTGGTCGGTCAGCTCGGCCAGCTCCGCAGCGCGCCGGAGCCGTTCAACCTCAGCTGAGCCTCGGTGCGGGGTCGATGCGTGAGCGTCGACCGAATTCCTTGTCGAGGTCGGTGTGTTCGGGGTCGGCGAGCAGCGCCGCGAGAAGGATGCGGGCCTGACCTGCTCTGAGGTCGGTCGAGAACAGTGCGCCCGCCGAAACGAGGTCGTGCCCGCCGCCTCCACCGCCGTACGTGGCGGAGGTCGGGCCGTGCGGCACCCGGGTGGTAACCACGACCGGAATCCCGGCGGACGCGCAGTCCCGGACCGCCTCGACGATCGCCGGGTTCGCGTTCCCGGATCCGAGGCCGTCGAGCACCAGACCCTGGGCCCCGGCCGCCCGGCACGCGTCGATCTGGACGCGGTCGGCGCCCGGATAGGCGGCGACGATGTCGACGCGGGTTCCGGAGATCGGATGCCACGGCAGCGGATCGAGACTTCGCCGTGAGGTGACACCGGCGGGGTGGACGGATCGGAACGCGTCGAGGGACGTCGTGTCGACCTTTCGCGTTCCCGACGCCCGGTGCAGGGCGCCTCCGAACGCGATGAGCACACCCGCTCCGCGCAGAGCGGGGTCCGATCCCGCGGCGACCGCGTCGGTCAGATTGGCCTGGGCATCGGATTCCGGGTGGTCGAACGTGCGTTGCGCACCCGTGAACACCACCGGCCGCGGGTCGGCGTGGTGGAGGTCGACCAGGAATGCGGTCTCCTCCATGGTGTCGGTTCCGTGAAGCACGACCACAGCGTCGAGATCGGGATCGCGCAGTTCCGCGGTGACGGCGTCGCGTACCCGGTCCATATCGGCGAACGTCATGCTCGAACTGTCCTTCGACATCACGTCGACGACACGGAGTTCCGTCCCGGTCCACGCACTGCCCAGCAGATCCGGGCCTGCGACAACCGGTCTGCTGACACCCTGCCCGTCCCGCCTGCTGGCGATGGTGCCTCCGGTGGTGACGACGGCGACTTTCGGCACAGTTGTCCTCTCTCGTTAAGCGGTCGGGCGGTCCGAGGCCAGGGTGCGGATGCGGTTCCGCGCGCCGAACCAGCCGATCACCAACAGCGGGGCGATGATCGCGATGGACCCGACGGTCCAGGTTCCGACAGGGTGATCGAACGCCATCAGTATGACGACGCACACGAGGAAGACCAGGGTCAGGAGCCCGGTGTAGGGGGCGCCGAACATCCGGAACCCGGGCCGGGCGAGTTTCCCTTCCTTCGCGAGTTTCCAGAGTTTCAGCTGGCACAGCACGATTACGGCCCAGGCGCTGATGATCCCGAGCGCGGCGAGGTTCAGGACGATCTCGAATGCCTGTGCGGGAACGACGGCGTTGAGTCCCACCCCGAGCAGGATGACGAATCCGGTGAGGGCGATGCCGCCGTACGGCACTCCGGCCTTGTTCATCCGGGCGGCGAACGAGGGCGCCGACCCGGCCATGGCCATGGAGTGCAGTATTCGGCCGGTGGAGTACAGGCCCGCATTGAGCGAGGACAGTGCGGCCGTGAGCACGACGAGGTTCATGATCGCGTCGGCGCCCTGCACGTCGATGGAACCGAAGAACGTGACGAACGGGCTCTCGCCGGCGTGGTACTCGGTGTAGGGGAGCAGTAGCGACAGCAGCAGAACGGATCCGACGTAGAAGACGAGGATCCGGATGATGACCGTGTTGATCGCCTTGGGGATGACCTTCTGTGGGTTCTTCGTCTCGCCCGCAGTGGTTCCCACGAGTTCGATCGAGGCGTAGGCGAAGACGACGCCCTGGATCACCACGACGGCGGGCAGGATTCCGTTGGGGAAGAGTCCGCCGTTGTCGGTGATCATGCTGAAGCCCGACGAATGTCCTTCGATCGGCGTTCCGAACAGCACGAAGTAGATGCCGAAGCCGAGGAACGCGGCGAGGGCGACGACCTTGATGAGGGCGAACCAGAACTCCAGTTCGCCGAACACCTTGACGGAGACGAGATTCAGCCCGAGGACCAGTACGACTGCGGCCAGGGCGAAGACCCATTGGTCGACGTTCCCGAGCGGTGCCCAGTACTTCTTGAAGAAGTTCATGTACAGCGCGACGGCGGTGACGTCGACGACGGCCGTCATCGCCCAGTTCATCCAGTACAGCCAGCCCGCGGCGAAGGCCATCTTCTCGCCGAAGAATTCCCGAGAGTACGACACGAACGACCCGGATGTGGGTCGGTGCATCACGAGTTCGCCCAGGGCCCGCAGGATCAGGAAGGCGAAGAACCCGCAGAGGGCGTAGACGAGGACGAGTGCGGGGCCGGCTTGCTGGAGGCGTCCGCCCGCGCCCATGAACAGGCCGGTGCCGATCGCTCCGCCGATCGCGATCATCTGGATCTGTCTCGGGCCGAGCGCTTTCCGGTAGCCGAGGTCTTCCTCGACGAAGATGTCGGCGCCGGAGGTATCGTCCTTCTCGATCGTCACGAGACCACCACCACCGCGGCAGCGGCGACAGGTGTCTGCCGTGGCGAACCGGACGCTCTCAGGTTGGCGAGATGCTCGGGGCTGAGGAGGCGGTCGAGTTCTTCACGGTCGAGCAGACCCGCCTCGATCACGAGGTCGGCGACCCTGCGGCCGGAGACCAGCGCTTCCTGCGCGATCCGGGTCGAGGCGGTGTAGCCGATGTACGGGTTGAGCGCGGTGACGAGTCCGATGGAGTCCTCGACCCGGGCACGCAGCAGATCGGTGTTGGCGGTGATGCCGAGTACGCAGCGGTCGGCCAGGATCCGGCAGGCGGCGGCGAGGTGGCGCATCCCCTCGGACAGGGAGTGCACGATGATCGGTTCGAATGCGTTGAGCTGCAGCTGGCCGGATTCGGCGGCCATGGTGATGGTGACGTCGTTGCCGATGACCTCGTAGGCCACCTGGTTGAGGACTTCCGGGATCACCGGATTGACCTTGCCGGGCATGATCGACGAACCGGCTTGTACCGGTGGAAGATTGATCTCGTTCAGGCCCGCGCGCGGCCCGGACGACAGCAGGCGGAGGTCGTTGCACACCTTCGACAACTTGACCGCGATCCGCTTGAGCACGCCGGAGAGGTGGACGAACTGACCGACGTCCTGGGTTGCCTCGACCAGGTCCGTGGCCAGGACGAGGGGGAGTCCGGTGAGTTCCCGCAGCGTGTCGCACGCTGCCTCGGCGTAGCCGGCGGGAGCGTTCAGGCCCGTGCCGATCGCGGTGGCGCCGAGGTTGATCTCGTGGACGAGGAGAGCGGCCTCGCCGAGACGGGCGCGGTCCTCGTCGATCATCACCGAGTACGTGGCGAACTCCTGGCCGAGCGTCATCGGCACCGCGTCCTGGAGTTGGGTGCGCCCCATCTTCACGGTGTCGGCGAACTCGACGGACTTGGTCGCGAAGGCGTCCTGCAGGACGCGCATCGCGTCCAGCAGGTCGTCGATCGCGAAGATCGTCGCGATGTTGACCGCGGTGGGGTAGACGTCGTTGGTCGACTGGCTGAGGTTCACGTGCTCGTTGGGATGGAGCTCCGCGTACTCCCCGCGCCCGTGGCCGAGGATCTCGAGTGCCCGGTTGGCGATCACCTCGTTGGCGTTCATGTTGGTCGACGTCCCGGCGCCGCCCTGGATGACGTCGACGACGAACTGCTCGTGCCAGCGGCCGTCGACGATCTCCCGGCACGCCTGCCCGATCGCGTCGGCCCGGCGGTTGTCGAGGATCCCGAGTTTCTCGTTGGCGCTCGCCGCGGCCCATTTGACGTAGGCGAGCCCGCGAATCAGGTAGGGGTTCGTGGAGATCGGCCGGCCGGTGACGGGGAAGTTCTCCACGGCCCGCAGCGTGTGGATTCCCCAGTAGGAATCCGCAGGCACTTGGCGGTCGCCGAGCAGATCGTGTTCTGTTCGCGTTTCGAGCACTTGATCATTCCTCACGGGGATTCGCGCGAGCCGTTGCTCTGCACGGATGCGGTGGACGGAGTCTGCTGCTCGAAGAGGGTAGATTCTCGGTCGAGCCACCCGGCTATCCACCTGCCAGGCTGTCAGACAGGTGCAATTGTTACCTCGCTCACTTGCAGGCGTCAACCCCAGAGGTGTCCCGTATTGACGTTGTGGCTGGGGCGTGAGAAGAATATCCACATGAACCTGTCAGACAGCTGGGCAGCCAGGCGCCCTGTCACGGCGCGGGTCAGCGCCGCGGAGGCGGTCCTCGCGGATCTTCGTGACGCGATCACGTCGGGTGAGCTGTCGGTCGGTGAACGACTTCCGTCCGAAGCGTCCCTCGCGGCGCGGCACGGGGTCAGCCGGTCGGTGATCCGGGAGGCCCTGCGGTCCTGTCATGCGCTCGGACTCACGGAGACGAAGTCGGGCCTCGGGACGTTCGTCGTCAGCGATTCGATAGCCCGCGACCTCGACTTCGGGAACTACGCGGCCAACGAGCTCGTCGAGGCGCGCCCGCACGTGGAGGTTCCCGCCGCCGGATGGGCGGCGCAGCGGCACACCGGCGAGGACCTGACCGCCTTGCGCGGCCTGGTGGACCAGATGCGGGACGAGGACGACCCCCTCGTGTGGGTGTCCCTGGATGCGCAGTTCCACGCGTTCATCGCCCGCACGAGCCGGAACCGCGTGTTCGAATCCGTGATCGTCGACATCCGCGAGGCGCTCACCCGGCAGTCCGAAACGCTGAATCTCGTTGCGGGGCGTCAGCAGAAGTCGAACGACGAACACGACCGGATCGTGGACGGCATCGCGTCCGGAAGCTACGACGAGGCCGCCCGCGCCATGGCCGAACACCTGGACGCGGTCCGGGTCGCACTGGAATCCGTGGTCGGAGACGCCGCCGCGGACCACCGACAGTGAGGACGAGAACCATTCTCACAACGATTCCCCTCGACGCTCGGCACGCGAGGTCGTGGTTGCTGGTATCTGCCTCGCGGACCGAGGATTTCGACCTCGCCGAACGGAGCGACGCGGACGCCGTCATCCTCGATCTCGAGGACGGTGTGGTCACCGCGGAACGATCCGATGCCCGGCGCTCGGTCGCCGCGTGGCTGTCCGGTGGCGGCGCCGCCTGGGTCCGGATCAACGCCGCGACCACCGAGGACTGGTCGGCAGACGTGGACGCGCTCCGGGGCCTCACCGGGTTGCAGGGCGTCATGCTGGCGAAAAGTGAATCCGGGCAACAGGTCCGGGACACCGCTGCCCGGCTCGACGGTGCGGTTCCGGTGCTCGCCCTCGTCGAGTCCGCGCGGGGAATCGAGTTCGCGTTCGAGATCGCCTCCGAGCCGGCAACGCTGCGATTGGCTTTCGGCAGTGGCGATTTCCGGCGGGACACGGGCGCGGGCGCGGAGGCGGACGCGCTCGCCTACGCCCGGGGACGCCTCGTCGTCGCGAGCGGCGCCGCCGGTATCGCGGCACCCGTCGACGGGCCGACGCTGGTCGACGACCTGAACACCCGGGTCGCGGATCTGGCCGTCACGCGGTCGATGGGGATGTCCGGCAAGCTGTGCATGAAGGCCGCACACACCGGCGACGTCAATCGCGAGCTGAGCCCGTCCGCCGCGGACGCGGCATGGGCCGACGAAGTGATCGACCGCCTCGGCGTCGACGGTTCGGGTGTCCGGAGCGGCAGCGACCGTCCGCAACTCGCGCGTGCACTGACCATCCGCACCCGCCTCGAAGCGCTGCGGCTGTCCTACTAGTCGTACGGGCCGGAGATCGACGTCTCGGCGAGCCGGGACAGGCCCTCGCGGATGTGCCGGGCCCACAGCCCGCCGATCCCCTCCACCGACTGCAGGTCGGCGGCCGTCGCGGCCAGCAACGACTGCAGCGTTCCGAACGAGCCGACGAGCCGGTGGATCTGGTTGAACTGCAGTCGGGGAACGCGGGTGAGGACGCGGTAGCCGCGAGGACTCATCGGGGCCTCGAGCGCTTCGATGGTGCCCGGATAACCGAACGCCCGCGCCAACGTCGTGAGGTCGAGAAGGTCTGCGTCCGTGATCCTGTCGAGCGCGGAGAGCGACTTCTCGACGTCGTCGGCGGGCGCCGGGCCGGTACCGGCCAGGTAGTCGCGCACGATGAGTTCCCTCGCCACGTCGTTGTCGCCGACGAGTTCCTCGAGTTGCAGTGCGAGCTGACGCCCGTCCGTGCCGAGTTCGAGCACGTCCTGCTCGATCTCGACGGACACGCGGCGCACCATCTCCAGGCGCTGCACCACGGTCAGGGCGTCCCGGAGCGTGACGAAATCCTCGATCTCGACCACCGACAGCTGACGGGTCACCTCGTCGAGCCGCGCCTTGTACCGCTCGAGGGTGGCCACCGCCTGATTGGCACGCGACAGGATCGTGGCGGAACCGTCGATGACGTGCCGGATGCCGCCGACGTACACGCTGACGATGCTCATCGACTGGCTGACCGACACCACGGGGTACCCGGTCTGCATGGCCGTCCGCTCGGCGGCGCGGTGACGCGTGCCGGACTCGACGGTCGGGATCTTGTGGTCGGGGACCAGCTGGACGTTGGCGCGCACGATGCGGGACCCGTCGGTGGACAGGACCACGGCGCCGTCCATCTTCGACAGCTCACGCAGGCGGGTCGGGGCGAACTCCACGTCGAGCTCGAAGCCGCCGTCGCAGATCTCTTCCATCTGCTCGTCGTAGCCGAGGACGATCAGTGCGCCCGTGCGACCGCGCAGAATGCGCTCCAGGCCGTCGCGAAGTGCCGTTCCGGGAGCCAGCCGGGCAATCGTTTCGCGCAGCGCTGACGACGACTCGGCATCGTTCATCGCGCAATACTCCCGCTGAGGTAGACGTCACTTGTCGGGGACCGCCGCGGAAACACGTCCGGACCCGCGTTTAGATTACCTATCCATGAGTAGTACCTGGACTTTGCCCGACGACCTGACCCTGCCCGAACTGGTCGGCAGCTTTCCCGCCGCAGGTCAGCGCGTGCCGCAGCACTGGTCACGGTGCTTCGGGTGCGGCGACCAGTCGCCCGCCGGGATGTCGATGAGCTTCACGGCCGGGGAGGGGCTCGACGTGTGGGGGCGCCTCGAGGTGGCACCTCGCTACCAGGGCGGTCCGGGAGTGATCCACGGCGGCATCCTCTCGACCGCGTTCGACGAGGCACTGGGCATGGTGTGCCGATCAATCGTCGACGGACCGGTCGTCACGGGTCATCTCGAGATCGACTTCGCCAAGCCCATCCCGCTGGGTTCCGTCCTCGAATTCCACGCGAGCATCGACGGATCGATCCGCCGCAAGGTGTACGCGAGCGCCGAGGCGCGCATCGTCGAGGGGCCGACAGCCGATCCCGACGTGGTGGTGGCGACGTCGCGGGGGCTGTTCCTCACCGTCACCGCCGAGCACTTCGAGAAGACCAAGGACTTCGTGGACGGCGTGCCGGAGCGCCCGTTCGGCACGTCGTCGATCTGAGTGTCACTGCAGTGACACCTCGATCCGAGCGTCACCGCAGTGACGCGATGGCTGCTCCCAGGTTCCCGACCTCGGTGACCTTCATGCCCTTCGGAGCCGCCCCGGAGTCGAGGGGAACGATGGCGCGGGTGAATCCGAGGCGGTATGCCTCCGCGAGCCTGCGCCCGACGCCGGGTACCCGGCGGACCTCGCCGGCCAGTCCCACTTCGCCGAGGATCACCAGTCCGTCCGGAACAGGCTTGTCCTTGACCGCGGACGCGACGGCGATTGCCAGCGCGAGGTCGGCGGAGGGTTCGGTCATCCGCATTCCGCCGACCGTGGCCGCATAGACGTCGTTCTTCGCGATCTGCACCCCGCACCGGCGGTCGAGCACGGCCAGGACCATGGCCACGCGGGCGCTGTCGAGCCCGCTCACGGCGCGCCGGGGTGCGGGCATGGACGTGGCCGCCACGAGGGCCTGCACTTCACCGAGGAGGGGCCGTTTGCCGTCCATCATGACGGTGACGGCGGTTCCGGGAACGGCCTCGGCGCGGTGGTGGAGGAACAGTCCGGACGGGTCGCTGATGCCGGCGATGCCGTCTTCCCGCAGTTCGAAGCAACCGACCTCGTCGGCGGCGCCGAAACGGTTCTTGACGCCGCGCACCATCCGCAGTGTGGAGTGCTTGTCGCCTTCGAAGTGCAGCACCACGTCGACGAGATGCTCGAGCGACCGCGGTCCGGCGACCGCGCCGTCCTTGGTGACGTGGCCGATGAGGAGCACCGGCACGCCGCTGGCCTTCGCGAGGGAGGTGAGGGCGCTGGTGACGGCCTTCACCTGGGTGACTCCGCCGACCACGCCGTCGACGTCCGCAGCCAGCATGGTCTGCACGGAGTCGACGATCAGCAGGGTGGGGCGCACCTGCTCCACGTGACCGAGGATGGTCGCGAGGTCGGATTCGGCGGCGAGGTAGACCCGCTCGTGGACGGCGCCGGTGCGGTCGGCCCGCAGTCGCACCTGTCCGGCGGATTCCTCACCGGTGACGTAGAGGGACCGGTCGTCCGGGCCGCGGCGGGCCCACTGGTGGACCACCTCGAGGAGCAGCGTCGACTTGCCGACGCCGGGTTCGCCGGCGAGGAGAACGACGGAACCGGGAACCACGCCGCCGCCGAGAACACGGTCGAGTTCGTCGATGCCTGTGGGCTTGGCGCGGGTGGACGTGCTGTCGATCTGAGTGATCGGAGTGGCCGGGGTGGACGGAAGTACCGCTCCGGCCCCGGCTTTCGCGAGCGAGGCCCCGGGGCGGCTCGCGACGGACGCGACGATCGGGGCCTCGTCCATCGATCCCCAGCTATCGCACTCGGGGCACCGGCCGACCCATTTGGGAACCGTGCACTGGCACGACGAGCAGCGGAAGCTGGATTTGAGTTTGGCCACCCGGCCAGCCTAGGTATCGGGTCCGACAGCGGACCCGGTCCGGCTGCTAGTGTCCGCCGCCCTCGGCTTCGGATCCGGGCGACTTGTCGGAGACGTGGCGCTCGGTCTCGTGGCCCGCGTCGACGGGAACGGACACGGTGACGTCTCCGGCCTTCTCGAACGCGAACGTGACGGGGAAGGTGAGTCCCGGGCGGACGCCTTCCTTCAGGCCGTTCAGCGTGACGAGGACGACGTCGGCCGGTGCGTCGGCACTCTCGTCCTTCTGACCGGCGGCGTCGGCGCTCGCTTCGGCGTCCTCGCCCGGCAGGCCGGCGATGAGCGCGGTCTGCGGCGGGATCTCGAGGCCGCCGCTCTTCTCGCCGAGCGTGACGGACTGCGCGAAGTCGGTGCTGATCCGGGTCAGCTTGTCCGGGGTGTCCTCGTTGTTGTTGATCGCGGTGAACGCGAGGACGGCGTTGCCGCCCGGCTCGAGGCTGTACTCGGCGGAGTCGGGGTAGACCACGTGCACGTTGCGCAGGGCGATCGACCCGGCGTCCGCGCTGTTGCCGTTGACCGCGGCGACCTGACTCGACGTCTGAGTGATCTGGCCCGCACTGCAGGCGGACAGCACGAGTGCTGCGCCGGCAGCGAGAGCGACGGCGGTGGCGACTCGGCGAGTCGACTTGTCGAGAGCAGTCACGAGTTGTCCTCCGGTGTCAGGTTCGCACTTCAACTAGGCAGAGTAGTAGTTCGCCCGCGGGGCCTGCTCGCTGGGTACTCACAATGGTTGTCTGCGTGCGGTTTCGGCGCTGAAGAACCGCCCGATCGGGGTGTCCGGAATGCACGTATCGGGGACCCTGTCAACCCCTACGGTCAGGCCATGATGCCCCTGACCTGCACCGTTGATGAGACCAGGTTCCGGACACGTGTTAAACTCGAATGATCGAAAGGGGCACGGGACAGATGATTTTTAAGGTCGGAGACACCGTCGTATACCCCCATCACGGAGCGGCGCTGATCGAAGCTATTGAAACCCGCACCATCAAGGGTGAGCAGAAGGAATATCTCGTTCTCAAGGTTGCTCAGGGCGATCTCACCGTACGGGTTCCCGCAGACAACGCAGAGTACGTAGGCGTACGCGACGTCGTCGGCCAGGAAGGTCTCGACAAGGTCTTCCAGGTACTGCGGGCACCGCACACCGAAGAACCCACCAACTGGTCGCGCCGCTACAAGGCGAATCTCGAAAAGCTCGCGTCAGGTGACGTCAACAAGGTCGCCGAGGTCGTGCGTGACCTGTGGCGTCGTGAGCAGGATCGCGGCCTGTCCGCAGGAGAGAAGCGCATGCTCGCGAAGGCGCGGCAGATTCTTGTCGGCGAACTCGCACTGGCCGAAGGTACCGACAGCGACAAGGCCGAGACCATCCTCGACGAGGTCCTCGCGGCCGCGTCCTAGCCAGTCGCGACACACACAGTGGCCGAGGGAAAGGGTCCTGTAGTCGCGCTGGTTCCCGCCGCAGGTCAGGGAGTGCGTTTGGGCGAGAACAAGCCCAAGGCATTCGTTGATCTGGGTGGGACGACCATGCTGGCACGCGCGGTCGACGGGCTCCTCCAGTCGGGGGCTGTCGACCGCGTCGTCGTGATCGTTCCGGAGGAACTGGTCGAGTCGACGCGGACCCTCCTCCCCGGTGGCGTCACCGTCGTGGCCGGTGGAAGCGAGCGGACCGATTCGGTTCGTGCCGGACTCGCCGTCGCGGACGACGCCGAATACCTGCTCGTGCACGACGCCGCCCGCGCGCTCACGCCGCCGACGCTCATCGCGCGGGTGGTCGCGGAGTTGCGGTGCGGTCGCAACGCGGTCATTCCCGTCCTCCCGGTGACGGACACCATCAAGACCGTC
The DNA here is from genome assembly GCF_042671975.1 of Rhodococcus sp. NPDC127593. NCBI lineage: Bacteria > Bacillati > Actinomycetota > Actinomycetes > Mycobacteriales > Nocardiaceae > Rhodococcus > Rhodococcus sp. NPDC127593. The sequence continues at coordinate 77,423 of NZ_JBHXWI010000019.1, read as the reverse complement.
GACGTTCTCGGCGCGGTCACCGGCACCCCCGAACGGTCCGAACTGCGGGCAGTGCAGACTCCGCAGGGTTTCACCGCGGAACTGCTCCGGCGCGCCTACGACGCCGCCGACGGCATTGCCACGGACGACGCCGGCCTGGTGGAGCGTCTCGGCGAACGGGTCCGCAGCATCGTCGGAGAACCCACAGCATTCAAGATCACCACGCCGCTGGACCTCGTGCTGGCCCGCGCGCTGGTGGAAGAGGGAGCGCACTAGTGCGAGTCGGAATCGGGACGGACGTCCACCCGATCGAGCAGGGTCGGCCGTGTTGGATGGCCGGCCTGCTGTTCGAGGACGAGAACGGCTGCGCGGGTCATTCCGACGGCGACGTGGCCGTTCACGCACTCTGCGACGCCCTGCTCTCCGCCGCCGGGCTCGGCGATCTCGGCTCCGTCTTCGGAACCGGGCGGCCCGAGTGGTCCGGGGTGAGCGGTGCCGCGATGCTCGCCGAGGTACGCCGGCTCCTCGAAGAGGACGACTTCGGCATCGCCAACGCCGCCGTCCAGGTGATCGGGAACCGGCCGAAGATCGGCCCGCGCCGAAACGAGGCGCAGAAGGTGCTGAGCGACATTCTGGGCGCGCCGGTTTCGGTGTCCGCGACCACCACGGACGGGCTCGGCCTCACCGGGCGCGGCGAGGGGATCGCCGCCATGGCCACCGCGTTGGTCATTCCCGATCGAAGCGCCAGGTAGGATCGCTGGTCGTGACCCTGCGCCTATTCGACACCGAGACGCGGGCCATGCGTGACTTCGTTCCGCTGGCCCCTGGACACGCATCGGTGTACCTGTGTGGCGCCACGGTGCAGGGCGACCCCCATATCGGCCACGTACGCAGCGGCGTCGCCTTCGACGTGCTGCGACGGTGGCTGCTCGCCCACGACTACGACGTGGCGTTCGTCCGCAACGTAACGGACATCGAAGACAAGATCCTGAACAAGGCCGCGGAGGCGGGCAGGCCGTGGTGGGAGTGGGCCGCCACGTTCGAACGGTCCTTTACGTGGGCCTATCAGCAGCTGGGTGTGCTGCCGCCGTCCGTCGAGCCGCGTGCCACCGGGCACATCACACAGATGGTCGAGATGATGCAGCGCCTCATCGACAACGGCCACGCGTACGCGGCGGGCGGGGACGTCTACTTCGACGTCCGCAGCTACCCCCGGTACGGCAGCCTGTCCGGGCACAAGCTCGACGACGTGCACCAGGGCGAGAGCGCCGGCGAATGCAAGCGTGATCCCCGCGACTTCACGCTGTGGAAGGCGGAGAAGCCGGGTGAGCCGTCGTGGCCGACGCCGTGGGGCCGGGGCCGTCCGGGCTGGCACCTCGAATGCTCCGCGATGGCCGAGTTCTATCTCGGGGCGGCGTTCGACATCCACTGCGGTGGCCTGGACCTGGTGTTCCCGCACCACGAGAACGAGATCGCGCAGGCCAAGTGTGCCGGCGACGACTTTGCGCAGTACTGGCTGCACAACGGCTGGGTCACCATGGGTGGCGAGAAGATGTCGAAGTCGCTCGGCAACGTTCTCTCGGTGCCGAACGTATTGAAAAAGGTTCGGCCGCAAGAGCTTCGGTACTACCTGGGCAGTGCCCACTACCGGTCGATGCTCGAGTACTCCGACACCGCGCTCGACGAGGGGGCCGCGGCGTTCCGCCGGATCGAGTCGTTCGTCATGCGCACGCAGGAGCGTGCCGGTGAGGTGTCCGTCGGTCGGTGGACGGAGGCGTTCGCTCGCGCGCTCGACGACGACCTCGCCGTCCCCGCCGCGCTCGCCGAGGTGCACGGCAAGGTCCGCGAGGGCAATATCGCCCTCGACGGTGGAGGTCTCGAGCGTGCGCGCGAGATCGCGTCGCAGGTCCGGGCCATGCTCGGAATCCTCGGCGTCGACCCGCTGGACGAGCACTGGACTCAGGAGACCGCGGATGCGTCCGCGGCAACCGATGCCCTGGACGTTCTGGTCCGGGCCGAACTCGAGCGCAGGCAGAGTGCCCGCGCCGAGAAGAACTGGGCTGTGGCCGACGAGGTGCGTGACCGTCTCATCCGGGCGGGCATCGAGGTCACCGATACCCCCAACGGGCCCGAGTGGTCTCTCAAGGCAGGACAGTAGTAATGGCTGGAAATTCGAGTAGGCGCGGAGCCATCCGCAAGACCGGTACGAAGAAGGGGCAGGTCGCCGGTTCCGGTGGCCAGCGCCGCAAGGGGCTGGAAGGCCGCGGCGCCACGCCGCCCGCGGAGGCCCGCACCAAGCACCCCGCCGCCAAGCGCGCCGCCCGCGCAGCCAGGGAAGCCGACAAGCAGCCCGGGCGCGGTCGTCAGACCGCCGGACGCAAGGTGCTCGACGGCCCCGAGACGGTGCTGGGCCGCAACCCCGTCGTCGAGTGCCTGCGCGCCGGTGTCCCCGCGACCGCGCTGTACGTCGCGGTCGGGACCGAGAGCGACGATCGCCTGAAGGAATCCGTTCAGCGGGCGGCCGACGCGGGCATCTCCATCCTCGAGGTTCCCCGGACCGATCTCGACCGGCTCAGCGCCAACGGCATGCACCAGGGCATCGCGTTGCAGGTGCCGCCGTACCGCTACGCGCACCCCGACGACCTGATCGCGGAGGCCCGCAAGCATCAGGAGGCGCCGCTGCTCGTGGCCCTCGACAACATCACCGATCCCCGCAACCTCGGTGCCGTCGTGCGTTCGGTGGCCGCGTTCGGTGGTCACGGTGTGGTGATCCCGGAGCGCCGCAGTGCGTCGGTCACCGCGGTCGCGTGGCGGACGAGTGCCGGCGCGGCGGCCCGCCTGCCGATCGCCCGCGCCACCAATCTGACTCGCACGCTGAAGGATTGGGCGTCCAAGGGTGTTCAGGTGGTCGGTCTCGATGCGGGTGGCGACACCACCCTCGACGAGTTCGACGGCAGCGGCCCCGTGGTGGTCGTCGTCGGCTCCGAGGGCAAGGGATTGTCGCGTCTGGTCCGCGAGAACTGCGACGCCATCCTCAGCATCCCGATGGCAGGCCCCGTCGAATCGCTCAACGCGTCCGTCGCTGCGGGTGTCGTGCTCGCCGACATCGCCCGCCGTCGCCGGGGCTAGATTCCGCCACGGTCACCTCGGGATCGGCGACGCCACCGCGCGGTGGAAGCGGACTCGGTGCCCGGGCCGCAATTGTGCGGCCACCGGGAGGTCGGCCTCGGTGACCACGGCGATCACCGGATAGCCGCCGGTCACCGGATGGTCGGCGAGGAACAGGATGGGCCGACCGTTGGGCGGCACCTGCAGTGCCCCCGCAACCATGGCCTCGCTCGGCATCTCGTGCGTCACGGCGCGGTGCAACGGTCCCGGACCCTCGAGCCGCGCCCCCACGCGATTGGTGTCGGAGCTGACCGTCCACGTCTCGCGGAGAAGGGCCTCGACGGACGCAGGTGTGAACCAGTTGTCCCGCGGTCCGAGCCGAACCCGCATCGTCAGCGGATCCTCGGGAGCTACGGGTGGGGGGATGATCTCGTCCGCAGGCCAGTCGCCGGCATCCGCGCCGACCAGCAGCCGATCACCCAGGGCGACGGGATCGGGGCCGATCCCCGACAGAGTGTCGGTGGACCGGCTCCCCATCACCGCGGGCACGTCGAAACCTCCGCGCACCGCGACGTAGCTGCGAAGGCCCTCCGACGCGAACGCGATCTCCAGCAGGTTCCCGGTATTCAGGTGCAGCATCGTGTAGTCGGGCCGGGGTTCGGTGTTGACGGTGACGGGGTTGCGGGCGCCCGTGACGGCGACGGAGACGGTCCCGGCCGCACGCACCGCGAGCCCACCGAGCGTGACTTCCAGGGTTGCTGCGTCGGAATGGTTGCCCACCAAACGGTTTGCGCTGTCGTGCGCGTCGCGGTCGGCGGCACCCGACTCGCCGACGCCGATCGACGCGTAACCGGGGCGGCCACGATCCTGCACGGTGGTGAAGGGTCCGGTGCGCACGACCTCGAGCCAAGCCATCGTTCGATTGTCCCGCATCCGCAGGTCTTGTGGATACGCTCTCGACCATGTTGACCGCGACGTTGTACGGCCTCGGTACGGCCCTGCCCTTGCTGATCGGTGCAGTCGTCGGATTGCGCTTCGACCTGCCGCGGCCGGTTCTCGCGGCACTCATGGCCTTCGGTGCCGGAACGATGGTCGCCGCCGTGTCCACCGAGTTGTTCCAGCCCGCGTTCGAGACCGAGGGGATCTGGACAGCAGGCGCGGCCCTGTTCGCGGGAGCACTCGTCTACGTGGGCGCGGACCGGCTCATCGAGCTGAAACTGGGTGCGGGCGCACTGGGCTGGGCGTTGATGCTCGGTGCGCTACTCGACGGCATCCCCGAGAACACCGCCCTCGGCGTATCGATCAGCGGCGCCGGCGGGGTGGTGCTGCTCGTGGCCGTCGCCGTCGGAAACGTGCCGGAGGCGGTGGCGGGCGCGGCCTCCATGCGAGCACAGCCGCACTTCAGTCGCGGTCGTGCGCTGTCCGTGTGGGCGGCGACTGCAGCCCTGCTGGTGCTGGTCGTGATCGGCGCCGACGCCGTGTCCGACACCATCTCCGACGGCACCATCGCAACGGTCCAGGCGTTCGCCGGAGGCGCGACCATCGCCGTGCTTGCGGACTCGCTGATGCCCGAGGCGTACCGCGAAGGCGGGTGGTGGGTCGGCCTGTCCACCGCACTCGGGTTCCTCGTCGCATTCGGTCTCGGCGCCTAGCCGGGCGATGTCGCTCAGGCAGGCAGCGGCACCGCCGTGTAGCCGTGCGCAGCAGCGACTTCGGTGGACAGCAGCTGTCCGTCGTGGGTGGACAGTCCCTCGGCGAGTCCGGGAACGGTCGCGGTGGCCTCTTTCCAGCCTCTGTCGGCGAGGGCGACGACGTAGGGGAGGGTGGCGTTGGTGAGCGCGTAGGTGGAGGTGCGGGGGACGGCGCCGGGCATGTTCGCGACGCAGTAGAAGACGGAGTCGTGGACCTGGTAGGTGGGCTCGGCGTGCGTGGTGGGCTTCGAGTCCTCGAAGCAGCCGCCCTGGTCGATGGCGATGTCGACGAGGACCGAGCCTGGCTTCATCCGGGAGACGAGGGTGTTGGAGACGAGGGTGGGTGCCTTGGCGCCCGGGACGAGGACCGCACCGATGACCAGGTCGGCGCCCTGGACGGCCTGTTCGAGTTCGAGGCTGTTGGAGGTGATGGTCTTGACCTGGCCGGAGTACTGGGCGTCGATCTCGCGGAGGCGGGCGATGGACAGGTCGAGGACGGTGACGTCGGCCTGCATGCCGTAGGCGACGGCGATGGCGTTGCGGCCGGAGACGCCGGCACCGATGACGACGACCTTCGCCGGGCGCACGCCGGGGACGCCGCCCATCAGGACGCCGCGGCCGCCGCCCTGGCGCATGAGGTGGTAGGCGCCGGCCTGCGGGGCGAGGCGTCCGGCGACCTCGCTCATCGGGGCCAGCAGGGGGAGGGAGCCGTCGCCGCCGACGACGGTTTCGTAGGCGATCGAGGTGGTCTTCGATGCGAGCAGGGCGTCGGTGCAGTCCTTGGACGCGGCGAGGTGCAGGTAGGTGAAGAGCACCTGGCCCTGGCGCAGGCGTGCGTATTCTTCGGCGATGGGTTCTTTGACCTTCAGGAGCAGGTCGGCGGTGTCCCATACCTGGTCGGCGGTCGAGAGGATCTGGGCGCCTGCGGCTTTGAAGTCCTCGTCGGCGAAGGACGAGCCGATGCCGGCGCCGGATTCGATGACGACTTCGTGGCCGCGTTCGCTGAGTTCGTGGACACCGGCGGGGCTGATGGCCACACGGTATTCGTGGTTCTTGATTTCGCGGGGGATGCCGATCTTCATGAGAGCTCCGTGCTGTCGGAAATTCGATTGGTAGGTGCCAATAGTGAAGAAAACGTCCATTCTTGCCAACAGTTGTGAAGATAATTCTCAACCATGGGGTGCTGGCTCGCGACTATTCGGATGCCGGCACCCTGAGCCGGTCCTCGTCGAAGGATGTTCGGCCAGTGGCTTCGCCCCGTGAGTACTTATTAACCGCCCGCCGTTAACAAGTACTCACGGGTGGCGGAGCCGCAGGATCAGCATCGCCGTGTGCAGCGACGTCCGGGACTCGGCGTCGTCGAGGTCGACACCGAGCAGGCGCTGGATCGTGGCCAATTTCGCGTAGAGCGTGGGGCGGGAGAGGTGGAGCTGTTTCGCGAGTTCCGTCTTGTTGCCACCGAGTTCGAGAAAGCTGCGCAGGACGTCGACGCTGTCGCCGCCGTGGCGCGCCTGATACTCCAGCAGGCCGCGGAGTTCGGTCTCGGCGAAGGCCTGCACCCGCGGGTCATTCCGGATGAGGGCGAGGAGACCGCGCAACCGGATGTCGGCTGCTCGGTGAAAGGCCTTGTCGCCCGGTGGCAACGACAGCGCGACCTCGGCGATGTGAGCGGATTCCGTCAGGCCGCCCGCGGCGTCCAGGAGCCGGGTCGATTCGGGACCGACGCCGATCGTGCAATGCAGGACGCCGTCGAGACGGGTGAGCGCGGCACGGATCGCCGCGCAGAGTTCGGGCAGCGCGTCGGGTGTGGACGCCGGCGGATGGGACAGGAGCAGGTCGATCTGCCCGGCGCGGGTGTTCGCGGTGAGTGCGGTTTGCCGCGACGTCCGGACCGCGTGGCGGACGGCATCGAGCATGTTCACTCGGCGTCGCTGCGCGAGAACCTGGTCGGTGCTGGCGGTTTCGCTGACTCGCACCGTCATCGGCAGGTAGGTCAGTGCTGGACGGAGGCCGAGCGCATGGGCGCGCGCGGTCGCCTCTGCCTCGTCCTGGATGCGCCCGCGGCGGAGTTCGTCGACGAGTCCGCTCTGGGCCTGCTGCTCGAGTGCGGTCCGGTCCTGCTCGACCATGCGGTTCAGTGCGAGCGCCTGCGCGGCACGCTCGAGGGTCATCCGCGCCCGACCTTCCGCGGCGACGGGGCGAGGGGCGACGAGTCGTCCCCATTCCTGCCGATGTGCGCCGACGGGCGTCGTCGTCCACGACTCCGGGCCGTCGACCGCGGTCTGACGCGATACGGGCGTCAGCCGCGACCGACGTTCCCACTCGGCGAGGAGATCCGCCGCCGTGGTTCCCTGCGCTGCGAAGGCCAGCACCTGCCGGTTGAGGTCCTCGAGCACGATCGGGGCGCCGAGCATGCCGGCCGCGGCGTCGACGATCTCACCGAGCGACGCCCGCTTCATGCTCAGGTCGGTGAAGACCTCATGTGCGTGCCGTGCGAAGGCGACCTCGTCGTACTGCTCCGCGACGATCGATCGGTGCACCTCCTCGGTGACCTCGACGAACCGGATCTGGCGGTGCAGCGCGATCACCGGGAACGACAGTCTGTCGGCGGCGCGCGCCACCCCTTCCGGCACGGTGTCGACGTGGACGCCGAGTTCGACGACGAGTCCGGCTGCGCCCGCCGCGGCCAGTCCCTCCAGGTACGCCACGCTCGACGAGTCGTCCGCGAGGGGTTGGCCGGTGGTGAGGACGAGTTCGCCACCCTGGAGAAGGTTCGACAGGTCGGGTAGATCGCTGACGTGCACCCATCGCACCGGCCTGTCGAGCGGTCCGCCGCCGATCACCTCGGGCGTTCCCGCCTGCACGACCGGGAGCGCCAGGATGTCGACGATGGTGGGCTGCATTTACGCAGTGTAAATCAGAAGCCGGATTTCTATACAGATCGTCGGGCTCTGGGGGCTGGTTCACGGACCAGAGTGAAGACATCGCACTTCACGCGGAGTTCCCGCGTATCGGCTCTCTCGGTAAGGACACCCATTTCATGACCCACAGCGATGGCGCAGCGCAGACCCGAACGATCTCGCACTGGTTCGACAACAAGAGTTTCACCGGTACCAGCGGCAACACCGCGCCCGTGACGAACCCGGCGACCGGTGCCGTGACCGGGCAGGTCGCCCTCGCCAGCGTCGAGGACGCCCGCGCCGTGATCGATGCCGCCGCCGCCGCGTTCCCCGCCTGGCGCGACACCTCCCTCGCCAAGCGTTCCTCCATCGTGTTCAAGTTCCGGGAACTGCTCAACGAGCGCAAGGGCGAACTCGCCGAGATCATCACCTCCGAGCACGGCAAGGTCGTCTCCGACGCGTTGGGTGAGGTGAGCCGCGGGCAGGAAGTCGTCGAATTCGCCTGCGGCATGCCCCACCTGCTCAAGGGCGGCATGACCGAGAACGCCTCCACCAACGTCGACGTCTCCTCCATCCGCCAGCCCGTCGGCCCGGTCGGGATCATCTCCCCGTTCAACTTCCCCGCCATGGTCCCGATGTGGTTCTTCCCCATCGCCATCGCCGCCGGCAACACCGTCGTGTTGAAGCCGTCCGAGAAGGACCCGACCGCCGCGATCTGGATGGCCGAACTCTGGGCCGAAGCCGGCCTGCCCGCCGGGGTGTTCAACGTCCTCCAGGGCGACAAGACCGCCGTCGACGAACTCCTCACCAACCCCGCCATCAAGGCCATCAGCTTCGTCGGCTCCACCCCCATCGCCCAGTACGTCTACGCCACCGGCACCGCCCACGGCAAACGCGTCCAAGCCCTCGGCGGGGCGAAGAACCACGCCATCGTCCTCCCCGACGCCGACCTCGACCTCGCCGCCGACGCCATGGTCAACGCCGGCTTCGGCTCCGCCGGCGAACGCTGCATGGCCATCTCCGCCCTCGTCGCGGTCGGGGACATCGCCGACGAACTCGTGTCCAAGATCAAGGACCGCACCGCCACCTTGAAGATCGGCGACGGCACCAAGGACTCCGACATGGGACCGCTGGTGACGAAGGTGCACCGCGACAAGGTCGCCTCCTACATCGACGCCGGAGAAAACGACGGCGCCACCATCGTCGTCGACGGCCGCACCGTGCAGGCGAATGGCGGCACCGACGGGTTCTGGCTCGGCCCGACCCTGATCGACCACGTCACCACCGACATGTCCGTCTACACCGACGAAATCTTCGGACCGGTCCTGTCCGTGATCCGCGTCGACTCCTACGACGAGGCCCTGGAATTGGTGAACTCCAGCCAGTTCGGCAACGGCACCGCCATCTTCACCAACGACGGCGGCGCCGCCCGACGGTTCCAGAACGAGGTCGAGGTCGGCATGGTCGGCATCAACGTCCCCATCCCCGTCCCGATGGCCTACTACTCCTTCGGTGGCTGGAAGAACTCCCTCTTCGGCGACAGCCACGCCCACGGCACCGAAGGCGTGCACTTCTTCACCCGCGGCAAGGTCGTCACCACCCGCTGGCTCGACCCCAGCCACGGCGGCCTCAACCTCGGCTTCCCCCAGAACAACTGAGCCGGAAAGGACCTACGGTCATGACGACGACAGTCTGCCAGGAACTCCTCCCCACCGGTCAGTCCCTCGACGCGGCCCGCGCCGAGGGGGAGCGGGCGTATGCCCTCGACCGTGCGCACGTGTTTCATTCGTGGTCCGCGCAGGAGCAGATCACCCCGATGACGATCCTCGCGTCCGAGGGTTCGTACGTGTGGGACGGCGCCGGGAACCGCATGCTCGACTTCTCGTCCCAGCTCGTCAACACGAACATCGGGCACCAGCACCCGAAAGTCGTTGCCGCCATTCAGGACCAGGCCGCGAAGTTGTGCACCATCGCACCGCAGTACGCGAACGACGCCCGCTCCGAGGCCGCGCGGCTGATCGCCGAGCGGACCCCGGGTGACCTGAACAAGGTGTTCTTCACCAACGGCGGCGCTGACGCCAACGAGCACGCGGTGCGCATGGCTCGGCTGCACACCGGCCGCTACAAGGTGCTGTCGCGGTACCGCTCGTACCACGGTGGCACGGACACCGCGATCAACCTCACCGGCGATCCGCGCCGGTGGCCCAACGACTACGGCAACAGCGGAGTCGTCCACTTCCACGGACCGTTCCTGTACCGGTCGCAGTTCCACTCCGAGAACGAGCAGCAGGAAACCGAGCGCGCGCTCGAGCACCTCGACCAGCTGATCCGTCTCGAGGGGCCGAACTCGATCGCAGCGATCGTGCTCGAATCGGTTCCCGGGACCGCGGGGATCATGGTGCCCCCGCTCGGTTACATGGCCGGTGTGCGCGAGATCTGCGACCGCTACGGCATCGTGTTCATCGCCGACGAGGTGATGTCCGGGTTCGGCCGGACAGGAAAGTGGTTCGCGATCGACCATTTCGGTGTCGTTCCCGACCTGATCACGTTCGCGAAGGGGGTCAACTCCGGCTACGTGCCGCTCGGCGGTGTCGCGATCAGCGAGAAGATCGCGGCGACGTTCGCCGACCGGCCGTACCCCGGCGGACTCACCTACTCGGGACACCCGCTCGCCACCGCGGCCGCCGTTGCGACGATCAACGCGATGGAGGACGAGCGGATCGTCGAGAACGCGGCCCGGATCGGCAGCGAAATCCTCGGTCCCGGGCTGCGTGGCCTCGCCGACCGGCACCCGTCGATCGGTGAAGTCCGCGGGCTCGGCGTGTTCTGGGCGATCGAACTGGTCTCCGACCGTGCCACGAAGGAACCGCTCGCACCGTACGGCACCTCCAGTCCGGCGATGAACGAAGTGATCGCGGCGTGCAAGGCGGGTGGATTGCTGCCGTTCGCCAACTTCAATCGCATTCACGCTGTGCCGCCGTGCACCGTCACCGAGGCCGAGGCCCGTGAGGGGCTCGCGATCCTCGACACTGTCCTCGACATCGCGGACGCACACCGCAACTCCTGACACACCCCGTCTGCCGACACACCCGTGTCCTGACACTCGATCCGTCCCGCGGTCAATGGCGCCCGCGGGACGGATCTTTCTCGTTTTCCACGACAACCACACGGCGCCCGGATCTCAACGGAGAGAATCTATGAGCTCGACCACGTCCACGCTCGCACTGTCCCTGCCGGAAGGCTATGTCGAGGAACGGGATCGGCCGCCGGTTCCCGACGTCGCCATCCTCGACCGACTGACCGCCGACGCATTCGACCTGCACGTCGACACCGTCGGACCGAACGAAAACCGGCAATTCCGGGTCACGCTCTACAGCGGAGGCTCGACCGTGTCGCTCGAGCGGGTGCTCCGACTCCTCGGGAGTCTCGACCTCGAGGTCGTCGACCAGCGGACGTCGGTGTTCCGCCGCGCCGACGGATTGGTGTGCCGGCTCTACGACTTCCGGGTGTCCGCGGGACCGCTCGTCGCGTCCGCGGTGGCGTCGGGATCTGTCGAACCCGAGGCCGTCCTGGAAACGTTTCGTGCGATGTGGTCGGGCCGCGCGGAGGCGGACCGGTTCAACGTGCTGGTGCTAGCCGCCGGCCTGGACTGGCGGGAGGTGGTGCTCCTGCGCGCGTACGCACGCTTCCTGCGGCAGAGTGCTCTGCCCTACGACCAGGGCCGGATCGAGGCGGTCCTGCTGTCGCGTCCCGAGTTCGCGTCGGCGCTCGTGGATCTGTTCCACGCGCACTTCGATCCATCCCGTCCCGGTGGCGGCACCTCCCGCGACGACGAAGTCGAACCGCGTGCGCGCCGAGTCGAATCGCTGCTGGCCGAGGTGGAGGGCCTCGACGCCGACCGGATCCTGCGCGCCTACTCGAGCCTCGTCGCGGCGACGACCCGCACGAACTTCTATCGGGACGGAGCCCTCGGTCCGGCTCGGCCCCAGTTGTCGCTGAAGTTCCGCTCCGCCGAGATCGACGAGCTTCCGCGACCGCGGCCGTTCTACGAGGTCTTCGTGTATTCACCGGAAATGGAGGGCGTGCACCTGCGATACGGACCCGTCGCGCGCGGCGGGCTCCGCTGGTCCGACCGTCTCGACGACTACCGCACCGAGATCCTCGGACTCGTCAAGGCGCAGGCGGTGAAGAACGCCGTCATCGTGCCCGCGGGCGCCAAGGGCGGTTTCGTCGTGCGCAATCCGTCGTCCACCGGCCAGGAGTGCTACCGGCAGTTCATCTCCGGTCTGCTCGACGTCACCGATAACCGTTCGGACACAGCCGAATCAGTTCATCCGGACCGTGTCGTGTGCCGGGACGGTGACGACCCCTACCTCGTGGTGGCGGCGGACAAGGGCACTGCCACGTTCTCCGACGCCGCCAACGAGGTTGCCCGGACGTACGACTTCTGGCTCGGTGACGCGTTCGCGTCCGGCGGTTCGGTCGGCTACGACCACAAGAAGATGGGCATCACCGCGAAGGGTGCGTGGGTGAGCGTCACCCGGCATCTGGCCGAACTCGGTATCGATGTCGACCGTGACAGTTTCAGAGTTACGGGGATCGGCGACATGAGCGGCGACGTCTTCGGGAACGCCATGCTGGCGAGTGCCGGCATCGGGCTGGTCGCCGCGTTCGACCACCGCCACATCTTCGTCGACCCCACTCCCGGCCGGGAGCAGGCCTGGCAGGAACGCCGCCGGTTGTTCGAGCTGCCGAGGTCGTCGTGGGCCGACTACGACCGGACCCTCATCAGTGAGGGTGGCGGCGTCTGGTCGCGCGAGTGCAAGTCGATCCCGGTGAGCAGCCAGATACGGACGGCGCTCGGCCTCGCTCCGTCGGTGACGACGTTGACGCCGCCGGAGATGATCCGCGCCATCCTCGCCGCCCCGGTGGACCTCCTGTTCAACGGCGGAGTCGGGACGTACGTCAAGGCCTCGTCGGAGTCGCACACGGACGCGGGTGACAAAGCGAACGACACCGTCCGGATCGACGCGGGCCGACTGCGTGCACGCGCCGTCGCCGAGGGCGGCAACCTGGGCATGACGCCGCTCGCCCGCATCGAATTCGCCCGCGCGGGTGGGCTCGTCAACACGGATGCACTGGACAACTCGGCCGGAGTGGACTGCTCGGACCACGAGGTGAACATCAAGATCCTGCTCGACTCGCTGCCCGTCGACCGGCGGCTGGACCCGGCTCGGCGCTCGGACCTGCTCGGGGCGCTCACCGACGACGTGTCGGAACTCGTGCTCGCGAACAATCGCGCGCAGAACCGGGTACTCGGCGACGCCCGGTCGAACGCCCACCGGATGGTGGACGTGCACTCGAGGATGGTGAATGAGCTGGTCGACAAGTGCGGTCTGGACTGCGAGCTGGAGGCGCTCCCGAACGCCGAGGGGTTCGCCGAATTGTCGGAGGCAGGGCTCGGACTGACCTCGCCGGAACTGGCGACGCTCCTCGCCCACGCCAAGCTGGATCTCAAAGCGGAAGTCGAGGATACGGACGTCTTCGCCGACGGGTACTTCTCCGAACGGCTCGGCGCGTACTTCCCGGCTGCGCTGCGCTCCGTCCTCCCCGTCGACGCGCACCCCCTCCGCCAGGAGATCCTCGCCACCGAGATCGTGAACGACATCTTCGCCCGCGGCGGGCTCACGTATGCGTACCGGCTGCGTGAGGAGACGGGGGCCGCGCCGGCGGATGTGGTGCGCGCGTTCGTCATCACGTCGGAAGTGTTCGGGCTCGCGGAACTCTGGTCCGACATCGCCGCGGCGAAGCTGCCACCGGCGACAGAGTACGAGCTGGTCGTCGAGGCCCGCCGGCTGCTCGACCGGGCGTCGCGGTGGTTCCTCGCCAACCGTCGTCAGCCGCTGTCGGTGGACGCCGAGATCGACAATTTCCGACGCCACGTCCACACGCATTCCGGTGACGTCGGCGGATGGCTCCGCGGCGCGGAGGTGCTGGCGATGGAGGAAACGCGTCGCCTCTACGACGAGGCGGGCGTCGAGACGTCCATCGCCCGGCGAATCGCGGATGGCCTCTACCGGTTCAGCCTGCTCGACATCGTCGACGTCGCCCGCGAACTGGAGCACGACGTCGCCGAGGTGGCGCCGCTCTACTTCGCGCTCTCCGATCACCTCGGCGTGGATCAGTGGCTGATCAAGGTGTCGGCGCTTCCGCGGGGCGAGCGGTGGCACACCCTCGCCCGGGTGGCGCTGCGGGACGACCTGTACCGCAGCGTCAGGCTCCTGACACGGGACGTACTGTCGTCGGGGGAGCCCGGTGATGCGCCGGACTCCCGGATTCTGCTGTGGGAGAGTACGAACCGGGCGAGGATTGAGCGTGCTCGTCGGACGCTGGGGGAGATCGACGCCGCAGCCACCCCTGATCTCGCATCGCTGTCGGTCGCGGCGCGCCATGTGCGGTCCATGGCAGATCTGCACTGACACAATGCGCTTCGCGCCTGTGAGTACTTATTAACGTCGGGCGGTTAATAAGTACTCACGGGCGCGAAGCGCACGACGACGCCGGGGCGGAGCAGAGCGGGGGGAGTGCGTTCGGCATCCCAGATGGGTTCGTCGGTGGTGCCGATGAGTTGCCAGCCGCCGGGCGAGCTGCGGGGATAGATTCCCGTGAACTCCCCTCCCAATGCCACGGTCCCGGCGGGGACGGAGGTCCGAGGCGTCGCGCGTCGCGGCACGTGCAGTTCGGGTGCGCCGCCGGTGAGGTAGCCGAAACCGGGGGCGAAGCCGCAGAACGCCACCGTCCACGGTGTTCCGGTGTGTGCGGCGACGACGCCGTCGCCACCCAGACCGGTCAGCTCGGCCACGTCCTCGAGGTCGGGACCGTCGTAGCGCACGGCTATCCGGATCTCGTCGGGGGAATCCTCGGCGACCGCCGCCTCCGGTTCCGTGGTCCGCACCCACTTGGCGACGCGGTCACGGCTGGTCGCGCCGTGGTCGAACCGCACCAGGATGGTGCGCGCAGCCGGGATCACCTCCACGACTCCGGGTGGCCGGGAGTCGTCCAGCGCACGAAAATGCGCGAGCACGGTGCCGAGGTCCTCGAACTCGGCGAGGACTGCGCTTTCTCCGACGTCGAGGATGCGCATCACACGAACGCCTCCACCGTGATGCCCTCGGTGTCGAGCAACGACCGGATGGCAGTGGCCATCTCGACAGCTGCGGGCGTATCACCGTGCACGCAGACGGATTCGGCGGTGACCGTGAGTACTGTGCCGTCGATCGCTTCGACGGTGTGATCGACGACGAGACTGCGGACCCGTTCGGCCACCACCGCGGGATCGTGCAGGACGGCCCCGTCCGTCGTGCGCGGCACCAGCGTTCCCTCGGGGGTGTATGCGCGGTCGGCGAACGCCTCGGTGACCGTCCGCAGTCCCGCCTTCTCGGCCTCCTCGAGGAACACGGAACCGGGCAGACCGAGGACCGGAAGCGTCGGGTCGTACGCGCTGACCGCCTCGACCACCGCGCGGGCCTGCTCGCGATGATGCACGATCGCGTTGTACAGCGCGCCGTGCGGCTTCACGTACGCCACCGCCGAGCCGGAAACCTGGGCGAGACCGTCGAGGGCGCCGATCTGATAGACGACGTCGGCCGTCAGGTCACGTGGGGCTACGTCGATGAACCGGCGCCCGAACCCGGCGAGGTCGTGGTAGCCCACCTGCGCGCCGATCCGCACCGTCAGCTCGGCCGCCGCCGAACAGGTGGCCAACAGGGTCGCGGGATCGCCTGCATGAAAGCCGCAGGCCACGTTGGCGCTGGTCACGAGCTTCAGCATCGCCAGGTCGTCGCCGAGGGTCCAGGCGCCGTAGCTCTCGCCGAGGTCGCTGTTCAGATCGATTGCCGGCACATATTCGATACTAGGGTTCCGAGTGCCGTCTTGTAGATTTCTCGCGGGGGCGGGCGGAACCGGTGAGGGTCCTGCTGCGTCAGAACAATTGACTGTGCGTCATCGGAGGGGGAATCGTGACCGACCCGGCATATATCAAGGATCCCGAGAACTTTCACTCGGACCAGTGGGACCACGCGAGGATCGCGAGTGCCGTCGCCGGCATGAATGTCGAGCACGTCAGCGGCATCGCAAGAGCCTGGGCCGAACTGGGGACGACGGCCCACCACGCGATCGTCGAGTTCAGCGACGCGATCAAGAAGACGATCAGCGAGAGCTGGCAAGGTGCTGCCGCGTCGGCGGCCTACTGCGAGACCGAGCGGTACTCGACCTCCGCGCCGCAGGCGCAGGAGCAACTTCACGGAGTGGCGGCCGCGCTGACGCCGCTGGCGGAGACGGTCGCGTCGCTTCGGTCGCAGGTTCCCGAAACCATCGGCACCGGACTGTGGGACAAGTTGACGCCCTGGGACACGGACACCGAAGACGAGTACTACCGGCGCGAGGACGAAGCGCGCGAGAAGATGGCCACGATCTACAACCCGGGACTCGCGACGTCGGACGGCAACGTCCCGTCGTTCACGAAGCCGGAGAGCATCGTCGACGTTCCTTCGGGTCCGGCCGGGCCCGGTATCGACTACGCGGGCGGCACCCCGAGTTCGACCGATCGGTTCGGCGGACCGAGCGCCGGGCAGCCGAATTCCGGCGACGCTCCCGTGAACGACCCCTCCGCCGAGCCAAGTGTGGACGGCGCACCCGCTGCGGACGGCACGCAGCAGAATGCAGCAACCACGCCGTCGGCTGCCACCGCACCGGCGACGACGGCCCCGGCCTCGGTGACGGGTGATCAGGCGCAGAGCCGGTCGGGCATGCCTTCCAGCGCCGATTCGTCCTCGGGCGCCGGCTCACGATCCGCAGGTGCGGGTGGGGGTCCTGGTGGAGGCGGGCTCGGCGTCGGCGGACTCGGCGGTGGCGTCGGCACCGGGAATCGGCCGGGGACCGTGGCACGGCCCGGCACCACCCCCGGGGTGGCGGGGGCCACCGCCGGAGGTCGCGCCGGTACCGGAATGCGGGGCACCGGCCCGATGGGCGGGGGAATGATGGGCGGCGCAGGGGGCGCCAAAGGCGGCGGCGAGGACAAGGAACACAAGACGCCCGACTACCTGATCACCCTCGACAACGGCAACGAGTTGATCGGCAAACTGCCCCTCGTCTCTCCACCGGTGATCGGCGCATGAACATGCGCAACTGGCGGCTGCGACCCGAACTGTTCGCCGTGCTGTGGGCCGGCACCGGCCAGGACCGCACCCCGTACCCGTTCCGGATAGTGAGCGCACACCCCGGGCTCAATGCATATGTCGCCGAGCAGAACCGGATACGAGAAGCCTTCGCGGGAGCCGAACACGACGATGTGAGGTCGGCGTTGGGCGTGCTCGCCGAGCCCGAGGCGTATGTCGAGATCTCCGGTTCCAGCGCCGATGAGACCCCGATCCGCATCATCGGTGCGCAACACCGGCAATGGGTGGTGATCGCGTCGCAGCTCCCCGGCCGGGTACCGCAGATCGGCGGCGACGTGGTGATCGGCGCCGGTGCGGCCGGGCGCCTGGGCGCCCAGCTGATCGGGCTGATCCCGCAGAACGCAGCAGGCCGACGCCGGTTCCAGCGTCGGGACGAACAGGACACCCACTTCTCTCGAGGAATCCTGCAGGAGGTCAATAGGGCGGCGCCCGCCCCGCGACTCGAATCCGCCGTGCAGAAGGGATACGCGGGACGCGGGAAGATCCGGGTCTTCCGCGGCCCCCGTTACGGCACCGGCAGGGACGTCGGCGTCATGCAATGGATCGACATCGCCGGCGACGGACGTTACGCGATCGGACCGCACGATCCTGCCGCTGCGCACCCGGCAGGCCCCGAACAGCTCGTATCTTCGCTCGACACCCTGATCGGGGTCGGTACCACTCCTCGAGCGGGGTCGGTCGGTGCCCGCGGTTGGTAGATTGCCACGCGCCGGCGATTGCACAGGTGGGGACACAGCAGGACACACGGAGGGGACACCAACATGGCGGGGCCAGAAGCACCGGAAGCCGGATGGAAGGCTTTCACCGAAAACGTCGTCGGGGGAGGCAGGCTCGAACTCGACACCGCCGGCATAGAGCGGTGCATCAAGCTGTGCCAGGAGCATGCGGAGTTGATGGGCGACTTGGCTGACAAAGCTCGTCAGAAGCTTCGGGCTGATGATCTGGGAATCGGTGAGCGGGACATCGACTCGGCGAAGAAACTCGCACGGAAATTCGACGAAAAGGCTATCGGAGGCGGCGGCATCGAATTCGCGAACACGGCGGTTGGCCTGTTCGCAGCGCATCAAACGTATGCCAAGGATATGAAATCGATGTTCGAGGCGGTCCTCGCGCGCTATAACGAGCAGGACGCGGCGATCGCGTTGAGTCTGGGTTCGGTCGGAGGCGACCTGTGAAACGTCGGTCGGAGAGCGTCGCTTCGGCATTCGGCATCGTGGCGATTGCCGCAATTGCAGGTTGTTCAACTCCAGTGGATGGTGCAGAGGCGCAACAACCCGTGAACGAGATTGCGTTTCACCCGTGTGACGGCTTTACCCAAGAGTCACTCAAAGCGGCGCAGATCGACGTGCGCGCAGGATCGCGGCTTTCGGACGAGTCGGCGAATCGCTCATGCTCATTTCGATCACGTAATCCTGACTACGGCGTCGTCATTTCGGCAATCGGTGAAGCACCCGACAGCGTGAAGAGCGACGACCGCTTCGACGTCCTGAGTGAGACCGAGATCGGCGGGCGGCGTGCTCTGGTGTCGGATTTCCGTGGCGGCAGTGCGTGCACGGTGTCGGTGGCGATCGAGCCGGGGATTCTCGAGTTCATGATCGGGTACAGCGAGTTGGAGGATTTCACGACCGTCGACGCGGCGTGTGATCAGGCGACGAAGGTGGCGACGACGCTGGCGCCGTATTTCCCCGACCACCTGTAGGTCAGAAGTTGTACTGAGCCTCCACTCTTCGGCGTGGGAGGGCCGGTTCGGCCGTCGGATCGCGGAGAGTGGCGGTTCAGTGCGTGTGTGTGTGGGTGGGGGTGATGCGTCCCGCGTTCTTGCGTCGGGAGGATCCGCTGAGCCGGCACACGAGGTAGATGACGAACGAGATCGTGGTGACGAAGCTCGACACGGGCACACCGGGTGCGAGCGACAGCAGGATGCCGCCGACGGCGGCGAGTTCGGCGAACACGATCGACAGGATCGTGGCCTTCAATGGGCTGGCGGTGACGTAGGCGGCGGCTGCGGCGGGGGTGATGAGCAGTGCCATCACCAGCAGGGCGCCGACGATCTGGACGCCGAGCGCGGCTGTGATGCCGACGAGCACGGCGAACACGATCGACAGCGCACGGACCGGCACGCCGCGGGCCTCGGCGACGTCGGGGTCGGTGCTGGCGAACAGGAGGGGACGGTAGATCAGGCCGAGGGCCCCGATGACCAGCACAGCGCAGAGCAGCAGCAGTTGCAGGCCGCTGTCTCCTGGCGCCACGATCTGGCCGATCAGCAGCGAGAAACTAGTGCCGGTGCGCCCTTGGTACGACCAGATGAACAGCACCGACAGGCCGAGCCCGAACGCCATGATGACGCCGATGACGGAGTCACGGTCGCGGGCCTTC
Source organism: Rhodococcus sp. NPDC127593 (assembly GCF_042671975.1). Taxonomy (NCBI): domain Bacteria; kingdom Bacillati; phylum Actinomycetota; class Actinomycetes; order Mycobacteriales; family Nocardiaceae; genus Rhodococcus; species Rhodococcus sp. NPDC127593. The sequence goes on along the minus strand of NZ_JBHXWI010000019.1, from coordinate 58,133 downwards.
GCGCCGAGTAGTCCGAACAGGACCGCCGCGACCACCGACCCGGCGATGGCGCCGGCTCCGACGCTGACGCCGATGAGCAGGGCCGCCGACGCACCGGTCAGGGACAGCTCGCTCGTGCCGTGCACGGCGAACGACATCTGCCTGCTCACGATGAGCGGGCCGATGGCTCCTGCCAGCAGGCCGAGGATGGCGCCGGCGATCAATGCCTGCTGGACGAAGTCGTACTGCAGGAGGTCGACGGTGGCCGAGACATCGAACATGTGCGACATCGCGTCGGTGAACTTGTTGCTCATGCGTGTCCCTCGTCCGTGTGGTGCACACCCTCGCCGGGGCGGAGGCCGCCCGCGCTGCCGAGCGCGTCGATGGCGTCGCCGGTGCCGATCACGACGAGACGGCCGCGTACGTGCAGCACCTCGACGTCGGTGCGGTACAGCTCGGACAGCACCTCCGACGTCATGACCTCTTCCGGTTTGCCGATGCGGAACTGTCCGTCGACGAGGTAGAGCACGCGGTCGACGAGCGGGAGGATCGGGTTGATCTCGTGGGTGACGAACAGGACCGCGGTGTCGTGGGTGCGTCGCCGCCGGTCGATGAGTCCCGACACGAGATTCTGGTTGGCCAGGTCGAGGCTGAGCAGCGGTTCGTCACACAGCAGGATCTGCGGATTGCCGACGAGGGCCTGCGCGATACGCAGTCGTTGCTGCTCGCCGCCGGACATGGAACCGATCGGCGCGTCCGCGTAGTTCTGGGCGCCGACTTCGGCGATTGCCGCGTCGACGATCGCACGGCGCCGGCCTCGCCGGAGGAGGCCGGTTCCCCACTGGTGGCCGTCGACTCCGAGGCCGACGAGGTCGCGGCCCCGCAGTGGCAGCCCGTCGTCGAGCGACTTCTGCTGGGGGATGTATCCGACGTGCGAATTGCCCTTCCGCGCCGGTGATCCGGCGATGCGCGCGGTGCCGGAGCTGAGGGCGAGCTGGCCGAGCAGCACCTTCAGCAGGGACGTCTTGCCCGACCCGTTGGGTCCGAGGACGGCGACGAATTCGCCGGGTTCCACGGTGATGTCGAGGTCCTGCCAGAGTGTGCGTTCGCCGAAGGACAGTCGCGCCCCCGTCAGTTCCAGTGCGGGGACGCGACCGTTGCCGGCGTTCTTCGAAGTGGGTTCTGTCACAAGCCGATCAGTTCTATTGCAGAGCCGCAGCAAGCGACTCGGCGGTCTTGGTCTGCCACTGAATGTAGTCCAGGCCTTCGGGCAGGGTTTCGGTCACCTCGACGATGGGGATTCCCGCCGACTCGGCCGTCGCCCGCACGTCCTGGGTGACCCGGTCCTGCGTCTGCACGTTGTAGACGAGGGCCTGCACCTGCTCGTCGGTGAGCAGCTGTCGCGTGGCCGCGATGGCGGCGGGTGCGGGGTCGTTGCCGTTCTCGATGGCGCTCGTGAAATCGGGCGGGGTGACGTCCTTCAGGCCCGCGGACTGCAGCAGGTAGTAGGCGATCGGTTCGGTCTGGACGACGGGTGCGTCCTTGTGTGCGGCCGCGATTCCGTCGGTGATCGCGGAGATCTGCTCGAGCTGACCGTGGAAGGTGGCGGCATTGGCCTTGTAGGCGTCGGCGTTGTCGGGGTCGAGTTGGCCGAGCTTGTCCGCGATGGACTGCGCGGTGGCGTCGACGGTGTCGACGTCGAACCAGACGTGTTCGTTCACGTCGCCGTGATCGTGGCCCTCGTGCGAGTCTCCGCCGTCCGAGTGCTCGTCCTCGCCCGCGTGCGCGCCGCCCTCGAGGAGGTCGAACGCGTTGACCGTGAGCTGGTCGCTGTTACCGGTGCCGATGATGTCGTCGACGAAGTGGTCGTACCCGCCGCCGTTGTAGACGATCAGGGAGGCGTCGGTGAGCTTGGCGGCGTCGGTGGGGCTCGCCTCGAACGAGTGCGGGTCGGACGACGGTTCGGTGATGATCGAGGTGACGTCCACCTTGTCGCCGGCGACTGCCTGCGCGACGCTGCCCCACACGTTCGTCGACGCGACGACGGTCAGCGCGCCGTCACTGGTCGTGTCGGAGCCGCAGGCGGTGAGGGTGAGGGCCGCGGCGAACGACAGCCCGACGGCCGCCGTGGCGGCACGAAAACCTGAGGAAGCGCGCACAGAAAACTCCTGACCGAAGACGAACGCTAAACGCTATTGGAAACCGTTACCGTTGCACTTTAGCGGATAGGTCCTGGTAGTGCACTTTCGGTGCAGCCCCGACGCGCCCGAACGCGGGCCGGGTACTAACGTCCCCCTATGCCCAGGTCTCGACAGCCTCGTCGCCAAGCCACGCTGGCGTCGCTCGCGGCCGAGCTCAATATTTCGCGAACGACGGTGTCCAACGCCTACAACCGGCCCGATCAACTCTCCGCGGAACTCCGCGACCGCGTGATGCAGGCGGCCAAGCGCCGCGGCTACCCCGGCCCCGACCCGGTGGCCCGATCCCTGCGCACCCGCAAGGCCGGTGCCGTGGGACTGCTGCTCACCGAGGCCCTCAGCTACTCCTTCCGCGACCCCGCCGCGATGAGCTTTCTGTCCGGACTGGCCGAGTCGTGCGAGGCCGCCGGGCAGGGTCTGCTCCTGATTCCGGCGGGTCCGGGTCGCGAGGAGGCGGACGCCGCCGCGGTCGTGCAGCAGGCGGGCGTCGACGGGTTCGTCGTGTACTCGGTGGCGGACGACGACCCGTACCTCGCGGCGGTGTGCGAGCGTCACCTGCCGGTGGTCGTGTGCGATCAGCCGCGGGAGATCCCGGGGGCATCGCTCATCGGCATCGACGACCGCGGCGCGATGCGGGGTCTCGCCGACTATCTGATCGGGCTCGGCCACCGCGACATCGGCGTGCTGAGCATGAGGCTCGGGCGCGACCGCTCGGACGGGGTGGCCGACGTCGAGCGTCTGCGGTCACCGAACTTCCACGTCCAGCGTGAACGCATCGAGGGGGTGCGTGACGCCATGTCCGACGCCGGCCTGGACCCTCGGACGCTGACCGTCGTCGAGCGGTTCGAGCACACCGGGAAGTCGGGGCACGCCGCTGCCGCGCAGGCACTCGGCGTGAATCCGCGGATCACCGCGCTCGTGTGCACCACCGACGTCCTCGCGCTCGGCGCGCTGGACTGGGCGCGCTGGCAGGGCATCGACGTGCCCGGCCGGCTGTCGATCACCGGATTCGACGGCGTCGACGACGCACTCCGCGAGGGCCTGACCACCGTGCGGCAACCTCAGGAGGAGAAGGGTCGCCGGGCAGGCGCCCTGCTCATGTCCCCGTCGCACTCCGGCGTCGCGACCGTCGAGATGCTCGAGACCGAACTGCTGCGGGGTTCGACGGCCGGGCCCGCCAAGCGCTGACCCGGCCTCCCTCTCAGGCCAGGAGTTGAGCGCAACGGAGCAGTCCCAGGTGGCTGTACGCCTGGGGGTGGTTGCCCAGCGACCGCTCGGCGACGGGGTCGTACTCCTCGCTGAGCAGTCCGGTCGGCCCGGCGGCGTCGACCAGTTGCGCGAACAGTGCCTCCGCCTGTGACCGCTGCCCGATCAGCAGGTACGCCTCGACCAGCCACGCCGCGCAGAGGTGGAACCCGCCCTCGGTGCCGGGCAGTCCGTCGTCGTGGTGGTACCGGTACACTGTCGAGCCGCTGCGCAGTTCCGCCTCGGTCGCCGTGACGGTGGCCGCGAACTTCTCGTCCGACGGGTCGATCAGCCCGGACAGTCCGATGTACAGGGTGGCGGCGTCGAGGTCGGTGCCGTCGTAGGCGGCGGTGTACGAGCGGACCTCGTCTTTCCAGCCCTTCTCGCGCACCTCATCCGCGATCTTGTCGCGCAACGGCGTCCAGCCGGGCTCGATGTCGCGGCCGAAGCGCTCGGCCAGCGCTACCGCGCGGTCGATGGTGACCCACCCCATCACCTTGGAATACACGTGGTGACGCGGGTTGTCGCGGATTTCCCAGATGCCGTGGTCGGGTTCGAACCAGCGACGTTCGACGGCCTCGACCATGGCGCACACCAGTTCCCAGTCACGGTCGTTGAGCGCCACCGGGGCGCCCTGCTTCTCGCGGGCGTGGGACAGGTCGTGGATGAGTTCGACGATGGGTCCGAACACGTCGAGTTGGACCTGCTGGTTGGCCGCGTTGCCGATGCGGACCGGCCGTGAGCCCGCGTAGCCGGGCAGCGAGTCGATGACGGCCTCGGGCGGCAGACCGCCACCGTGCAGCGTGTAGAGGGGGTGCAGGCGTTCGGGGCCGGGCAGGGTCTCGAGGACGTCGTGCACCCAGTCGAGGTAGCCCTCGGCCTCGCTGAGGGAACCGAGGCTGACGAGCGCGGACGCGGTGAGCGCCGCGTCGCGCAGCCAGCAGTAGCGGTAGTCCCAGTTGCGGACGCCGCCGATCTCCTCGGGCAGCGAGGTGGTGGCGGCCGCCATGATCGCTCCGGAGTCGACGTGCACCAGACCGCGGAGGGTGAGCGCGGAGCGCTTCATCAGGTCGGGTTTGAGCGTGGGCAGGGTGAGGCTCTTCGCCCAGTCCGACCAGTACGATTCGGCCAGTGCTCGGCGCTCCTGCTCGGGCGTCTCCGAAGGTCCGAGTTCTTCGGTGCCGCATCGCAATTCCAGGATGACGTCGCCGCCGGACGGGTCGACGACGGCATGCGCGGTCTGCTGGTTGCCGTCGGACGTGACGTTCCACTGCACACCGGGGGAACGCAGGACGATCGGCTCGTTGGTGCCGTGCACCCGCAGTCCCTCGCTGACGGCCTCGAGGATGACCTGGCCCTGCCCGAACTCGGGCCGCGGTGCGAACGTCACGACGGCGGCGGCCTTGCCGCTGATCACCCGGGTCAGGTCGGTGCGGCCCAGACGGACGTCGTGCGGCAGGTAGTCGGTGACGGACAGGCTGGCCCACCGTGTCTGCACGGTCATGGTGCTGTCGATGTACCGCTGGCTCAGCGGCAGTGCGCTGCGGTGCGGGCCGACGCTGAAGTGGCCGGCTTCCGGTCCACCGAGCAGATGCGCGAACACGGACGCCGAGTCGGGTTCGGGATGACACAGCCAGGTGAGGGTCGCGTCGGGGGTGACGAGGGCGACGGTCCGCGGGCTGGCGAGCATGGTGAGGCGCTCGATGGGCGGCGCGTGTGCCCCGGACAGCCAGGTGCGGCGCTCCTCGAGCAGGAACGCGAGGGCCGCGGCCACGTCTTCGGTGCTCGACACCCGGAACTCGGCGAGGCTGTCGCCGGGGCCCACCTTCACGCCGAGGTCGGGGCCCTGGAGACGCGCGAACGCCTTCTCGTCGGTGACGTCGTCGCCGACGAAGACGGCTGCCGTCGCACCGTCCTGGTGGCGGATCAGGTCGAGGGCATGGCCCTTGTCGGTGGCGACGACGGCCAGTTCGATGACGGCCTTGCCCTCGGTGACCTGCACGCCCACGCGCTGCCCGGCGTCGGCGCGCACCGCGGCCAGGGCCAGGGCGCCTTCCTCGGCGTCGGCGTTGCGGACGTGGAGGGCGACGCTCGCCGGTTTCGCCTCCACCGACGTGCCGGCGTGCAGCTTGGCGATCCGGTTGAGTTCCTCGGTGATCTCACCGAGAAGTTTCTTGGCGTCGGCGTCGATCGCATGGATGAACCCGATGTCGAATTCCGAGCCGTGGCTGCCGACCAGTTGAACCTCGGCGGGCAGCCGCGACAGCGCGGCGAGGTCCTTGAGTGCGCGGCCCGAGATCACGGCCGCCGTCGTTCCCGCGAGGCTGGCCAGGGCGCGGAGAGCGCGCACCGATTCGGCGTGGGGGAACGCCTTCTCGGGGTCGGAGACGATGGGGGCCATCGTGCCGTCGTAATCGGAAGCGACGAGCAGGCGAGGGGTCCGCGCAACCCTCGAGAGGGCACGACGAAGTTCGATGGGCAGATCATGGGCGCTCACAGGTTCAAATCTAGGGGATGTGACGGCTGTGAGCGCGTTCTCGGCCGGGGCTGTGCCCCGATCGCGTCCTACTCGGGTCTGCGGCTTCCGTCACCGAGCAGCAGTTCGACGGTGAGTTCGAGCCGATTCGCGACATCGGTCGCGGACGAGCGGCGTGTGAGCCAGGCCACCAGATTCGACAGCCACACGTCGGAGATGACGCGGGCGACGGCCAACTGGTCTTCGGTCGGCTCGGTGTCCGTCATCGCGCGGGCGAACAGACGGTCCATCAGCTTGCCCACCTGATCGACCTCGGCGGCGGCGGACGCGTCGGCGAACATGAACGCGCGCGTCATGGCCTCGGTCAGCAGTGGGTCGCGCTGCATGGCCCGGGTGATCTGGCTGAGGATCAGTTGCATCCGCTCGAGCGGGTTCCGGCCCGGCGGGTTCTTGCCCCGCGAGTCGATCCGCTCGAACTCGCGGGCGAGCGCCGACACCAGTAGGTGCACCTTGGACGGGAAGTAGCGGTACAGAGTGCCCACGGCGACGTCGGCGCGTTCGGCGACGGCCCGCATCTGCACGGCTTCGTATCCGCCCTTGGAGGCCAGGGCCAGGGTCGCGTCGAGGATCCGCTTGCGCCGTTCCTTCTGCGCGTTGGAACTGAGATCGTCCTCGCCCAGCGTCGCCGCAGCGACCGTCGTGGACCGTGATCGAGAGCTGGTCGTCATTACCTGTTTTCCTTCGCGCCTTGACTCATGGCCAGGTGTCATATTAGAACACGTTCTAGACGAATGTGTCATTCAGGAGAGGCGGATACCCGTTGTGACAATCGCCACCACCGAGGAACAGAGGGCTGCAGCGGGTTCGATCCAGGCCTGGGCGCGGTCCACGGACCCGCTGGTCACAGTACGGCAAGGACCAGCAGATTCGTGGCGCACGACGTGGCCGTCCTTCGCGTCGCTCGGAATTTTTTCGGTCGCCGTGCCCGACGAGGTCGGTGGGTCGGGAGCGGAGATCGTCGATCTCGCCGCGATGCTCGAACAGGCCGCGACTGAACTCGTCCCGGGTCCTGTTCTCTCGACCGCTCTCGCGGCTCTGATCGTCGGGCGCAGCTCCGGTGCCGCCGCGAAACGGTGGTCCGAGGATCTCGCCGACGGCGCGATGCCGTGCGCGGTGGCTCTCGGCAGCAACTCCCCGGTGAACGCGACCCTCGGGGCCGACGGCGGGCTGACGGTCACCGGCGACGCGGGCTTCGCGATCGGCGGTGACGCGGGGGTGTCCGTGCTGCTGCCCGCCGACGCGGGCGACGGCGTCGTGTGGTGTCTGGTCGACGGCGCAGCCGACGGCCTGGACATCACGGTCGCCGACACGATCGACAAGAGCCGCCCGCTCGCGCGGGTGCGCTGCGTCGGCGTGGCGGTGGCGGCCGACCGGATGGTCACGGGGGTGCGGGACGGGCTCGTGCCCGACCTCGCGGCGACCCTCGCCGCAGCGGAGGCGTCCGGCATTGCAATCTGGTGTCTGCGAACGGCGGTGGAGTACGCCAAGATTCGCGAGCAGTTCGGCAAACCGATCGGATCGTTCCAGGCGATCAAGCACCTGTGTGCGGAGATGCTGTGCCGCGTCGAACAGTCCGGCGCGGCGGCGTGGGATGCGGCCGTGGCGGCGGAGGACGCGTGGCACGCGGACAGCGGCGAGCTGCCGATCGCGGCCGCCGTCGCGGCGTCGATCACGCTCGACGCCGCCGTCGAGACTGCCAAGGACTGCATCCAGGTGCTCGGCGGGATCGGCTTCACCTGGGAACACGACGCGCACTTCTACCTGCGCCGGGCGACGTCGCTGCGGCAGCTGCTCGGCGGCTCCGCCCGCTGGCGGGCGCGGGTCACGGAACTGACGCGGGCCGGTGCCCGCAGGAACCTGTCGATCGACCTGTCCGGGCTCGACGACGAACGGGGGCAGATCCGCGCCGAGATCGCCGAGCTGGTGGCGCGGCCGGAGTCGCAACGACGCGCGGCCCTCGCGGAATCGGGCTACCTGGCCCCGCACTGGCCCGCGCCCTACGGGCGGGGTGCGCGCGCCGCGGAGCAGATCCTGATCGAGGAGGAGCTGGCGGCCGCCGGGGTCGGCAGGCCCGACCTCGTGATCGGCTGGTGGGCCGTGCCGACCATCCTCGAGCACGGCAGCGCCGAGCAGATCGAGCGATTCGCCACCCCGACGCTGCGCGGCGAGATCATCTGGTGCCAGCTGTTCAGCGAACCCGGCGCCGGCTCCGACCTCGCGGCGCTGCGGACGTCCGCGGAGAAGGTGGACGGCGGGTGGAAGCTGAACGGTCAGAAGGTGTGGACGTCGAGGGCGCAGGAGGCGGACTGGGCGATCTGCCTTGCTCGCACCGATCGGGACGTGCCCAAGCACAAGGGCATCAGCTATTTCCTCGTCGACATGACGAGCCCCGGCATCACCATCTCGCCGCTGCGCGAGATCACCGGCGACGCCCTGTTCAACGAGGTGTACCTCGAGGACGTGTTCGTGCCCGACGACCTGGTGGTCGGGAACCTCGGGGACGGCTGGAAGCTGGCTCGCACCACGCTGGCCAACGAGCGGGTCGCGATGGGCGGAGGGTCCTCGCTCGGCGAGGCGATGGAGGAACTGCTCGCGCTCGCCGGGGACGGTGACCCGCTGACCGACGACAAGCTCGGTCACCTCATCGGCAACGCGCTCGTCGGCTCCCAGCTCGAACTGCGCACCACCCTCCGGCAACTGGACGGCCAGGACCCCGGACCCGAATCGAGCGTCCGCAAGCTCGTCGGTGTCCGGCAGCGGCAGGCGGTCGCGGAATTCGCGATGGAACTCGGCGGCCCGGACGGCTGGGTGGAGGGGCCGCTGGCGCGGGAGTTCCTCAACACGCGCTGCCTGTCCATCGCGGGCGGAACGACGCAGATCCTGCTGACGGTCGCGGCCGAGCGGATTCTCGGGCTGCCGCGGGGCTGAGCCGGGCGGCGATTGGTCTTTCGCGAGGTCCGGGATGGTGATACAACTAGAACACGTTCTAAATCGAAAGTGGGATTGTCAGCGTGGACTTCACTCGAGACGAAACCCAGGAGGCCGTGGCTCAGGTCGCGGCCGGACTGCTGGCCCGCGACCTCGACGGCGACGCCCTCTGGGCCGCGTTCGCCGACGCCGACCTGCTGACCCTCGCGCTGCCGGAACGTCTCGGCGGCGAAGGTCTCTCGGTCACCGACGTCGGTGCGCTGCTCACCGAAGTCGGGCGGAAGGCGGCGCAGGTCCCGGCCCTCGCAACGCTCGGATTCGGTGTGCTGCCCATCGTCGCGCTGGGCGACGACGCACAACAGGACGCACTGCTCACCGGTCTCGCCGACGGCCGCACGTTCACCGCGGCGCTCGCCGAACCCGGGGCGCAGTTCCCGGCACGGCCTTCGGTGACCGCGGTCGCGGACGGGGACGGCTACTCCGTCACCGGGCGCGTGCTCGCGGTTCTGTTCGCCGAGCGGGCACACCGGATCCTCGTGCCCACGGACACCGGGGTGGTGCTGGTGGACCCGGCCGCGGACGGCGTCACGCTCACGCCGACCCCCTCGGCATCGGGTAGCCCCGAATTCGCGATCACGTTCGACGGTGCGCGGGGCGAACTGCTCGCGGCCGGCGACGACGCGGTGCAGACGCTCTACCGCATCGCACTGGCGTCCATCGGGGCGGTCGCGGACGGACTGCTTTCGGGCGCAACGGCTCTGGCAGGCGAGCACCTCGCGACGCGCCACCAGTTCGGCAAGCCGCTCGCCACGTTCCAGGCCGTGTCGCAGCAGATCGCCGACGTCTACGTCACGTCCCGCACCCTCCATGTGTCGGCGCTCGCGGCGTCGTGGCGCGTGTCCGAAGGACTGGACGCCCAGGACGATCTGGACGTGATGGCGTACTGGATCGCCGCCGAAGTGCCTGCCGCCATGCAGGTTCTGCACCACCTACACGGCGGGATCGGCGTCGACGTCACGTATCCGCTGCACCGCTACTACTCGACCGCCAAAGACCTGGCCCGCCTCGTGGGCGGCGCCTCGTACCGACTCGACCTCGTGGGGGCCCGGTGTTCATCGATCTGACCGACGATCAGCGTGAGTTGCAATCGGAACTCCGGCGCTACTTCTCCGGGCTGATCTCGCCGGCCGAGGCCGAGGTGATGCGCACCGAGCGCCACGGCAGCACCTACCGTGAGGTCATCCGCCGGATGGGCAAGGACGGCTGGCTCGGTGTGGGCTGGCCGGTCGAGTTCGGTGGCCGCGGATTCGGTGAGATCGAACAGCAGATCTTCGTGAACGAGGCTGTGCGAGCCGATGTTCCGCTGCCCTCGGTGACGTTGCAGACGGTGGGTCCGACGCTGCAGAAGTACGGGACCGAGGAGCAGAAGCGCAAATTCCTGCCCGCGATCCTGGCCGGCGAGGTGCACTTCGCGATCGGCTACACCGAACCGGAAGCGGGCACCGACCTTGCGGCGCTGCGGACGACGGCCGTGCGGGTGGGCGACGAGTACGTGGTCAACGGGCAGAAGATCTTCACCACCGGCGGTCACGACGCCGATTACCTGTGGCTCGCCGTCCGCACGGGCTCGGCGGATTCGCGTCACCGTGGCATCTCCATCCTGATCATGGACACCAAGGACCCGGGCTACAGTTGGACGCCGATCATCACGTGCGACGGTGCGCATCACGTCAACGCCACCTACTACTCCGACGTCCGGGTTCCCGCAGACATGCTGGTCGGTGAGGAGAATCAGGGCTGGCGACTGATCACCACCCAGCTCAACCACGAACGCGTCATGCTCGGACCGGCAGGCCGGGTCGGAGGTCTCTACGACCGCATCCGCAGCTGGGCCGTCACACACGACCTGCTCGACGAGCCGGACGTGCGGCGCGCGCTCGGCGAGATCCACGCGACGTACCGCCTCAACGAACTACTCAACTGGCAGGTGGCGTCGAGTGAGGCGGACGCCATCGACATCGCCGACGCGTCCGCGACGAAAGTGTTCGCCACCGAACGTATTCAGCGCATCGGCAGGCTCGTCGAGGAGATCGTCGGACGCTACGGCGACCCCTCCGAGCCGGAGACCGCAGACCTCATGAGGTGGCTCGACATGCAGGTGAAGCGCAACCTCGTGATCACGTTCGGTGGCGGTGTCAACGAGGTGATGCGCGAGCTGATCGCGACAGCCGGTCTGAAACTTCCCCGAGTCCCGCGATAGGAGCGCCGCGCGAAATGAGTTCCGAACAGATCCTCGCTGCCGCGGAAGAGGTCCGGTCGGCGGGTCCGAGCGCTCCTCGCCCCGGGCGGGACCCGATCAACCTGCCGATGATCCGCAACTGGGTGGAGGCGATCGGCGACAGGAATCCTATCTACGTCGACGAGGCAGCGGCGCGGGCAGCGGGACACGACGGCATCGTGGCCCCGCCCGCGATGGCGCAGGTGTGGACGATGCAGGGCCTGAACGCCGTCCGGCAATCCGACGACCCGCTCGGGCGCATGACGACGATCCTCGACGAGGCCGGGTTCACGTCCGTCGTCGCCACCAACTGCGATCAGATCTACCACCGCTACCTGGGGGTCGGTGAGGAGGTCACCATCACCACGACCCTCGAGGACCTCGTGGGTCCGAAGAGGACGGGCCTCGGTGAGGGGTGGTTCTTCACCACCCGCAGCCTGTGGCGGGTCGCGAACGACGACGGCAGCGACGAGGTCGTGGCCGAGATGCTGTTCCGCATCCTCAAGTTCGCGCCCAAACCCGCTGAACCGGTGGCACAGTCGGCGAACGGTCAGGGCGCGTCCTTCGACGATCTGGACCCCACCAGGATGATGCGGCCCAGCGCCTCGCAGGACACCCAGTTCTTCTGGGACGGCGTGGCCGCGCACGAATTGCGGATCCAGAAGCGTGAGGACGGATCGCTGCAGCACCCGCCGGTGCCCGCGCTGTGGAAGGACAAGGCGGAGACGACGGACTACGTCGTCGCGTCGGGCCGCGGCACGGTGTTCAGTTACGTGGTCCACCACGCGCCGAAGGTCCCGGGACGCTCGCTGCCGTTCGTGGTGGCGCTGGTCGAACTGGAGGAAGGCGTCCGCATGCTCGGCGAACTGCGCGGCGTCGAGCCCGCGGAGGTGACGGTCGGGATGCCGGTGGAGGCGATCTACCTCGACTTCCCGGGCGACGAAGAGACGGGTGGCGCGCCGTGGACCCTGTACGCGTGGCAGCGCGGAGCGAAGGAGCAGTCATGACGTCCACTCTCGATGTCGTGGTGGGAACGACGCTTCCGGAATTGACCGTCACCGGCGACCCGACGTTCGTCGTCTCGGCCGCACTGGCGACGCGCGACTTCCAGGACGTCCACCACGACCGCGACCTGGCGCAGCAACGCGGGTCGAAGGACATCTTCGTCAACATCCTCACCGACACGGGTCTGGTGCAGCGGTTCGTCACCGACTGGGCGGGGCCGAACGCGGTGATCAAGTCGATCGCATTGCGCCTCGGCGTCCCCTGGTACGCCTACGACACCCTCACACTGAGCGGCACGGTGGCGTCGGTGGACGACGGCGTCGTCACGCTGGACGTCGTCGGGAAGAACGGTCTCGGCGACCACATCACGTCGAAGGTGACCCTCGTCCTGGACGGACGCACGAACGGAGCGGATGCATGAGCGGGCTGTCGGGCAAGGCTGTCATCGTCGGTATCGGCGCCACGGACTTCTCGAAGGACTCGGGCCGCAGCGAATTACGGCTGGCGGCCGAGGCGGTCACGGCGGCGCTCGAGGATGCGGGCCTGACCCCCGCGGACGTCGACGGCCTGACGTCCTTCACGATGGACACCAACACCGAAGCGGCCGTTGCCCGTTCGGTCGGTATTCCGGACCTGAAGTTCTTCAGTCGCATCCACTACGGCGGCGGCGCGGCGTGCGCGACCGTGCAGCAGGCGGCGATGGCCGTGGCCACCGGTGTCGCCGACGTGGTGGTGGCGTACCGGGCGTTCAACGAGCGGTCCGGAATGCGGTTCGGGCAGGTGAACTCCGGCCTGGTGCAGCAGGTGAACTCGTCGGGTACCGACAATGCGTTCTCCTACCCGCACGGCCTGTCGACGCCGGCGGCGTTCGTCGCGATGGTCGCCCAGCGGTACATGCACGAATATGGTGCTACAAGTGCTGATTTCGGGCGAATCGCGGTCACCGATCGTAAGCACGCCGCCACCAATCCGAACGCTTTCTTCTACGGCAAACCGATCACGCTCGACGACCACCAGAATTCCCGCTTCATCGCCGAACCCCTGCACCTGCTCGACTGCTGCCAGGAGTCCGACGGCGGCATCGCGATCGTGGTCACGTCACCGGAGCGGGCGAAGGATCTGAAGCAGAAACCGGCCGTGATCGCGGCGGCGGCCCAGGGGAGCGGCAGCGACCAGTACATCATGACCAGCTACTACCGTCCGGAGCTCGCGGGACTGCCCGAGATGGAGCTGGTCGGCAGGCAGCTGTGGGATCAATCCGGACTCGGACCGCAGGACATGGATCTGGCCGTCCTCTACGACCACTTCACCCCATACGTATTGATGCAGCTCGAAGAACTCGGCTTCTGTGGCCGCGGTGAGGCCAAGGACTTCGTCGCCGACGGCGCCATCGACCTCGACGGCAGTCTGCCGCTCAACACCCACGGAGGCCAGCTCGGCGAGGCGTACATCCACGGGATGAACGGGATCGCCGAGGGCGTGCGTCAGATCCGCGGCACGTCCGTGAACCAGGTCTCCGGTGTGCAGAACGTCCTCGTCACCGCGGGGACCGGTGTGCCTACGTCAGGGCTGGTGCTGACGGCCTGAGTCCGGCCCGTGCCTGTCTGCGCGCGATATGTTTCGCGACGTACCGGGCATCCCGGCCCACCCCGCCGGTGAGCATCGAGGCGAACGCCTGCAGGAACGGCAGACCGACGAAATACAGTCCGGGATGGTCCGGCGAGACTCCGCGGGACTGCTCGGGCCACCCGTCCGAACCGGTGACGGGGATCTGGATCCACGACGTGTCCTTGCGGAACCCGGTGCACCAGACGACGTTGCGGACGTCGAGTGCGGTGCCGTCGTCGAGGACCGGTCTGCCGTCGCGGACGCCGGTGACCTTCACGAGGAAGTGCTCCACGCCGGCGGCGGCCAGGTCGGCTCGTTTGACCCGCAGGAGTGGTCCGCCACCCGAGCGGACGTGGGTCCGCATCTTCCGCCCGACGGGTGTGCGTTCCGTCAGAACGTGATTGGCCATGAACCACATGATCGGGACCGCGATGTGGGCGAGGCGTCCCTCGATGTCGAACGGCACCTCACCGCGGACGGGCCCGCAGATCGTGGTGCGATGCGAGCGGGAGACCTCCAGCGCGATATCCGCGCCGGAGTGGCTGCACCCGACGACCAGTACAGGCCCGTCCTGTAGTTGGGAGGGATTGCGGTAGTCGCTCGAATGCAGTTGCCGGATTCGAGGGTCGAGGCGCTCGGCGAGATCCGGGATGACCGGGGACTGCCAGGTCCCGGAGGCGACGACGACGTTGTCGGCCTCGAATCGGTCGGTCCCCGCCGTGACGACGTAGCGGTCGCCGACACGGGACAGACCGTCGACGGTGGTGCCCGTCCGGATCGGCAGTGCGAATCGCTGCGCGTAGGCCTCGAAGTAGTCGGCGACCTCGTCCTTCCCTGGCCAGGACCAACCCCGGGCGGGAATTCCCCAGCCGGGCAGACCGTCGTACCGGGCGGGACTGTAGAGCCGGAGCGAGTCGAACCGCTCCCGCCACACGTCCCCGACGCGGTCGTGGGCGTCGAGGATCACGAATCGCTGCCCGCATCGGGAGAGGTGGTATCCGGTCGCGAGGCCGGCCTGTCCGGCACCGATCACGATCGTGTCTAAGCGTTCTGTGGACATAGTCTGTCTTCTTCCCTGGGGTGATCGGTGGTCATGCTCAACGCTATGACCGGGCCGATCGTGGCGCGTCGGGAGAATGGCGCAGATATGTACGACCGTATGGGTACTTTCATGTAGTCGGGCCGACGAGGCGATGCTCGTAGGCATAGGCCGTGGCCGCGGACCGCGACGAGATCCCCAGCTTGACGAAGATGTTGCTCAGGTGCCGCGCGACCGTCTTCTCGCTGAGGAACAGTTCCGTCGCCACCGCGCGGTTGCTCTTGCCCGCCGCCACGAGGCGGAGCACGCACACTTCACGCGGGGTGAGGGGAGTGCTGACCGTCGAGTCGGGGAGGAACTCTGCCCGCAGTCGCTCGAGGTCCGGGACCGCGCCCAGTTGCCGGTAGGTGGCGGACGCGAGGTCGTGCTCCATCTGCGCGGTGTCGTCGTCACCCAGGTCGCGGCACACCAGCGCGACCGACTCCCGGACCCGCGCGCACTCGTAGGGCGCGCCGATGTCCTGCCAGCGCCGCCACGCGTCGCGCAGAACGGTCAGCGCGTCGCTACCCCGTCCTTCGGCGTGCAGCACCGAACCCGACGCCTGCGCGGACAGTGCGCACAGGTAGGGGATGGCGAACCGTGTTGCGATCGAGTCGAGTTCGTCGGCGGCGATTCGGGCCGCCGGGACGTCGTCGGCGGCGAGCAGGATGTCCACGGAGGCGGGCAGCAACCGGGCGCGTTCCACGGCGCCGGTGGACTCGTCCACCGCACAGCGGATCGAGGCGACCGCGCTGCCGACCCGCCCCTGCGCCATCCGCAGCAGC
Organism: Rhodococcus sp. NPDC127593; assembly: GCF_042671975.1. Classification (NCBI taxonomy): domain Bacteria; kingdom Bacillati; phylum Actinomycetota; class Actinomycetes; order Mycobacteriales; family Nocardiaceae; genus Rhodococcus; species Rhodococcus sp. NPDC127593. Next base: position 42,493 of record NZ_JBHXWI010000019.1, on the reverse strand, counting down.
GCGAGTCCGGGCTGCGGTCGCCTGCCCCAGCGGTTCGCATCCAGAAACAGTTTCTCGGCCTGGGCGACCTCGCCGCGCAGGCGATGGAGGTCGGCCATCACGTAGGCGGCGGACCCGGCCGCGGCATGCGAGGCGAGCCGCTCGTGCGCCCGCCGCGCCGAGTCCATCGCCGTGGGCCAATCGCCCTGCAGTTGCAGGATCTCGGCGCGGTGGACGAGGCACTGACCGCGGTAGGGGACGAGGTCGGGTTGCGAAGAGCACCACTCCTCCAGCGCCACAGTCCATTCCCTGGACCGGCGGAGATCGCAGATGTTCTGGCACTGCTCGATCACGGCGCAGTACACGATTCCCGCCACCACCGGAGACACCTCGTCGGACGTCACCCCGACCATCGCCTCGTCGAACGCGGACACTGCCTCGGCGACGTCCCCCAGGAGGACGAGCGAATGGCCGGTGCCCAGCACCCCGAGCGTCGTCAGATCCGGGTCGGCGAACCGGGCGCCCGTCTCCGTCACCGTGCGGAAGATGTCCCGGGCGGCGGTGCCGTCACCGTCGTCGATCCGTTGCAGTCCCTGCGGCACCAGCAGGTAGCCACGCTCGGCGCAGTCCACGCCCGCGGTGTCCAGTAGTCGCTGGGCCCTGCTCAGCCAGCCGCCGCCACGCGCCTGCTCACCCCGCATGATCAGGACGAACGAGAGCCAGAACGCGCACCGGGCGGAGCGCACCGGTCGACCCGCGCGGGCCCACTCGTGCACCGCCCGTTCCCACCATTCGGTGCTGGCGTCGTCCTCACCGAGCAGGTAGGCGGCGGTGGCGACCAGTTCGAGGTCGTCACCGGACAGCGGGTTCTGCCGGTCGGCGCCCGACAGTCGTGCGTAGGTGTCGCGCCAGTCTCGTCGATCGAAGGCCGCACGGCCCGTCCGGAGTTCCGGCGCCGCGTCGGACATCACTGTCTCCTGCCGAAGATCTGCGCTGACCTGCTCGGATTTCAGACTACCGCCGCACCGGGCCTGCCGGGAACGTCGAATAATCCGTGCACCCTGTCGGTGCCTCGAGTCACACTGGGTCCACACGCCAACGGATGGGAACTTCTGATGGTCGATGCGATAACGGCAGTGGGTCTGGTCAAGAAGTACGGCAAGGTCACGGCACTGGACGGGGTCGACCTCGCGGTCCCCTCGGGAACGGTGATGGCGCTGCTCGGACCGAACGGTGCCGGCAAGACGACGGCGGTGCGGGTCTTCACCACCCTTCTCGTCCCCGATGCCGGCCGGGCGGAGGTGGCCGGTCTCGACGTCGTCCACGATGCGCGCGTGCTCCGATCCAGGATCGGAGCCTCGGGACAGTACGCGGCCGTCGACGAGTACCTCACCGGTTTCGAGAACCTCGAGATGGTCGGGCGGCTCTACCACCTCGGGTCCAAGCGGAGTAAGGCACGCGCCCGTGAGCTGCTCGAACAGTTCGACCTGGTCGAGGCGGGAGATCGTCCCGTCAAGGGCTACTCGGGTGGCATGCGCCGGCGTCTCGACCTCGCGGGAGCGCTCGTGGCCGAGCCGGAAGTGTTGTTCCTCGACGAACCGACCACCGGGCTCGACCCCCGTGCCCGGCTGGCTCTGTGGGATGTCATCGACAATCTGGTCGCCAGGGGCACCACGCTTCTCCTGACCACGCAGTACATGGAAGAGGCCGAGCGGCTCGCCGACCAGATCGCGGTGATCGACCACGGATCGGTCATCGCCCGCGGAACCGCCGACGAATTGAAGGACCGCGTGGGCGGTGAGCGCATCGAGCTGAGCGTCCGGGAGGGCATCGAGCTCTCGGTCGTGCGCGACGAACTGGCCCCGCTCGCCGCAGGCGACATCCTGGTGGAAGAGAACGTCCGCCGGGTGACGGTGCCGGTGACCGGCGGTGCGGACGCCCTCGTCGAAGCCTTGGGCCGACTCTCCAATCGAGGAGTGAAGGTGTTCGACGTCGGTCTGCGCAGACCGACCCTCGACGACGTCTTCCTCACCCTGACCGGACACGAAGCCGAAGAGGAGCACGTCTCATGAGCGCCCCACAGACGGCGTCCGTGCACACCGCGCTCGCGGACGGGCTCACGATCGCCAAGCGCAACATGATCAAGATCAAGCGCGTCCCCGACCTCATCGTGTTCACCACATTGTCGCCGATCATGTTCGTGCTGCTGTTCGCGTACGTGTTCGGTAGCGCCATCCAGGTTCCCGGGATGTCCTACCGCGAGTTCCTGATCGCCGGGATCTTCACGCAGACAGTCATCTTCGGGGCCACGTGGACGGGCCTCGGGATGGTCGAGGATCTGCAGAAGGGGATCATCGACCGGTTCCGGTCGCTGCCGATGGCCCCGTCCGCCGTCCTCCTCGGCCGCACCTCCACTGACGTCCTGATCAACATCGTCAGCCTCGTCGTGATGTCGCTGACCGGCCTGATCATCGGGTGGCGGATCCACTCGAGCCTCGGCGAAGCGGTGCTCGGCTACCTGCTCCTGCTGTTGTTCGCCTACGCGCTGTCGTGGGTGATGGCGGTGGTCGGCCTCTGGATCCGGACGCCGGAGGTGTTCAACAACGCCAGCTTCATCGTCATCTTCCCGCTGTCCTTCATCGCGAACACGTTCGTCGAGACCACGAACCTGCCCGGTCCGCTGAAGGTGATCGCGGAATGGAATCCGGTGTCCGCGGTGACGCAGGCCGTGCGGGAACTGTTCGGAAACACCAACCCGGCCATGACCGTTCCCGACGCGTGGCCGTTGCAGCACCCGGTCATCGCCTCACTGGCATGGTCGGCGGTGCTGCTGGTGATCTTCGTGCCGTTCGCGATCCGGCGGTACAAAAAGGCCGTCAGCCGCTGAAGGGTGGCGGTCACCGCGCCGCGGCGGGGATCACCCCCAGCTGCTGGAGCATGGCGAGGACGTCCTTGTCCGACCACTTCTCCGCGATCCGACCGTTTTCGATGCGGTGGATGACGGTGGCGGTCATTTCCATGTGGTTCCCCGTCGCGGGAATGCCGGGGAGATCACCCGTGTGAGTTCCGGCGCACAGTAGCCGGGTAACGACTTTGTCGCCCTCGGCCACCTGATCCTCGATCAGGTGCGTCCCCGGTGTGGCCTCCCAGAACAACCGGAACGCCTGTTTCAGTCCCTCACGCCCCGGCGCTTCGAGGCCGGGAAACGGCGGCGGTGAGTGGTCGAGGTAATTCTCGTCGACGAGTTCGTCCAGAGCGTCGATGTTGCCTGCGTCGATCTCGGTGTAGAAACGCCGGATCAATTCCTTGTTCGTTTCCAGTGACATGACTCCATTGTCTGCCGTTCGTCCAAAGGTTTAGCGGAGTTCGCGCGGCGAATCGACGTCGCGCCCCGAGCCCAGGTCGGAGCAGTCGACGGGCTCGGCGCCGTGTTCCCCGAGGTACTTGCGTGCCCCGGAGTCTCCGGTGAGGCTGCGCCGCAACGGGAGCCAGTGGTCCCGGCCGATCAGCACGGGGTGGCCCGGACGTCCGGCGTAGTGGGCCTGGCGGAGCGTCGAGCGGGCGTCGCCGGGCGGCACCGTCGCCACCCGTCGGACGGCGTCGACGCCGAGGTCGGGGAGATCGACGAGGGTGATGACGACGGCATCGACGTCGTCGAACGTCGCCGCGGCCTCCAGCCCCCGGCGCAGGGAGGCAGACAGCCCCGACTGCCAGTCCTCCGCGATCCCGACGGTGACGGGGACACTGGCGGGCAGTAGGCCCTCGGCCTCGTCGGCGCGGGCACCGAGCACCACGACGGTCGGCTCGCATCCCGCGTCCGCCAGCACTCGCACGCCGCGCGCAAGCCACGGCTCTCCGTCCGCGCCGACGACGAGTGCCTTGGGCATGCCCATGCGCGAACCGGCCCCGGCGGCGAGCAGCACGCCCCCGATCCTCATCGTGGTCTCACCGGTCCGCATCGCATGCGTTCAACTTACTTTTGCCGGGCCGAGTGCGCGTCGACGTCGCGAATTCCTCCACGCGAGCTCGGCGTCACGCACCCGTGTCGCGACGTGCGCCGTAGACTGGCCGGTGGCCTCGACACGCCAACGGCCGGAACGGACGGACACAAGGTGGATCCGAACAGAGTCGGCGAACCTCCCCAGCAGGAGTTCGCGCAGCAGTGGGGCGGCTCCGGCAGCGTCGTCGACATCGACGGTCCTGTCCACTGGGTCGAATACGGTGACGACACCGGATCTACTCCCGTGGTCATGGTTCACGGCCTCGGCGGCTCGCATCTCAACTGGGTCCGGATCGCACCGGTCCTCGCGGAGCGCACCCGGGTGCTGACCGTGGATCTCCCCGGATTCGGGCTCAGTCCGTCCGGCCGCCGCCGGACGGGGGTCGGCGCCAACGCGAAGGTACTGCATCGCTTCCTTCGTGACGTCGTCGGCGGTCCCGTGATCTTGATGGGCAATTCGATGGGCGGCATGATCTCGTTGTTCGAGGCGGCGGCGCACCCCGAGACGGTCTCGGCTCTGGTTCTCGTCGATCCCGCACTGCCTGTCGCGCAACGGATCCCGGACCCGCGGATCGCCGCGCAGTTCGCGATGTACTTCACGCCGTTCGTGGGGGAACGGTTCTTGCAGTACTCGAGCAGGAAGTTGACGGACCGGCAGTTGGTCGAGCGGATGATCGACCTGTGTTTCGCCGAGCCGGGCCGGGCGTCGGAAGATTCCCTCGACGCCGCAGCGGCTCTCGCGGGATACCGGCGCGGGCTGCCGTCCGAGGATGCGGCGTTCCTTCAGGCCAGCCGGTCACTGATGCGGGTCCTGGCCCGCCCGCGTCGATATCTCGACACCATGCAGTCGATCGGACAACCAGTGCTCCTGCTCCACGGCGACCGCGACCGACTGGTTCCGGTCGCGGCGGCCCGCAAGGTGGCGAGGGCAAACCCGCGGTGGGACAGCGTGATTCTCGGGAACGTGGGGCACACCCCGCAGCTCGAGGTTCCCGACACGATGCTCGACCACGTGCTCACGTGGGTCGATCGGCACGGACTGATCGACGCCTAAGTGTCGGCGGATCCGCGGGACCCGGCGATCGACTGCGCGAGCGCGCGGAACAGGTGGGTGAGTTCGGGTCTCGTCGCCGTTCCGCTCCGGACGACCCCGCACACCGGGATGCGCAGTCGGTCGTGCGCCTCACGCAGGAAGCTCAGCCCGCGGCGGGGTGTCGCGTCGGCGGTGTCGGCGTACAGCACCGTCCACGACCGCGGAGTCGTGAGGACGTCGAGGGTGGCCGTGTGGTCGCTGGGGATCGACGGTCCGAGCATGACGCGCTGCCCGACCTGCCGGAACGCGTCCTCGACCACGGTGTGGATCAGGATCTGACTGCTGCGTGGCGGCAGTAGCAGGGGGTACGGCGCCAGTTCGCTCAGGTCGACGGTCGAGACCCCCGCCAGTGGGTGTTTGCTCGACGTCACGATCACCAGGTCCTCGAGCCCGAATTCCACGGTTTCGAGCCCCGGCCGATCGACGCCGCCGCGAATGAGTGCGAGATCGGCGTCCCCCGACGCGACGGCGGTCATCCGGTCGGTGAAGTCCTTGATGACGAACTCGATGTCGAGTTGTGGGAAGTCTTCGCGGACAGCCGATATCGCCTCGAGGCTCTGCGTCGCGAAGCTCATGCTCGCGCTGATGCGGAGCCGGTTGCGGGGATCGAGTCCCACCGACAGCGCGCGGGCCTCGAGTCCCATCATCTCGGCCGCGATGGGCATCAGCCGTTCGCCGGCCGCGGTCAGCCGGGTGGCACGAGTCGACCGTTCCAGGAGGGTGGTGCCCAACTCGTGTTCGAGCTTGGCGATCTGGTGGCTGATCGCCGACTGGGAGATGAAGCAGCGTTGCGCCGCGCGCGAGAAACTGCCCTCCTCGCCGACCGCGAGGAAGTAGCGAAGCTGTCGGAACTCCATGACCTGAGGTTACGTCCTTCGGTGACGACTTATGAGCAATCGAGATAACACAATTTCGATTTCCCCAGCTTACTGGCAATCAACAACGGGCGATCCCTAATGTGGAGCTCATACGCGGCGCTAAGTAGACGCCAGAAGCAGTAGGAGGTTTTCGGTGGATCGCACACAGGTCGTCATCGTGGGATCGGGATTCGGCGCACTCGCGGCGGCGAAGAAGCTCGGCAAGGCAGGCACGCCGTTCGTGCTGATTTCCGAGACCACCGAGCATCTGTTCCAGCCCCTCCTGTACCAGGTCGCCACCGGTGTCATCTCGCCCGGCGAGATCGCCCCGTCCATCCGCGCGATCCTCGCGAAGTACCCCAGCGGTGACGTCCGGCTCGGCCGCGTCGTCGACGTCGACCCGGACAAGAAAGTGGTCGTCTACGAGGCAGGCGGGGTAAGCCACACGATCGGTTACGACAGCCTGATCGCCGCGACGGGCGCCCGGCAGGCCTACTTCGGTCACGACGAGTTCGCCGAGGTCACGTACGCGCTCAAGACCGTCGCCGACGCCGACCGGCTGCGCCGTCAGATCGTCCGCTGCTTCGAGGAGGCACACACCACCTCCGACCCGGAGCGTCGCCGCGACCTGCTGCACTTCATCGTGATCGGCGCCGGTCCGACCGGTGTCGAACTGGCAGGTCAGATCAAGGAACTGGCGGGCCGCTACTTCGAGAAGTCGCTCCGCGACATCACGTCCGAAGACGTCACCGTCACCCTCGTCGAGGGTGCGGGGGAGACGCTGCCCGTGTTCGGCGGCAAGCTCAGCAAGTACACCCAGGACTCGCTCGAACGGGCCGGCGTCGAGGTGGTGCTGGGCACGATGGTGACCGATATCGACGAACACGGCGCCACCCTGTCGTCGCCGAGCACCGGTTTCGAGAAGCGCCTCACGGCGGACACGATCATCTGGTCGGCAGGCATCCAGGCCAACGACTTCGCTGCGGTGCTCGCGGAACGGACCGGCTGCGAGACCGGCCGTGGCGGCCGCCTGCTGGTCGACGAGGACCTCACGGTGGGTCGCTACGACGACGTCTACGCGATCGGCGACATGGCGTCGCTGAACAACCTGCCCGCCCAGTCGCCGTTCGCGATGCAGGGTGGACGGCACGTCGCGGCCATCATCACCGGGAAACGCGCCCTCGGAACGCCGTTCGCGTACCGCGACAAGGGCAGCATGGCGATCATCAACCGGTTCCGTGCGATCACCCGCGTCGGCAAGATCGAGCTGACCGGTGTGCTCGCCTGGTTCCTGTGGCTCGCCGTGCACCTCGTCTACCTGGTCGGATTCCGCAACCGGTACGTCGCGGTGATGTCGTGGTTCGGTTCGTTCCTCGGACACCGGCGTCCGCACTTCCACTACGCCCAGGAAATCGAACCTGCCGAGCTGCGCGAGCAGCGGGAGGACGCCGCAGCCTAGCCTGGGTCCATGACCGTCACCAGCGCTGGAGTACTCCTGTATCGCACCGACGATGCGGGAGTGCTCCAGTTGTGGATCGTGCACATGGGCGGCCCATTCTGGGCGCGCAAGGACGAGGCTGCGTGGTCGATCCCCAAGGGCGAATACGTCGAGGGCGAAGACCCCTACGCGGCCGCACTGCGCGAGTTCGAGGAAGAGATCGGCGCGCCGCCGCCGGCCGTCGAGTACGAGTTGCTCGGAGAATTCCGGCAGCCCTCACACAAAGTGATCACGGTCTACGTGGCGGAGGTGAGCGAGGACGTCACCTTCGTCGAAAGCAACACGTTCGAGCTGGAATGGCCACCGCGGTCGGGGAGGCTTCAGCAGTTCCCCGAGGTCGACGACGCCCGCTGGTTCCCGGCGAGCGAGGCGGAGACGAAGCTGGTCAAGGGGCAGCGTCCGATCGTCGACGCCCTGCGGCGTCGCCGCCCGTGAGTACTTATTAACCGCGGGACGTTAATAAGTACTCACGGGCGCGGGAGCGCACGCCAGACGGCGGCGGGGGTCATCGGGATCCGCCGAAGCCGGGCGCCGGTGGCGTCCGCGATCGCGTTGGCCAGGGCCGGGGCGACCGGGTTGTACGGGGACTCGCTCATCGACTTGGCGCCGTGCGGGCCCAGTTCGTCGTAGGTGTCCGCGAAGTACACCTCGGTGTCCGGCACATCTACGAGCTGCGGAAGGTGATAATTCCGGAGCTGCGGGTTGAGCACGGTCCCGGCGCCGTCGAGCAGGATCTCCTCGTACAGTGCGCTGCCGATCGCCTGCGCGACGCCGCCCTCGACCTGCCCGCGGCACTGCTGCGGGTTGAGGACCGTGCCGGCATCCGCCGCCTGGATGGACTGCAGGATCCGGACCTCCCCGGTGATGGTGTCGACCGCCACCCGGAACGCGTGCACGTTGAACACCACCGAGCGGGGGGTGCCGTCGTGCCTGCCCTCGGCGCGGATCGGGCCCTCGGGCACCAGCTTGTCGAGCTCGACGACCCGCCCGGCAACCTCGACTGCGTCGGGGGTCAGCGTGCAGTCGCTGTCCTCGGCCGCACCCGCCACGCGGCGAGCGACCTCGAACAGCTGCTCCCGCAACCGGGTTCCCGCGAGATGCACCGCCTTCCCCGCGACCACCGTGCCGGCCGAACCGAACGCGCCGGTGTCGTGCCCGGCGACGTCGGTGTCGGATTGCAGCACGATGATCCGGTCGGCGGTGGTGCCCAACGCGGACGCCGCGAGCTGGGCGTGCACGGTGGTGGTGCCGTTGCCGAACTCGGCTGTGCCCACCCGAAGTTCGTACCGGCCGCCCTCGACGAGGGTGCAGGACACGTCCGCGAAGTGTCCCCGCGGCGGAATGGTCGCGATCATGGACGCCGCCATGCCCTCACCGACCCGCCACTGTGGGCCGTCCGGCGGACGCACGTCGTTGCCGCGGCGCAGTGCGGCCTCCGCCAGGTCGAGGCATTGGTCGAGTCCGTAGCTGCCGTACGTGAGGTCGCCGTGCTCCACCTCGGCGTCGACGAAGTCGTCACCCGGAACGACCACGTTGCGGCGGCGCAGTTCGAACGGATCGATGCCCAGTTGCGTTGCCAGCTGATCGAGCGCGGACTCCACCGCGAAGATGACCTGGCCCAGGCCGTAACCGCGGAACGCCCCGGACGGCAGGTTGTTGGTGTAGACGGCCTGGGCGTCCACCCGCTTGTTCGGCGACCGGTACAGCGCAACGGATTCGCTGCAGCCGTGGAACATCACGCCCACCGAATGGTTGCCGTACGCACCGGCGTCCGAGAGCACGTCGACGGCGAGCGCCGTCAGCTTTCCACCGCCGTCGGCGCCGACCTTCACCGAGACGCGCATGGGATGCCGGCACGGGGCGATCGTGAATTGGTCGGAGCGGGTGAACTCGTATTGCACGGGTCTGCCGGTGCGCAGAACGGCGAGGGCAACGAGATCCTCCACCAGCATTTCCTGCTTGGCGCCGAAGCCGCCCCCGATCCGGGCGGTGAACACCCGGACCTGTGCGCCGTCGAGCGAGAACAGGTGGGCGAGTTCGTCGCGGACGAGGAAGGGTACCTGGGTGCTGCTGCGGAGGGTGAGCCGCCCGTCGGAGTCGAGCCAGCCGATGGCCGAGTGGGTTTCGAGATGCGCGTGCTGCACGCGTTGCGTCTGCCACGTGCCCTCCACCACCGCGCCGGTGTCCCGCGCCGCCGCGAGCCCGGCAGCGAGGTCGCCGACTTCGCCGTGGACCTCGGCCACCAGGTTCCGGGCCGGGTCCGCGATCCGGGAATCGGCGCCCTTGTCACCGTGCAGCAGGGGTGCACCGGGGCGGCGTGCCAGGTCGGGATCGAAGACGGGCTCCAGTATTTCGTACTCCACCTCGATCAGTTCCACTGCGCGCCGGGCGATGTCGACGGAGTCGGCGACGACGGCCGCGACGCGCTGCCCCCGGAACCGGAGGATCGTGTCGAACACGTAGGTGTCGTCGGGGTCGTCGGTGCGGAACTCGTGGCGGGCCGTGGAGAAGGCGACGTCGGGACTGTCGCGGTGAGTGAGTACCGCGTGGACGCCGGGCAGCTGCGCCGCGGCGGACGCGTCGAGTCGGGTGATGCGGGCGTGCGCATGTGGGCTGCCGAGGATCTGGATGTGCGTCAGGCCCTCGACTGCCAGGTCGAGGGTGTAGGGCTCGGCGCCGCACACCACCCGGGTGGCGGCAGGTGCGGGAATCGATCGGCCGAACGACTTACCGGCACTGTCTGATTCGGTTGTACATACGCCGCCGACGGCGTCGCGAATGGCGCGATAGCCGGTACAGCGGCACAGATTCCCCTTCAGTGAGCGCGGCAGGTCGGCCCGTTGACCGGAGTCGAGCGCGGACGCGGTCACCACCATCCCGGGGGTGCAGAACCCGCACTGGAAGCCCGCCGCCTCGACGAACTGCTGTTGCACGGGGTGGAGTCGATCGGGACTGCCGAGGCCGGCCGCGGTGGTCACCTCGCGGTTCTCGGCGCGATGCGCCGGCACCACACACGAGTGCACCGGAGCGCCGTCGAGCAGCACGGAACAGGCGCCGCAATCGCCGGCGTCGCAGCCCTTCTTGACCGCGAACCGCTGCTGCTCCCGCAGGAAGGTGCGCAGGCACTGACCGGGCCGTGGGTCGGCATCCATCGACTGTCCGTCGACCGTCAACTTCATTCCAGCTCCCTCCTGATCTCCTCGGCGAGGACTCCCGTGACGTGACGGCGCCAGTCCGCGGCGCCGTGCGCGTCGGTCAGGTAGTCGTCGGGGGAGATCCGTTCCGACAGAGACTCGCTCAATACGTCGGGGCCGGGAACGGCGGGGAAGCGGAGGACGAACGGGCGGACGGTCGATGCGGTGACGGTCAGTGCGAAACCGTCCGCGGCGACACGCCCGGCCAGCAGGGCGCCGGACCGTCCGAGCGGCGAGTACGCGATCTTGCGCAGCGCCGTGCGGCCCCGCAACGCGGTGGCGGGGAGGTGGATGCTGCGGATCAGTTCACCGGCTCCGAGCACCGTGCGACCGGCATCGGTGACGAAACGGTCGACCGGAACTCGGCTCTCACCCCCGTCGGCAGTCCAGATCAGGAGTTCGGCGTCGAGCGCGCAGCACAGCGTGATCATCGCCCCGGCCGGGAGCGCCAGCGCGAGGTTGCCGCCGACGGTCGCGGTGTGCCAGATCTTCCACGACGCGACCAGGGACTCGGCGCACGGCCGGAACAGGCTCGTCGCCGTCCACTCGGCGGGAAGCGGTGCGTTGCAGAGGTTCTCGATGGTGCACGTCGCGGCGAGCTCGAGTCCGTCGTCGTGGACGGTGATCGCCGGCCAGTCGAGGGTGGTCAGGTCCACCAGTCGGGTGACCGTGGGCTGCGGTTCCGAATACAGCCAGGTGCCGCCCGCCAGGTACGCCGTTCCGGGTTCCGGGGCGGGCAGGTCGTCACGGCTGCGTGGGGCCGAGAGTTCCGTCACGAACGACAGATCCATCGACTCACCCGGCCTTGCGCACCAGGGCCCGGTGGGCCTGCTCGACCTCCGCGGCGACGTTCTCCTCGTTCACGGTGATCACTCTCCCACGCTCGACGACGGCTCGCCCGTTCACCAGAAGCAACTCCAGGGGCGGTGTGACTCCGAGTACGAGTGCCGCCACCGGATCGGTGATGCCGGAATGTGCGAGGGTGTCGACCCGCCACAGTGCGAGGTCGGCCAGTTTGCCGGGCTCGAGGGAGCCGAGTTCGTCCTCCCTGCCGAGGACCCGGGCTCCGCCGCGCGTGGCGAGTTCGAGGGCGGTACGCACCGTCATCTCGCCCGGGCCGCCGCGGGCCCGCGCGAACAGCACGGCGTGCCGGGCCTCCTCGAGCATGTTGCACGCCTCGTTGCTGGCGGCGCCGTCGACCCCGAGCCCCAGCGGAACCCCCGCCGCGTGGAGATCCCTGGCGCGGGCGATCCCGGCGCCGAGGCGCGCATTGGACGTGGGGCAGTGGGCTACCCCGGTGCCGGTGCCTGCCATCGTGCCGATTGCGGCGTCGTCCAGGTGGACGGCATGCGCGTACCAGACGTCGGGGCCTACCCAGCCGAGTTGCTCCATGTACTGCACCGGGCTGCAGCCGAACCGCTCGAGGCAAAAGCTCTGCTCGTCAAGGGTTTCCGCGAGGTGGGTGTGAAGCCGCACTCCTGCGGAACGGGCGAGGGCCGCGGCCTCGGTCAGGAGGTCGCCGGTGACGGAGAACGGGGAGCAGGGGGCCACCGCGATCCTCAGCATCGAGTCGGGTGCCGGCTCGTGCCAGCGGTCGATGACATGCTGCGTGCCCTTCAGGACGTCGTCGAGACGCTCCACTACCGAGTCGGGTGGCAGTCCGCCCTGACTGTGGCCGAGGTCCATCGACCCTCGGCTGGGGTGGAACCGGAGCCCGACGGTCTGTGCGGCCTCGATCTCGGCGGCGAACACGTCGCCGCCGTCGCGTGGCACGACGTAGTGGTGGTCCGTCGTGGTCGTGCATCCGTGCTTCGCCAGCCAGGCGAGACCGCCGGTGGCCGCGGTCCGGACAGCGTCGGCGTCGATGCCCGCCCAGATCGGGTAGAGGGTGGTCAGCCAGCCGAACAGGGTGTCGTCGGCGGCGAGCCCGCGGGTGATCCACTGGTACAGGTGATGGTGTGTGTTCACCAGTCCGGGGGTGAGCAGGCAACCCCGTCCGTCGACCACCCTCGCGCCCTCGATCACCGGTGCGGGACCGGCGCCGACGTCGACGATGCCGTTGCCCCGCACGACGACGTAACCGTCCGGATACTCGGTGCCCGCCGCGTCCACAGTGGTGACGTACGCGCCGGAGACGACGACGGTGCCCGGGCCGGCGGACATCAGCTGAGCCAGCCCGCGTACGCCGACCACGCGGGTCCGGCGTCCGGAGCATCGGACCGCTGCACCGTCGCCTGGATCAGGCCGTACGGACGGTCGGCGGCGTGGAAGACCTCGTTGTCGTTCTCCACCCCGAAGCGAGCGAGGTCGTGGGCGAAGTGATGCTTGTTCGGCGCGGACAGGCGCACTTCCGCGAGCACGGGGTAGCGCTCGAGGATCGCCTTGCCGATCTCGTACAGCGTCTGCTGCAGGGCGAGCGAATGGACGGTCGCGAACGTCGCGACGATCTGCTCCTTGATGCCGGCGTAGACACTGTTCCAGTCCACGTCGGTGGTGACGAACCGCCATTGCACGACAAGCGAAGTCGCCATCACCCGATCGTGGGTCTCCTCGAGGATCGTGTACTCGTCCTTCAGAAATCCGAAGAACTCGCTGCCGGTGGACTTGAGGATCACCAGATCCTTCAGCCCGCCGACCACCCACGTGCCGTCGGCGTCGACGGTGATCGCCGCGGTGCGCACCTCCTCACCCTTGCGCACCCAGGTGTGGTCGTGCTCCGCTCCGTCGACCACCGCGCGCTGCCAGGCGTATTCCTCGATCTCGATGCGGGCGCCCTCGACCGGGGCCACGTCGTTCACGAAGTGCCGTGCCAGCGTCAGCCCGTACTCCTCGATGGAGTCGAGTCCCTTCTCCTTCGCGTAGGAGTACGCCGTCTGCTTCTGGGTGTCGGTGGGCAGCACCGAACTCTGGTCGCCGGCGAGATGTGCCGCCGAGAAGTCGCCGCGCAGGCAGGTCGACACGCTCACGTCCCGGATTTCGTGCCGGGGGGTGTCGCGGTAGATCCGCACGATGCGGTTCTCGGCTTTGCCGTACTGGTTGTCGCCCAGGACGATGGCGCCGGTGAGGTCGGTCATTCTTCAGCTCCCGCGGTAGGTGGAATACGCGAAGGGGGACAACAGCAACGGGACGTGATATCCGCGCTGCGGGTCGTCGAGGACGAAGGTGACGGATACCTCCGGGTAGAACGTCTCCTGGCCGCGGGCGGCGAAGTACTCGCCGGTCTCGAAGACCAGCGAATAGGTGGCAGCGATCAGACCGTCGGGTGCGATCTCGGCGATGCGGCCGTCCGAATCGGTCGTCGCGCTCGCGATGACGTCGCGTTCAGGTGACAGCAGGTGAACGTGCATGCCGGCCGCGGGTGTGCCGTCGGTGGCGTCGAGCACGTGGGTGCTGAGGATCTTGGACATCAGTGCTCGGTGTCTCCGATCTCGCCGAGAAGGCGTTCGAGGCGTATCCGATTGATGGCGGCCAGTTCGGTCCGCAGAATCTTGCGCTCCGTGGCGCCGTCGTTGCCGAGGCGGTCGCGCAGCACGTCGAGCAGTTCGTGCGCCGACCGGCCAGACGCGCACACCAGGTAGACGTGCCCGAACTTCTGCTCGTACTCCTCGTTACCGGCCCGCAGGCGCGCGCGGACGTCGTCGTCGGCGGAGGCGACCGCCGACTGTTCGCGCGCGGACGACGGGTTGTCCGCCCGGTCCCCGATCCTCGGGTGGCCGGCCAGGGCCGCGTCGATCTCGGACTCCGTCAGGTCTCCGAGAACGTCGTCGGCGGCGGTATACAGCGCGTCGGCGGACGGGAACGGACGGCCGGCGGCCATCCGCTGCGCCCACACCGTCGACGAGCAGCACCGCACGAGCAGATCGGCGGCCCGCGCGTCGCTCAGTGCGTTGAACGCGATCACGCCGGGCGGTTCGGTCATGAGGGCTCCTCGCTCGTGCGCCTTTTCGGTACCTCTGGCTACCACTATGGCGCACGGGTGGAGGTCGATTCGAAGAACTCGACGAGACCCGTGACCGCTCGGGCGTCCGCGTGTTCACGGTTCACCGGGCGGCCGCCCGTTCCGCCGCGGCGAGGACCCGCTCGGCCTCACGCACCGCGGCAGTGTTCTTCTTGCCGTGACGGGAACCCGCCAGTTTCGCCTTGATGTGCTCGCGGACCGTCACCGGCGCGTATCCGTCGTCGGAGTGTTCGCACAGTCCCGGCAGGGTCGCGATCACCGCGTCGACGTTGCCGTCGTGAAAGAACGCCGCCGATCGCCGCCGCGTGATCGTTCCGTCGACGACGGGCGGAGTCACCCGGTGCAGCGTCGACATCCACCGGTCGTTCGTGAGCCGGGCGGTGAGATCGCCGAGGTTGACGAGCAGTGCCCCCTCCGCGGGGCTCACGTCGTGCCAGCGCTCGTCGCGCCCGAGGACCTGCAGGCCGGCCACACGATCGGCCCACAGCACCGTGACCAGCCCGAAGTCGGTGTGCTCACCCATGCCGGTCAGCTCGCCGTCCAGGGTGACACTGCCTTCCGGCAGCGCGTAGTTGTTCATGCGGAGGACGTCGATGGAATGGTCGGTCAGGGCGGTGAAGAAGCCCGGATCGAGCCCGAGGGCGTCGGCGAAGATCCGCGTCAGGGTGCGTGCGACGCGCTCGCCGTGCGCGTAGTAGGCCTGAACGGCTTCGGTGAAGGAGGGCACCTCGGGCCACACGTTCAGTCCGTAGTCGTCCTCGGACAGGTGCAGGTCCGGGAACGACCGAGCCTCCGCTCCGACGTTGTAGGCCTCGAAGAAGTCGTTCATCCGGGTGGCCGACTCGACGCCCAGGCTCAGGCTGAGCGACTCGCTCTTCGGTGGGCTGTATCCGCGGTTGGCGCCTTCCACGCGATACGTCTTCTTCGTCTCCAGGGGCAGCGCGAAGAAGTCGTCGACGGCGCCGGCGAGTCCCTCGATCACCGGTTCGGGGATGCCGTGACCGAGTATCTGGATGAATCCGATGGCGGCGCAGGCCGAGTCGATTTCGCGTGCCACCCGGTTGCGCTCGGCGTCGGACCCGCCGGTCACGTACGGGGAGATGTCGATGACGGGGACATCGAACGGCTCAGGCACGGGCGCCAACATGCGGCTCCTCGGAGGTCGGCGGAACGGGGCCTGCTGCGATGACCGGTGCAGAGGCGGCGCGGGCGGCGGTGCCGATCCGGGTGTGGTTGAACAGCAGGTTCAGGGAGAACGCGGAGATGGCGGCAAGGGTGATGCCGCTGCCGAGCAGGATCTGGGCGGACGAGTTGAAGTGCTCGAACATGCCCTCGGCGAACTCGGGGAGCAGGCCGATGCCCACCGACACCGCGACGATGGTGGTGTTGGTCCGGTCGCTGAGATCCACCTTGCGGAGCGTGTTCATCCCCACCACCGCGACCGTTGAGAACAGGATGATTCCGACGCCGCCGACGACCGGCGCGGGCAGGGCCGCGACGACAGTACCCATCTTCGGGATCAGACCGAGGACGATCAGGATCGCACCGCTGGTGGCCGTCACGTACCGGCTGTGGACGCGGGTGGTGGCGACGGCCCCGACGTTCTGCGTGAAGATGGTGTCGACGAACGCGTTGAAGATGCCGCCGAGTACGCCGGACAGCGCATCTCCGACGAGGCCGCGGGCCACGTCACCCTTGGTGAGGGGCTTTCCGGTGATCTCGCCGAGGGCCAGCATGCTCGCCGTCGACTCCGCGAACACCACGGCCATCACGATGCTCATCGCGACCACCGCCGTGATCGGGAACTCCGGTGCCCGAAGTGGAACGGAGCGGTGATGCCGAACCAGGGGCTACCGGATACGCCGCCCAGGTCGATCAGGCCCATCGGAATCGCGGCGAGCGTGCCGATCACGAGGGCGAGGAGTACACCGAGCTGGGTCCAGATCCCGCGGCCGAGGCAGAGGAAGGCGATCGCGACGAGCACGACGACACCGGCGAGCGCGATGTTGCCAGGATCCGCGAAACCGTCTGCCGTCGGATCGTTTCCGACGATGAGGCCGGCGGCGACGCCGATCAGGGAGATGCCGACGACGGTGAGGACGACCCCGGTGACCAGCGGCGGGAAGAACCGGATCAGCCGCGCGAAGGGCACGGCGAGGGCGAGGCCGACGAGGCCGCCCGCGAGCATCGAGCCGTACACCGCTTGGAGCCCGTATTCCTTCGCGATGAGGATCATCGGTGTCAGCCCGGCGAACGTCGCGCCGCAGACGATCGGCAGCCGTGCGCCCGCCAGCTTCCCCACGCCGAGACTCTGGATGATCGTGATGATCCCGGCGATCAGCAGGTCGGCGCTGATCAGCAACGCGACGGTGGACTTGTCGAGTCCTACTGCGGCACCGAAGACCAGCGGAACGGTGATGCAGCCGGTGTACATGATGAGCACGTGCTGCAGACCGAAGGCCGCTTGCCGCATCAAAGGCAGGCGCTGGTCGACTGCGTGGAAGGACATGGGTCGATCTCCGTCCGAGTGAAGGGAGCGTTCGAGTTCAGTTCTATTGAGCACGCCAATCTTTACTAAGCAGGGTCAATTTCGTTTCGTCCGTGTAATCAGTCGCTGTTTCCGCGAAACACGGTGCTAGCGTTCGCCTCATGGACGAGGATCAACACCAACTGGCCGTCGCCATCGGCACCGCGATGCGATCGGTCCGGCGTGACGCGGGGCTGACCCTGCGCGACGTGGCGGCCAAAACGGGACTGTCGCAGCCGTTCCTGAGTCAGGCGGAGAACGGCCACTCGGTGCCGAGCGTCATGAATCTGCACCGGGTGGCGCAGGTGCTGGGAACCACGGCGCACGCCCTGCTCGAACAGGGTGCGCGCACGCCGACGAGTCTGGTGCGCAGCCGCGAGGGCAGGCGCTTCGCGCTGTCGGACGGCGCCGTGCTCCGGTTCTGCTCCACGGGCGTGCGCGCGATGGAACCGAACGAGGTGACGGCGCAACCGGGTTCGCAGGCCGGCGAGCACACCGAACATGCCGGCGAGGAGTTCATCTACGTCATCGACGGCAGCATCCGCGTGGAAGTGGGCGTCGAGGAGAGTTACGTGCTCGACCGGGGAGACACGCTGTACCACCCGGCCACCGTGCCGCACCGGTGGTTCAACGACGCCGCGGAACCGGCACGGTTTCTCATTACGAGCACCCCGCCGTCCTTCTGACCGTCAGCGGCCGAAACCCTCGAGCAGTCCGGTGTACTTCTTGGGCAGGGGAGCCGCGAATTCTCCGCGCGCGCCGGTCCGCAATCCGAGCGTCACGAGGGACTGCACCATCAGGGTGGCCGCCGCCACGCCGTCGACCACCGGCACCCCGAGTTCCGCCGAGATGACGGCGCACAGGTCCGCCATGCCCGCGCACCCCAGCACGATTGCGTCCGACCCGTCGCGATCGAGGGCGACGCGGCAGGCCTCGGTGATCACCTTCACCGAATCCGGGTCGCGGTCGAGGTCGAGGACGGCGATCTCGCATGCGTGCACGCCGAGGCAGAAGCGTTGCATCCCATACCGTTCGGCCAGTTCCCACGCCCGGCCCCGGGTACGTCCCAGCGTCGTGACGACGCTGAACCCGCGGCCGAGGAAACTCGCGGCGTGCATGGCCGCCTCCGCGATTCCGAGGACGGGTCCGGAGGCCAGTTCGCGGGCCGCGTCGAGGCCCGGGTCGCCGAAGCAGGCGATCACGTAACCGTCCGCCCCCGCCTCCTCGCCGCGGGCGATCTCCTCGAGAAGCCCGGGGACGCTGAGTGCTTCGTCGTAGTGACTCTCGATCGACGCGGGACCCATCTTCGGGCTCACCGCCTCGACGAGCGTCCCCGGCCCCGCGACGGAGCGGGCGCAGTCGCCGATCTTGTCGGTCATCGACTGGGTGGTGTTGGGATTGACGATCTTGATGAGCACCTTCGTCGACCTACGCTTCGATCGGGGCCGGGCGATTCGCGCGACGGGCACCGGCGGACAACAAGAGGTAGCAGCCGAATCCGACGCCCATGCCCAGGAACCACGAGTACTGGGCCGCGCCCGCCATGCCCCACACGTCGAGTCCGAACGGCTGCGCCTTGAGGACGACGGGTACGACGGCAACCAGTGCTCCCACGGCGGTGGAGATGATCGCGGCCGGGTTGTAACCCTTCTTGTACCAGTATGTTCCGCCCTCGGACATGGTGAACATGTCGTCCAGGATCACTCGCTGCCTGCGCACCAGGTAGTAGTCCGCGATGAGGATTCCGAACAGCGGTCCGATGAACGCCCCCAGCGTCTCGAGCGTGTAGTGGATCACCTCGGGATTGTTGTACAGGTTCCACGGTGTGATCAGGACGGATCCGACGGCGGCGATCATTCCGCCCGTCCGCCAGCTGATGCGCTGCGGGCTGACGTGCGAGAAGTCGAATGCCGGGGAGACGAAGTTGGCGACGATGTTGATACCGATGGTGGCGACGATGAAGGTGAGGAGACCGAGGACGACGGCGAACAGGTTGTCCATCTGCGCGACCGTCTCGACCGGATCGGTAATCAGGCGGCCGTACACGGGCAGAGTCGCGGAGGCGGTGACGACGGTGAGGATCGAGAAGAACAGGAAGTTCACCGGGAGGCCGAGGAAGTTGCCGCGCTTGACCGCGCCGAACGTCTTTCCGTACCGGGAAAAGTCGCCGAAGTTGAGCATCGGGCCCGAGAAGTACGACACGACAAGGGCGATCGCGCCCAGCACCACGGGCACAGCGGACCAGCCGGTGTAGTTCACTTCGCCGAGGTTCAGGCTGATGTTCGACCATCCGGCCTCGCTGATCAGGTAGATCGCAAGCATCAGCATCACCACGTAGACGGCGGGGCCGCAGAAGTCGATGAATTTGCGGATGCTCTCCATGCCGCGCCAGAAGACCAGCGCCTGCAGCACCCACATCGTCATGAACCCGGCCCAGCCGAGGGCCGACAGTCCGAGGAATCCGTGCTCGTGCACGTCCGCCCAGGGCGCGAGGCCCGGCCAGATCTTCAGGCCGAGGATCACGAACGCGTGCGAAGCCAGGTACGTCTGGATTCCGTACCAGGCCACCGCGATGAGCCCGCGGATGATGGCCGGGACATTGGCACCCAGAACGCCGAAGGCGCTGCGGCACATGACCGGGTAGGGGACGCCGGTGACCTGGCTGGGCTTGGCCACCAGGTTCGCGAACACGTTGACGATCGCGATGCCGACCACCAGGGCGACGAGGACCTGCCAGCTGGTCAGCCCGAGCGCGAACAGACTGCCCGCGGTGACGTAGCCGCCGACGCTGTGCACGTCGGACATCCAGAACGCGAAGATGTTGTACGAAGTCCACGACTGCGTCTTCAGCGGCGCGAGATCGTCGTTGGTGAGTCGCGGGTGATAGCCGGGCTTGATCAGCCCGGCGCCGGCCAGGTGTGCACCGGGGACGGTTTCCCCCTCGTTGGAGGGCGCTGTCTGAGTCATCGTTTTGCTCCCTGGTGCAGTACGGACACGACTGCTTCGATGTAAGGGTGCCTCGGTGAAAAGCACACCACCGAAGTGCTGGGAGCAAAAGTAGTTTCCGGATATTTCCTGGCTGTGACGGCGAAGATATATTCTCGCCGGCGCACGGTCCGGGCCGAGAATATATCTTGCCGGGCGGCCTACCCGGGCGTGTCCCGGAAGATTCCGGTGTCCGTGGGGAGGGCGGCGATCACCGTGTCGAGTTGTTCGTTGTGCCGGTCTGTGGCCGCCTTCAACGCCGCGGCGTCGCGGGCGAGGAACGCCGCGAGCATGTCGCGGTGCCCGAGATGGAGTTGCAGCCGATCCGGGGTCCCCACCTGCGACATCGGTTGTACCGGCTCAGTGATATTCCACGCCGACTCGAACATGTGCAGAAGCCGCTGCATCCGGCACGGCGACGCCAGGGCGAGGTGGAAGTTGCGGCTCTCCCGGTGGTACGCGGTCAGGTCGTCCTCGAGAACAGAGCGGTCGAGTGCCGCGTAGGCCTCCCTGGCCCGGGCGTCGTCCGCCTCGTCGGCGAGGGTGATCGCCACGGAGTGCGCCGCCGACTCGAGGACACCCCGCACCAGGTAGAGCTCCTCGAGTTCGTCGACGGTCAGCCGGGCGACCGTGTACCCGGCGTTGGCCCGGTGATCGACGAGACCCTCGCCGATCAGCGTCTTCAGCGACTCCCGGATCGGGATGCGGCTGACGCCGAAGTGGTCGGCCACCTCGTCCACCGGGATCGGGGTGCCCGGCGGGGCGCCGCCGCTGAGGATCACCCGGCGCAGCTCCTCCAGGATCACGGTCTGAGAGCTGCCGGGATCGCGGTTGGCCAGGTTCGTGACCAGCATCGACGGTCGTCGCGGGGGCATCGGGCCGTCCTCAGGCGGGGTGTACGTCGCGCCAGTGGCGGGCGATCTCGATGCGCCGGGCGACCCAGACGTCGTCGTGAGACTGCACGTGATCGAGGAAACGCTCCAGCGCCGCGGTGCGGGCGGGTCTGCCGGCGATGCGGCAGTGCAGACCCACGGACAGCATCTTCGGTGCCCCGGCCGTTCCCTCCGCGTACAGGACGTCGAACGCGTCCCGCAGGTGCGCGAAGAACTGCTCGCCGCTCGGGAAACCGCCGGGCGACGCGAACCGCATGTCGTTGGTGTCGAGGGTGTACGGCACCACCAGGTGGTCGACGAGGCCCTTTCCTGGGGCGTCGACCTTCACCCAGTAGGGCAGGTCGTCGGCGTACGAATCGGAGTCGTACTCGAAGCCGCCGTGCTCGACGACCAGCTGCCGGGTGAGCGGGGAGTCGCGGCCGGTGTACCAGCCCAGCGGTGCCTCGCCGGTGAGGTCGCGCAGGATCTCCACCGCCTCGGCCATGTCCTTACGCTCGGCGTCCTCGTCGGAGAGCTGGTACGACTTCCACCAGAGACCGTGGCATGCGATTTCGTGACCGAGTTCGCGAAAGGCGCTGACGGCCTCGGGGTTCCGCTGCATCGCCTTCGCCACCGCGAAGATCGTGAGCGGGAGCCCTCGTCGCTCGAACGCCCGGAGCACGCGCCACAATCCGGCGCGCGATCCGTATTCGTAGATCGATTCCATGCTCATGTGCCGGTTCGGGAACGGCTGGGCCCCGACCATCTCGGACAGGAACGTCTCCGACGCCTCGTCGCCGTGGAGCACGTTGTTCTCGGCGCCCTCCTCGTAGTTGAGGACGAACTGGACGGCGACCTTCGCGCTGCCCGGCCACTGCGGATCGGGCGGGTGCTGCCCGTATCCGACGAGGTCACGGGGGTAGCTGGTATCGAAACCGTGGGTCATGATGCCAAGCCTGCCCGACCAGCCCCGGTCAGGGAACCCCACAGGCGCAACCGCGCCATGCCGCCGTCGGGGAAGATCTCCCCGCCGAGGGTGCGTACGGCCAGGTCCGGCAGACCCCGGAAGCTGGGCGGGGTCAAGGTGTTCGGGGTCACGGGTGCGGCTACCTCCTGATCGGGCGTGGGGGCAAGTGTAGGGCGGCGGAGTGGGTGGTGCGGGCGGTCCTCGTGCGCGGAGAGGTGCTCAGCTCTCCGGAACCACCACCCGGGTGAGGAGGTCACGCAGTGTGTCCACCGTGCATCCGGGGGCCTGCGCGCGGACCGCGTCCTCGTCGAATGCGCCGCACGCCAGTCCCCGCAGGATCACCGTCGCGAGCGCCTGCGCGGTGGCGGGTTCGTCCATCACCCCGCCACCCTGGCGGTCGAGGTAGGCCTGCACGCGGGTGGCCGCGGCGGGCAGCGCACCGCGGTAGAAGTCGAACGTCGCGAGCCATCGGGTGATCAGATGCCCGGGATGCATGTCCCATCCCTGGTAGTAGCCGCGTTCGAGCGAGCGGGTGACGAGCCGGTAGTGCCGGGCCAGCGCGGCGTGGATGTCCTCGTCGCTGCCCTGCGGGATGACCTGGGTAGATCCGTCGCACACCCACACGCCGGTCTGGGCCGCCGCCACCAGCATCACGGACTTGGCGTGGTCGGCCACCGGATGCTCGAGCGACTGGAACCGGGACGCGATTCCGCAGGCAGCGCTGTAGTCGTAAGTGCCGTAGTGTAATCCGGTGCAGCGCCCGTCGGCGAGGTGGATGGCCTTCGCGACGGTCACGGTGCCGTCCGGTCCGAGCACGGCCTGCGGGCTCTCGATCTGCAACTCGAAGAGCAGCGACCTGTCGGGGAGCCCGTACGCGCGCTCCAGTTCCTCGCACAACGCGACGACGGCGGTGACCTGCTGGGCCGCACGCAGTTTCGGCACCGTGAACACGAAGCCGTCGGGAACCCCACCCGCGCCTTCGAGGACGAGTTCGAGCGTCCGGATTCCGCGTCGGCGCTCGTGCGGGGCCAGGCCCTTCGCGCGGATGCCCAGCGACCGCGGGCCGGACGGGTCGGACGAGAACAGTCGGAGCGTGCGTCCCACTTCCAGTGCGGCGGCGTCCTCGACGTCGTCGCTCCGCCAGCCGTAGCCGTCCTCGAAATCGATCCGCAGATCCATGATCGGACGGTGTTCGAGCATCGCGCGGACGTCGGGAAGCGCACCGGTCGTTCCGATTTCGGACAGCGCATTCGTGTGCCTGTCCAGCAGTTCGACAGCCTGCTCACCCCACACCCTCGGGGTGTCCGGTCCGGCGTCCGCCGCGCTCACGTAGACGGTGTGGACGGGCTGCGGTTGCTGCCGATCGCCCGGAAAAGCGACCGCGAGGTCGGTGTCGACGGGGTCGAGGAGTGCGTCGACGCGGTCGAAACCGCTGTCGGGGAGACGGCTGAGGTACTGGGGGTTCACGTCACGATCTTGGCAGAAACGCGGGATTTTCGTCGTCCACCCCGCGCCGGGTGGCATTCGTTCAGGCCGTCACACCGCGCAGATACGACTCGACGGCGCGCGCCAGCTGCCGCACGCTGCGTTCGGTGCCGGGCTCGATGCCGTCGAGTGACCGGGCTCCCACGAAACGGTCGAAGACCAGGCCTTCGACGAGGCTGACGAAGTCCGCGCCCGCGCTCTCGGGGTCGGCGACGCCGAGGGCGTCGAACAATTCGGTGGCGCGGGGACGGGAGAACAGGCACGTCGCGAGGAGTGCGTGCAGTTCGGCGTCACCGGACAGTTCGACGGTCAGCGCGTGCCGGGCGGCGACGTCGTCGTGGCGGGTGTGCAGCAGCCGGTCCAGGGACCGGGCCACGCCCTCGGCGAGGGATGCGAGGTCGAGCGGCGGGGCCGCCGTGGTCTCGAATTCCTGCCGTGAGCGTTCGGCGAGCCGGCGCACGGCGGATTCGATCAGGGCACGCCGGGTGCGGAAGTAGTAGGACGTGGACCCGCCCGGGAGATCCAGTGCGCGGTCGACGGCCCGATGCGTCAGCGCCCGCATGCCCTCGCGCGCGACGATCGTGATCGCCGCGTCGGCTATCTGCTCACGCCGCTCGGGCACGGTGTCGTCCTCCTCACATCGGCTTGTCGCACGAGACTCTACATTCGTAGTGTTTTCTCTGTGGATGTAGAGGTTCTGTTGGACGACGCGCAGCGCGCGGCCGCGGCCGTCCTGCACGAGACCGCCGAGGGCCTGGGGCAGGGGAGGCCCGGAGTTCGCGGCGTGTACCTGTGGGGACCCGTCGGACGCGGCAAGACGTGGTTGATGGACCGCTTCTACGGGTCGGCCGCGGTCCCGAAGCGGCGCGTGCACTTCCACTCGTTCTTCCGCCGGCTCCACACCGACGCGCACGCGCTGGGGTCCATCGACCTCGCGATCGACACGGCTCTCGGGGACGTCCGGCTGCTGTGTTTCGACGAGTTCCACCTGCACGACGTCGGGGACGCGATGCTCGTCGCGCGACTGCTGAAGGTCCTGTTCACCCGCGGGATCACGCTCGTGGCCACATCGAACTATCCGCCGGAAGGGCTGTTGCCGAATCCGCTGTTCCATCACCTGTTCGCGCCGTCGATTGCCGTGCTGGAACAGAACTTGACCGTCGTGCGGTTGGCTGGTCCCGTCGACTACCGCACCGTGGCCACGGCGGACGCCAGGTTCTCTTCCGGACGTTTCGTCCGAGCTTCCGAAACCGAGACCCCGGCCCTGTCCGAGCGCGTCGCCCTGACCGTCGGGACGCGCACGGTGACGGCCTCCGCGGTGCAGGATCGCACGGTCTGGTTCGAGTTCGCGGTGCTGTGCGGCACCCCGACCGCACCCGCCGACTACCTCGAACTGTCCGAGCGGTTCGGATGCTGGGTGATCACCGGTGTGCCCCGACTGCGGGAGGCCGGCGCGGAGACCGTGCGGCGGTTCGCGAACGTCGTCGACGTGCTGTACGACAGGGGAACCGCGCTGACCCTGGTCGCCGACGCGTCGTGGGACGACGTGTCCGCCGGACTCGACGGCACGCTCGACATCGACCGGCTGGTGAGCAGGCTGTCGACGCTGAGCCGGTGACCACCGAGGCAGACCCGTTGGGGCGACTGCCTCGGCAAATCGATCAGACGTACCGGCTGTACGCGGGGAGGTCCAGCTGGCCGTTGCCGGACAGTCCGATGACCACGACCTCCGGTTCGGTGACCGTGCGGGCGTGCGCGATGGCCGCGGCCACGGCGTGCGTGGATTCCGGCGCCGGGATGATGCCTTCGGCGCGGGCGAAGAGCAGGCCCGCGGCGAGTGCGTCGTCCTGTTCGATCGCGGTCGCCTCCATCAGCCCGAGGGCGACGGCGTGCGAGACCATCGGCGACATGCCGTGGTACCGCAGTCCGCCCGCATGGATGGCGGGCGGAACGAAGTCGTTGCCGAGGGTGTACATCTTCAACAGCGGCGTCAGGCCTGCGACGTCACCGAAGTCGTAGCGGTACTCGCCCTCCGTCAGCGACGGGCAGGCGGCCGGCTCACACGCGACGAGGCGGGTGGTGGTGCCCTCGCGCAGATTACGCCCCAGGAACGGGAAGGTCAGGCCGGCGAGATTGGAACCGCCGCCGGCGCAACCGAATACCGTGTGCGCGGCAGGCTCACCCGCCTCCTCCAGCTGGGCCATCGCTTCCTGGCCGATCACGGTCTGGTGGAGCATGACGTGGTTGAGGACGCTGCCCAGCGAGTAGTGCGCGTCGGGATCGTTTGCAGCCACCTCGACGGCCTCGCTGATCGCCATGCCCAGCGACCCGGTGGTGTCGGGGTGCTCGGCCAGGATGGCCCGACCGGCTTCGGTGAGGTCGGATGGAGACGGATGACAGATGCCGCCGTAGGCCTCCATCTGGAGTCGGCGGTACGGCTTGGCGTCGAACGAGGCGCGGACCTGCCAGACCTCCACCTCGAGGCCGAGCAGGGCCCCGGCGAACGAGAGCGACGCGCCCCACTGGCCCGCGCCGGTCTCGGTGGTGAGCTTGGTGGTGCCTTCGAGCGCGTTGTAATAGGCCTGTGCCACAGCCGTGTTCGGTTTGTGTGATCCGACCGGGCTGACACCCTCGTACTTGTAGTAGATCCGTGCCGGCGTGCCGAGCACCCGCTCGAGCCGGTGCGCGCGCACCAGCGGCGACGGCCGCCACATGCCGTAGATCTCGCGGACCGTCTCGGGGATCTCGATGTACCGTTCGGTCGCGACCTCCTGTTCGATCAGGCTCGCGGGAAACAGCGGAGCCAGGTCTTCCGGTCCGAGCGGCTCACGAGTGCCGGGATGCAGGTGCGGCGGAACGGGTTCCGGAAGATCGGCGGCAAGGTTGCCCCATTGCGTGGGCACGGCCGAGGGGACCGCAACCCCCAGAGGTTCCAGCGATCGAGTCAGTTCGGCTCCGGTTACCGGGGACGTGGTCAAGTAAAACTCCTTCGTAGATGGATACGTCCGGAACATGCTGCGCCGTCCGCCGCCGTGAACGGGTGATTTTCCCGGTCCCCGCGTGTCACGATGGAGGAGCAACTCGGGAGTGAGGATGCCGGACCGTCGCGTGCGAAGCAGGGTCGTCCACACGGTCGCCCTGCTGGCGGCCGTCGTGACGGTCACCCTTGCCGTCCGGGTGGTCCCCGCGCCCGACACCCCCGCGACACCGTCGGAGCCGGGCGCAGGTGCGACGCGCGCTCTCATCATCCTCTCGGCGATCGCCGTCGTCGTCGCGGCGGTGGCGCTGGCGTCCGCCCTTCGCAGCGGTCGGCCGCGGGTCGCGCCCGACCCGCCGCCGGTAGGGCTCACCGGAGACACCGGGTCCTCGGTCTCGCGCCGGCACATTCTCGGATGGGCTGCGTTCGCCTCGCTCCTCGTGGCCGCGGCGTTCTTCCTCGGGTCCGCCGGCGGTGACCAGCCACCGGACCGTCAACCGTCGCCGGCGAGCCCGGCCACCGACAATGGGGCCGGCCGAACCGACGAGTCCGTGCCCGCCGACATACGTCCGCCACCCGACACGGTGGAGGAGGCCCGCGAGGACCTGACGGAATTGTGGACCGCGGCAGCGATTGTCGGGCCGATGCTGGTGACCGTGCTGATCCTCGGTGCCGTGGCCCGGCGCCCCCTCCGGGCTCGGGCCGGCGCCTGGACCGCGGCGAGTTCCCCCGACAGTCCGGCCGCCTCGCAGTCGCTGGCCCGGGCGGCGGAGGAAGGTCTCGCCGTGGTCGTGGCCCCGACTCTGCCGCCGCGTGAGGCCATCATCGCCAGCTACGCCGCCATGGAAGATGCGCTGCGCGGGGCCCCGGGCGCCGAACCGCGGGAGTCGGACACCCCGTCCGAAGTGCTGGCTCGCGCAGTGCAACTCGGAGCGCTGCACTTCGAGGCTGCGGCGCCGCTGGTGCGGCTGTTCTCCGAGGCGCGGTTCAGCCTGCATCCGATGGGCGAACAGCACCGTGACGAGGCCGCGGATCTGCTCCGGCGCGTGCTCGACGACCTGGGGAGCGGCGCATGTTCGCCGTCGCGGTAGCCGGTGTCGGGGCGGTGCTGGCCGTGGAGGTCCCGCTGGTGGCCGCCGGTCGGTACAGTGCGGCCGTGCTGATCGCGGGAGCGGTGACCGCGCTGGTGCTGTTCGAGATTCGGCGACGCATGGCACCCGGGGACGTCGACGACCAGCCGCCCGGCCTGGAGGCGGAACGAGCCGAGGCCACGGCCCGCTGGATGGCGCGGACGGAATCACTGATCAGTTGGGCGGACGGTACGCGCGGCGACTGGGATCACCATCTGCGTCCGCTTCTGGCGCGCGAGTTCCAGCAGTCCACCGGACAGCGGCAGGGACTCGACCCCGCCGACACCGCCGCCGCGGGTGAGGTGTTCTTCGGCGACTTGTGGCAGTGGGTCGATCCCGAGTGCGTGCAGCGCTCCGACAGGGCCGCACCCGGTCCGGGCCGGGATGTGCTCGACCGGATCCTGCAACGGCTGGAGCAGCTGTGACGATGCCCGCCGAGGTCACCACCGCGCGCGCCCACGCGGTGCTGGCGGAGGTCGAACGGGCGGTGGTCGGCAAGCACGACGAACTCACGTCGATCCTGCTCGCGGTACTCGCCGGCGGACACGTGCTCATCGAGGATCTGCCCGGACTCGGAAAGACTCTGGTGGCACGATCTTTCGCTGCCGCACTCGGGCTCGACTTCACGCGCGTCCAGTTCACCCCCGACCTGCTGCCCGCCGACCTGCTCGGCGCCACCATCTACGACATGCCGTCGGGACGCTTCGAATTTCGTCCGGGCCCGATCTTCACCAACCTGCTCCTCGCCGACGAGATCAACCGCACCCCGCCCAAGACCCAGGCCGCTTTGCTCGAGGCCATGGCCGAGGGGCAGGTCAGCGTCGACGGCACCACCCGGATCCTGCCGCGTCCCTTCATCGTGCTCGCCACCGACAATCCCATCGAGTACGAGGGCACCTACCCGCTACCCGAGGCGCAGCTGGACCGGTTCGCGCTCCGCCTGCGGCTCGGGTATCTCACCGAGACCGACGAGCACGAGATGCTTCGCCGACGGCTCGACCGGGGATCCGCCGCCGTCGTCGTCGAGCAGGTGGTCGATGCCGCCGACCTCCTGGCGATGCGCGAATCGCTCGAGCAGGTCAGTGTTCATCACGACGTCCTCGGGTATGTCGTCGCGCTCGCGAACGCCACCCGGCATCACCCGCAGGTCGAGGTCGGGGCCAGCCCCCGCGCGGAGCTCGACCTCGTCCAGCTGGCTCGGGCGCGAGCCCTCCTCTCGGGCCGGGACTTCGTCATTCCCGAGGACATCAAGGCCCTGGCCGTTCCCGCTGTCGCGCACCGCATCAGCCTGCGCCCGGAGATGTGGGTGCGCCGTATCCGCAGCGACGACGTCCTCGCGGAACTGTTGCGCCGTCTCCCCGCGCCGAGGGCACGATGACGGAGCACCAGCTGACGTGGCGGGCGTCGCCGGCAGCCCTCGCATTGACGACCTGCGCCGCTGTGGCGTTGACGGCGGGTGTCGTGGGGCGGTGGTGGGAACTGATCGTGTTCGCCGCCCCGATGCTGGGTGCGCTCGGCACGGTGACGTGGTTGCCCCGTCCGGCCACCGGCGTCCGGGTCGAGGCGTCGGCGCACATGCTGCGGTGTTTCGAATCCGAGTCCGTGCACTTCTCGGTGGATGTGACGGCGTGTTGTGGCGCGGCGGAGCTCGCGGTGACACCGGCACCGTCCGACGGCTACACGGTCGATCAGGTCGGCGAGGGCGACTACGTGGTGTCGGCGGATCGATGGGGCCGGTACGAACCCGCACTGACGGTCACGGCACGTGCCGGCGGCGGCCTGCTGACCGCTTCGCTGCCGGTTCCCGTCGCGGAGCTGCGGGTGTTCCCGCTGGCGCCACCCATGCCGACTCCGTTGCCCCACGCCACCCTTCCGGACCGCATCGGCGCGCACCGCACCCGCCGATTCGGTTCGGGCGTCGAGTTCGGGGACATCCGCCCCCACACGCCGGGAGACCCGCTGCGCAGCGTCAACTGGCCGGTGAGTGCCCGGCGCGGCCGGCTCCACGTCACCGAACGGATCATGGACCGCGCCGCGGACGTCGTCGCCGTACTCGACACCACGCCGCAGGCGCCGGGCCCGGCGTCGGCGAGCCTGCACCGGACCGTGCGCGGGGCCACGCAGGTGGTGCAGACGGCCTTGCAGCGCGGCGACCGGGCCGGGGTCGTCGCCCACGGGCTCCGGCTGCGGTGGCTCGGCGCCGACATCGGACGCAGGCAGTTCTACCGGATCCTCGACACCGTGCTCGACTCCGAGGCCGGTGCCTCCGAAGGCACACTCGTCCCGCGGGTCGCGTTGCCGCCGAGGGCCGTGGTCATCGCGTTCTCCACCATGCTGGACACCAACTTCGCGCTGTCACTGCTGGAGTTGAGGCGGCGCGGTCACGTCGTCGTGGCCGTCGACGTGCTCCGCGGCCCGCCGTTCGAGTACGAACTCGAGCCGATGACCGGCAGGATGTGGCGGCTCGAGCGGCGGAACATGTACCGGAACATGGGTGTTCTCGGGGTCCCGGTGGTGGCGTGGGACGACGATTCCGCACTGGATCTCGCGCTGGCCCTCGCCGATCGCGCCCGCCGGCCGCCGAGGGCACTCCGATGAGATGGGTAGCGGTGATCGCGGTGCAGGGGGCGTTGGTCGCGCTCGTCCTGGGCAACGCGTCCGCGCTCGCGGCGGCCGCCGCGGGTGTCGCGGCGACGGGACTGCTGCTCGTCGCGTACACCGGCCTCGCACCGGGAATCCCGACGCTACTGCTGGGGGCGGTCGTCACCGGCGCCGCGGCCGGTCTGGCAGCGGCACTGCCGGACGGGCCGGCGTGGGCGTCCCTGCTCGGGCCGGTCGCGGTGGTGGTGTTGTTCCTCGTCGCGGTGTGGCCGTACGTCGGCAGACGCACACCCACGGCCGAGGGTCAGAACCGGCGGATGCTGTAGATGTGGAACTGCGACAGCGGCGCCAGACCCACGGGCACGCCGCGTCCGTACGCATTGAAGACCTGACCGAAGCCCGCGTAGATACCGATGTGCGACGCATCCGGGTTGAGCACCACGATGTCGCCGGGAGCCACTGCCCACAGCGGAATGGGGGCGCCGACCTCAGCCTGCTCCCACGTGGTGCGTGGCAGATTCACCCCTGCCTGCCGGAATGCCCACTGAACCAGCCCCGAGCAGTCCCACGCGTCGGGACCCGTCCCACCCCACAGATAAGGCTTGCCAGTCTGGGTCGTCGCGGCCGCGAGCGCGGCCAGCCCGGTCGGGGTGGGAATGGGCGTCGGGAGGACGGAAGAACCCATCGAACTGCCGCCGGTGCTGCCGCTGTCGGAACTTCCCGCGACCGGTGCGGCATTCGCGGGAAGAGCGATGAGGGCGGTCGCGCAGAACGTTAGAGCGCCGGCAACGGCAGCGCGCCGCACGGGACGGAGATGTCTGCGCTGGGACACGAGGTCCCCCCTTTGTTCGCTACTGCTCGTTGGAGAGCCGTGGAACCGTCCCGACCATCGGTTGACACGTCTCGATGAGGTCCCGGAAAGCGTACAAAGTGTTGCGGCATCGTGCCTGATAATTGCGAACATCCGCCCGAACTGGGCACATTCGGTCAACTTTCGGTAACTGTCACCCCTTGGCCAGGGTCAGTACCACGTCGGCCAGGGCCGGGGCATGATCACGCTCGGGAACCGTGGCCGAGATGAGTAGTCTGCCCTCCTCCCGCCAGATTCGCGTGTGCAGCGTCTCGCCCGGAAAAACCACGCCCGCGAACCGGACTCGGAAGCCCGCGACCTGCGACGTGTCCGAGTCGAGTACCGCGTCCACGGCCGCTTTGCACACCATTCCGTAGGTGCACAGGCCGTGCAGGATCGGGGCGGGAAACCCTGCGGCGGAAGCGAACTTCGGGTCGGAATGCAGGGGGTTGCGGTCGCCGCACATCCGGTACATCAGCGCCTGCTGCGGAAGGACGGGGGTGTCGACCTCGGCGTCGGCAGGCCGGTCGGGTAACTCGACGGACTGGGACGGTCCGCGCTCACCGCCGAAACCGCCTTCGCCGCGGGCGAAGATGGACGAACGCCCGGTCCACAGGGGAGTGCCGCCGGGGTCGGTGGTCGTCGATTCCTGCACGATGACGGCGGCCTTGCCCTTGTCCCACACCTCGGCGATGCGGGTGGTGGTGCGGGCCTTGCCCTCCGGGGGAATCGGCTGGTGCACGGTCACTTCCTGGCTGCCGTGGACCACCTTGGCGAGGTCGATCTCGACGCCCGGGAACGACACACGGGGGGCCTCGGTCGCGTGGAAATTCGCGGCCACCGTGGCGAACGTGGGGAGCACCTGCGGCTTCCCGTCGGTCAGGTACCGCAACTCCCTCTCGTCCAGTGGACGGGATCCGGCACCGAGAGCGAGGTGGTAGTGCTGCACGTCGGAACTGGTCCAGGAGAACTCCTGAACGGGCAGTTCGGCTCCGATGGCGATGTTCGGATCAATGGGCATTGGTGGTGTCTCCGGTGAGTGACGTCGGGGAATCGGTCCGGGAGGACTTGTCGAGGATATCGAGAACCGCGAGATAGCCGAACGTCATCGCCGGGCCGATGGTCGCGCCGGGTCCGGCGTAGGTGTGGCCCATCACCGGGCCGCTGGCATTGCCCACCGCATAGAGGTTCTCGATGGTGCTGCCGTCCTCCCGCAGCACGCGCGCATTGCGGTCGGTGCGGAGGCCGCCCTTGGTGCCGAGGTCGCCCGGGACCATCTTGACGGCGAAGAACGGCGCCTTCTCGAGCGCCCCGAGGCTCGGGTTGGGCTTGTTGCGGGGATCCCCGTAGTAGTGGTCGTACCCGCTCTCACCACGGCCGAAGTCCTCGTCCTTGCCGTTGCGGGCGAAAGTGTTGAAACGCGAGACCGTTTCGGCGAGCGCGTCGACCGGCACGCCGATCTTCCCGGCCAGCTCGGCGACGGTGCCCGCCTTGACGATCACACCGGCCTTCAGCCAGCGACCGGGGAACGGCGAGCGGGGGGTGACTCCGGCGAACGCGTAGCGGTCGCGGTAACGCTGGTCGAGGACGAGCCAGCACGGCACGTTCTCGCCCGGTCCGTCGCCCTGGCCGTGCGTGCCGCCGTACATCGCGTGCGTCGCCTCGACGTATGGCGCGGATTCGTTGACGAAGCGCTTGCCGGATTCGTTGATCATGATGCAGCCCGGCAGGCTCCGCTCGGACAGCGCGAACCAGGGGCCCCCGGTGAGTGGGATGGACGGTCCCCACCAGGCGTCTTCCATCAGATCGAGCGCGGCGCCGAGCTTTTCGCCCGCCCAGATGCCGTCGCCCGTGTTGGCCTTCGCGCCGACGGTCCATTCGGTGCCGATCGGTGCCCGCTGGTACTTCTTGCGGGCCTCGTCGTTGTGCTCGAAACCGCCCGACGCGATCACGACGCCGCGGCGCGCCCGGAACACCTGCGGCTGTCCGTCGACCGTCGCGTTGACGCCCCTGACCACGCCGTCCTCCACATACAGGTCGGTGAGCGGGGTGTCGAGCAGGATCGGGACGCCGGCGGCCTTCAGCCCGGCCTGCAGTCCCGCGACGAGCGCCTGACCGCGGACGAGCAGGCGCTTCCCGGTGAGCTTGGCGCCGAGGAACCGGAGCCCGACCCGGGCGGCGCGCAGCGGGCCGCGCGGGTTGCGCATCAGGAGGTTCAGCCAGCGGTAATCGGCCTGGGTGATCACGAAATTGGACGGCGCCTTGACATAGTCGGGTTCGAGCCTCGCGAGGTCGGCGCCGAGTTTCCTGCCGTCGAACGGTGTCGGCTCGACGGACCGTCCGCCGAGCCGTCCGCCGGGGGCCTCGGGGTAGTAGTCGGAGTATTCGGGCACCCACTGCAGTTTCAGCGGGCTGTTCTTCAGCACGAACGACAGCATTTCGGGGCCGCGGTCGATGTAGGCGTCGATCCGGTCCTTCGGGACGACGTCACCGATGATGCTGTGCAGGTAGGTCCGCGCGGCGTCGGTCGTGTCCTCGACTCCCGCGGCGATCAGCGCCTCGTTGTTGGGGATCCACACGCCACCGCCGGAGCGCGCGGTGGAGCCGCCGAAGTGCGGCGCCTTTTCGAGGATGACGACGCTGAGTCCCTTGTGGGCCGCGGTGAGGGCCGCGGTCATTCCACCGGCACCGCTTCCGACGACCACGATGTCGTATTCGTGCTTGCTCATGTAGAACACGTTATAGAATGATGGGGTTGTCAGTCCATCCTTTCTGCCAGGAAGTATTACTGACGCCAACAAACAAGAACGAAACACGTTGCAGTGGAAACCGGTGGGCGTGCGCACACAAACGAACTTCACGGAAGGTCCTCACACCATGCTCTCGACGCAACTACGCACCGAGTTGGCGAATCAGCTCGACGCCGCGGAGCGGGGCCGCGCTCCCATCGGCCCCCTGACCGCGGACCATCCCGACATCGACGTCGTCGACGCCTACGAGATCCAGCTGATCAACATCCGCCGCCGGCTGCAGGACGGAGCGAAGGTCGTCGGGCACAAGGTCGGCCTGTCGTCCCTCGCCATGCAGCAGATGATGGGCGTCGACGAACCCGACTACGGCCACCTGCTCGCCGATATGGAGGTCTTCGAGGACCAGCCCGTCGACACGGCGCGGTTCTGCTTCCCGCGTGTGGAGGTCGAGGTCGCGTTCGTGCTGGGCGCCGACCTCCCCGGCGCCGGCTGCACCGAGCAGGACGTCCTGGACGCCACCGTGGCGTTCGCGCCGTCCATCGAGCTGATCGACAGCCGGATCACCGATTGGAAGATCACGCTGCTGGACACGATCGCGGACAACGCGTCGTCCGCCGGTTTCGTGCTCGGCAAGAACCGAGTGCGGCCCGCGGACATCGACATCACATCCATCGATGCGGTCCTGACCAGCAACGGCGAGACCAAGGCCGAGGGGCGCAGCGACGCGGTGCTCGGCAACCCGGTGACGGCCGTCGCCTGGCTCGCACAGAAGGTCGAGAGTTTCGGCGTCCGGCTGAAGGCCGGCGACATCGTGCTGCCCGGATCGTGCACCCGCGCCATCGACGCGCACCCAGGCGATCACTTCCGCGCCGAGTTCAGTGGGCTCGGATCCGTATCCCTGCAGTTCAAGTAGGAGTTTGTTCATGACCAAGGCAAGTGTGGCGATCGTCGGTTCGGGCAACATCAGCACCGACCTGCTCTACAAACTGCAGCGATCCGAGTGGCTCGAACCCCGCTGGATGATCGGGATCGACCCCGAGAGCGAAGGCCTGGCACGCGCCCGCAAGTTGGGACTGGAGACGTCGGCCGAGGGTGTCGACTGGTTGCTGAACCAGCCGGAGAAACCCGACCTCGTCTTCGAGGCCACGTCCGCGTACGTGCATCGGGAGGCCGCACCGCGGTACGAGGCCGCCGGCATCCGCGCCGTCGACCTGACACCGGCCGCGGTCGGACCCGCCGTGGTGCCGCCGGCGAACCTGCTCGAACACCTCGGCGCCCCCAACGTCAACATGATCACGTGCGGAGGGCAGGCCACGATCCCGATCGTGTACGCGGTCTCCCGCGTCGTCGACGTGCCGTACGCCGAGATCGTCGCGTCGGTGGCGTCCGTCTCCGCGGGCCCGGGCACCCGCGCCAACATCGACGAGTTCACCAAGACCACCAGCCGCGGCATCGAGACCATCGGCGGAGCGCGGCGCGGCAAGGCGATCATCATCCTCAACCCGGCCGACCCGCCGATGATCATGCGCGACACGATCTTCTGCGCGATCCCCGAGGACGCCGACCGCGCCGCCATCACCGATTCCATCCACCGCGTCGTCGCGGACATCCAGCAGTACGTCCCCGGCTACCGGCTGCTCAACGAACCGCAGTTCGACGACCCGAGCATCGTGTCGGGCGGGCAGGCGACAGTCACGACGTTCGTCGAGGTCGAGGGCGCAGGCGACTTCCTGCCGCCGTACGCGGGCAACCTCGACATCATGACCGCAGCGGCAACCAAGGTGGGCGAGGAGATCGCCCAGAAGCTCCTGAGTGTGGAGGCATGAGCACTATGGTCCATTTCGACGCCAGCTGGGACATCCGCGTCACCGACACCTCCCTGCGGGACGGTTCGCACCACAAGCGGCACCAGTTCACCGGTGAGGAGGTCCGGGCCATCGTCGGTGCGCTCGACAACGCCGGGGTCCCGGTCATCGAGGTGACGCACGGCGACGGACTGGGTGGGTCCTCGTTCAACTACGGGTTCTCCAAGGTGCCGGAGCAGGAACTCATCTCGATCGCCGTCGACACGGCGAAGAACGCGAAGATTGCCTTCCTGATGCTGCCGGGCCTCGGCATCAAGGACGACATCATCGTCGCCCAGGACAACGGCGCCTCGATCTGTCGCATCGCCACGCACTGCACCGAGGCGGACGTGTCCATCCAGCACTTCGGGCTGGCCCGCGACCGCGGTCTCGAGACCGTCGGCTTCCTGATGATGGCGCATTCGATTGCACCGGAGAAGCTCGCCAAGCAGGCCCGCATCATGGCCGACGCGGGCTGCCAGTGCGTGTACGTGGTCGACTCCGCCGGCGCGCTCGTGCTCGAGCAGGTGTCGGACCGCGTCGAGGCTCTGGTGCAGGAACTCGGCTCGGACGCGCAGGTGGGATTCCACGGTCACGA
This sequence comes from Rhodococcus sp. NPDC127593, assembly GCF_042671975.1. Taxonomy (NCBI): domain Bacteria; kingdom Bacillati; phylum Actinomycetota; class Actinomycetes; order Mycobacteriales; family Nocardiaceae; genus Rhodococcus; species Rhodococcus sp. NPDC127593. The sequence continues at coordinate 6,328 of NZ_JBHXWI010000019.1, read as the reverse complement.
GAACCTCGGACTCGGTGTGGCCAACTCGATCGCCGCGGTCCGCGCAGGTGCCAAGCAGATCGATGGCAGCACAAGACGATTCGGTGCCGGCGCCGGCAACGCGCCGGTCGAGGCGTTCGTCGGCGTGTGCGACAAGATCGGCGTCAAGACGGGGATCGACTTCTTCGCAATCGCCGACGCTGCCGAGGACGTGGTGCGTCCGGCGATGCCCGCCGAATGCCTCCTCGACCGCCAGGCGCTGATGATGGGATACGCCGGTGTCTACTCGAGCTTCCTCAAGCACGCCGAACGCCAGGCCGAGCGGTACGGCGTCTCGTCCGCCGAACTCCTCGTCCGCGCGGGTAAGCGCAAGCTCGTCGGCGGGCAGGAAGACCAGCTCATCGACATTGCGCTCGAACTGCAACGCGAGCGCCTGTGAGTACTTATTAACCACGGGCGGTTAATAAGTACTCACGGGTCAGCGGGCGGTCTCCCACAGCCCGACGACGTTGCCCTCAGAGTCGGTGAAGTACGCGGCGAATCCCATGTTCCCGACGGGGGTCCTGCCGGTGACGGTCTTGCCACCGAGGGATTCGATCCTTTCGAGGGCGGATTCGATGCTCTCGACGTCGACGGTGACCACGGGAGAGGTCACCTCCCCGCGCTGCATCATGCCGCCGTTGATGTACCCGGGTTCGTCGGGCATGCCACTCTCGCCGACGGGTCCGGTGGTGACCATGCTGTAGTCCATATCGGGGATCTCGGCGATGGCCCACCCGAACGCGTCCCGATAGAACGCTCGTGCGCGGTCACCGTCGTCGAAAGGGATCTCGAAGTGCACGATTCGGCCTGTCATGGCACGCCTCCGGTTCGGCTGGAACCGCCGAATCCGACGGCACATCCAGCCTAAGCGCCCAATGTGACATTCGTGCAGGCCGAAGCCGCACTGACTGCACGAATGTCACACTGGGCGACGCATCCGCGCGCAGCGTGCCAACGACTATTCGACGCGATCTCGCACGTCGATGAACCCCTCCATCACCGCGTGATCGATACTGTCCCACAGCCGCGGGCACCCCTCGCGGAGCGCGGTGGACTGTCCCTCTCCGACGGCGTCCCGGAACGTCGGGCACGTCTTTGCAGGGTCGTCCGTCCACTGGACGCTTGTGTGCTCGAGGCTGTTCTTGCGCACCAGCACACAGGTTCCGCACGTCCGGCACTCGACTTCCTTCATGCCGTCGTCGAGGTAATTGGCCTTGTCGGCCAACGTCTGCGCATGAATGGCCTCGAGCCGAGCAGGCTGCCCGGCGAAGTCGGGAGCTTTGGCCCATTCGGTCGAGGCACTCATGATCAGACCTGCGCTTCCTTGCTTTCGGACCGCTCCGCGGCCTCGCGTTCGGCCTTCTGACGGGCCAGGTTCTCGTCGACCTCGTGCTGCCAGGCCTCGTTGGCCTTGGTGGTGTCGACCTCGAACTCGAAGCGCCGCGTCATCTTGTCGGTGACGTCGGCGACGTCGACGTAGAACTGGTCGTACCAGCGTCGCAGCTGGTAGACCGGACCGTCCTCGTCGCAGAGCAGGGGGTTGTCGATCTTGGTCTTGTTCTTCCAGATCTCGACGTCCTGCAGGAATCCCTCGGCGATGCCCTCGGTGAACTTCGCGGCCAGCTTGTCGGCTGTTTCGTCGTCGATGCCGGTCGGCTTCTTGACGGTCACGCCGTACTGGAGCACGAACGAATTGTTCGTCACCGGATAGTGGCAGTTGATGAGGACGCTCTCGACCTCGTACCCGCCGTAGCTGTTCCACAGCGGATTGATCATGTAGGACGGCCCGTAGTACGCGGCCTCGGAGCGCAGCAGCGATTCCATGCCGTACTGCGTCGCCATCCCGACGTCGGGGCGACCTTTCGTGTTGAGGTACTGCGTCGCGATGTGGCCTTCGAAGACGTTCTTGAAGTACGTCGGGAACGCGTAGTGGATGTAGAAGAAGTGCGCCATGTCGACCACGTTGTCGATGATCTCGCGGCAGTTGGAACCTTCGATCAGCATCGAGTTCCAGGTCCAGTCGGTCCACTCGTCGCTGTATGCGCCCTCGATGCGGGGGATCGTCACGTCCTCCGGCGGGGGATTGCCCTCCGGGTCGTTCCAGACGAACAGCTGGCCGTTCTGCTCGAGGGTGAGCCAGGCCCGGGTGCGGGCGATCGGCGGAACCCGGCGTGCGTAGGGAATGCTGGTGCACTTGCCGTTGCCGCCCCAGCGCCAGTCGTGGAACGGGCAGGCCACGGAATCGCCCTTCACGGTGCCCTGCGACAGGTCGCCGCCCATGTGCCGGCAATACGCGTCCAGAACCTTCAGTTCGCCCTTGCTGTCGGCGAAGACGACGAGTTTGGTGCCGAATGCCTCGATCGAATGCGGTTTGCCGTCCTTGAACGTCTTGGTCAAACCGAGGCAGTGCCAACCACGCGCGAAGCGGGTCTGGACCGTGCCCACATCGATCTCGCGAATCTGCGCCATTGTGCCCTCACATCCCTTCATGCTGTTAGTAGAACACGTTATAGAACTTCGACACGATCCGCCAGATTTTCGGGTGCTTTCTTCCAGACCCGGGCCGTCAAACAGCACCTTTGCCGGTATCTCGACATAAATGGGAACGTGTTCTAGTCTCAGAAGATAAGTGAACCATCGAACGAGACAGGAGCGTCCTGTGGGTGACCATGACAGTCACGAGGTGATGCAGCGGCTCGACGCACTACTGCCGACGCTGCGAGAGCGTGCGCAGGAGACCGAGGATCTACGTCGTATCCCCGACGATTCCATGAAGGCGCTCCAGGAGACCGGATTCTTCCGGTTGCTCCAGCCCGCACAGTGGGGTGGTTACCAGGCGGATCCGGTGCTCTTCTACTCCGCGGTGCGGAAGATCGCGAGCGCCTGCGGTTCCACCGGATGGGTCTCGTCGATCATCGGTGTCCACAACTGGCACCTCGCACTGTTCTCCCAGCAGGCTCAGGAAGACGTGTGGGGCAACGACACCGACGTCCGCATCTCGTCCTCGTACGCGCCGATGGGCGCCGGCCAGGTCGTCGACGGCGGATACACGGTCAACGGTGCCTGGGCCTGGTCGTCCGGCTGTGATCACGCGAGCTGGGCCGTGCTCGGCGGGCCCGTCATCAAGGACGGGCGTCCGGTCGACTTCGTCAGCTTCCTGATCCCGCGCGAGGACTACCGGATCGACGACGTGTGGAATGTCGTGGGACTCCGCGGAACCGGCAGCAACACCGTGGTTGTCGACGACGTGTTCGTCCCGACGCACCGCGTTCTCAGCTTCAAGGCGATGAGCAACCTCACCGCACCCGGGCTCGAGCGCAACACCGCGCCCGTCTACAAGATGCCCTGGGGAACAATCCATCCCACCACCATCTCCGCGCCGATCGTCGGGATGGCCTACGGCGCCTACGATGCGCACGTCGAACATCAGGGCAAGCGCGTCCGCGCGGCGTTCGCCGGTGAGAAGGCGAAAGACGACCCGTTCGCCAAGGTCCGCATCGCGGAGGCCTCGAGTGACATCGACGCCGCCTGGCGCCAGCTGTCCGGAAACGTCGCCGACGAATACGCACTGCTCGTCGCCGGTGAGGAAGTCCCGTTCGAGATGCGGCTGCGGGCACGCCGCGACCAGGTGCGCGCCACGGGCCGCGCCATTTCGTCGATCGACAAACTGTTCGAGAGCTCGGGGGCCACCGCGCTGGCCAACGGAACGCCGCTGCAGCGTTTCTGGCGGGACGCGCACGCCGGACGCGTCCACGCGGCCAACGATCCCGAGCGCGCCTACGTCATGTACGGCACAGGCGAATTCGGTCTGCCCGTCACCGACACGATGGTCTAGGAGAACGCGTGACGACTACCGAAGAGGCCCTCACATTCGAGTCCACCTCGAAGTTCGCCCAGGTGCGGCCCGACCTGAAGTTGCACTACCACGAGGCCGGGGTCGGCAACGACACCACGATCGTGCTGCTGCACGGCGGCGGTCCGGGCGCTTCGTCGTGGTCGAACTTTGCCAGGAACATCCCGGTTCTCGCCGAGAAGTTCCACGTGCTCGCCGTCGACCAGCCGGGATACGGGTTATCGGACAAGCCGACCGAGCACCCGCAGTACTTCGTGCACAGTGCGTCCGCGTTGAAGGATCTGCTCGACACGCTCGACATCGGCGGACGCGTCCACCTGCTCGGCAACTCGCTCGGTGGCGGTGCGGCAGTGCGTTTCGCGCTGGACTACCCGGACCGGGCGGGCCGGCTGGTCCTGATGGGTCCGGGCGGACTGAGCGTCAACCTGTTCGCCCCGGACCCGACCGAGGGCGTCAGGAACCTCGGCAAGTTCGGGTACCAACCCACGCGCGAGAATCTCGAGGCGTTCCTGCGCATCATGGTGTTCGACCAGAAGTTGATCACCGACGAACTGATCGACGAGCGTTTCGCCGCGGCGAGCACGCCCGAGTCGCTCGCCGCCGCCAAGGCGATGGGAAAGTCGTTCTCCTCGGCCGACTTCGAGCTGGGAATGCTCTGGCGCGACGCCTACAAGCTGCGCCAGCGCGTGCTGCTGATCTGGGGTCGCGAAGACCGGGTCAACCCGCTCGACGGGGCGCTGGTGGCGCTGAAGATGATTCCGCGGGCGCAGCTGCACGTCTTCGGCGGCTGCGGACACTGGGCGCAGCTGGAGAAGTTCGACGAGTTCAATCGCCTGGCAACCGATTTCCTCCTGGACGGGGGTAAGTGATGAGTATTCGTTCACTGGCATACATGCGCATCGAGGCCACCGACATGGCCGCGTGGCGCGAATACGGTCTGAAGGTGCTCGGCATGGTCGAGGGCAAGGGCTCCGACCCGGACGCCCTGTATCTGCGGATGGACGACTTTCCGGCTCGCCTCGTGATCTTCCCCGGGGAGCAGGACCGGCTGTCGGTGTCGGGTTGGGAGACGGCCAATGCCGCGGAGCTGCAGGAGGTCCGCGACAACCTGTCGGCGGCCGGCGTCGCGTTCAAGGAGGGGACCGCCGAGCAGCTGCAGGACCGCCGGGTCGACGAGCTGATCACGTTCGAGGACCCGTCCGGCAACACGCTCGAGGCGTTCCACGGCGCAGCCCTGGAACATCGGCGGGTGGTCAGCCCGTACGGGCACAAGTTCGTCACCGGTGAGCAGGGTCTCGGGCACGTCGTCCTCTCGACCACGGACGACGAGGCGTCGCTGCGCTTCTACCGCGACGTCCTCGGCTTCCGCCTGCGCGACTCGATGCGGTTGCCCCCGCAGATGGTCGGGCGGCCCGCCGACGGCAAGCCGGCGTGGTTGCGGTTCTTCGGCTGCAATCCGCGGCATCACAGCCTCGCGTTCCTGCCGATGCCCACGCCCAGCGGCATCGTGCATCTCATGATCGAGGTCGAGAACTCCGACGACGTCGGGTTGTGCCTCGACCGCGCGCTCCGCAAGAAGGTCAAGATGTCGGCCACGCTCGGCCGCCACGTCAACGACCTGATGCTGTCGTTCTACATGAAGACCCCCGGCGGCTTCGACGTCGAATTCGGTTGCGAGGGACGTCAGGTGGAGGACGAGAGCTGGATCGCGAGGGAGAGCACGGCCGTCAGCCTGTGGGGTCACGACTTCAGCGTCGGAATGCAGCCGTGAGCGAGGTGACCGGGGACGGGGCCGTCGCGGCCGAGGCGATCGATCCGCGACGGTTCCGGACGGTGCTCGGCCAGTTCTGCACCGGCGTCACCATCATCACGACGATCGACGACGGCGAGCCCGTGGGGTTCGCGTGCCAGTCGTTCGCCGCGCTGTCGCTCGAACCCCCGCTCGTGCTGTTCTGCCCGACCAAGACGTCGCGGTCGTGGGCGGCGATCGAGCGCAGTGGCATCTTCTGCGTCAATGTGCTCGCGGAAGAACAACAGTCGTCGTGCGCCCGCTTCGGTTCCCGGGATCCGGACAAGTTCGCCGGGATCGACTGGACGGAGTCGCCGCTGGGCTCACCGATCCTCACCGGTTCGCTCGCCCACATCGACTGCTCGCTCGAGAGCGTGCACGACGGCGGCGACCACTGGGTCGCGTTCGGCCGGGTCTCCTCCCTGAGCGAGATCAGGGAGGAGCGACCGCTGCTGTTCTACCGCGGGCAGTACACCGGCATCGAACCGGACAAGACCGTGCCCGCGCCGTGGCGCGACGACCTCGAAGCGTTCCTCACGACGTCGTCGGAAGACACCTGGCTCTAGATTTCTAACGGGGCTTCGCCCCAGCCCGACGAGTCGTGTGGTGGTCACTGGGTCGGGGGGCTCCGGCCGGTTGGGGTTGTGACCCTGGTCGACGACGTC